>NZ_SMMF01000957.1:24683-99775 GCF_009711355.1 Roseibium sp. RKSG952 | reverse complement strand
TCAAACCCGAGTCTCGAATCAATCGGACCTGAATATCTCCAAGCGACAAAGCCTTAGCTTTTTGGTCCGTTCTGCACTCCAAAACAACCAATCGCACGAAGGTCTGCATTCAAAAAATGATAAATTTGTTGACTAAGTTGCACACGTGTTCAATTGTCGACTCCGCTGGAGGAGAGAGTCGGTGCTAGCTTGTTCTGACTGAAAAAACCTAATTACTACTATTCGACAGAGGAACCCTATCCTCGATAACAAACCTGGGCTCGTGTCACACTGGCTACATAAATAAATGATAGGGCAACTCATGCACACGTGTGCGATACTTGCGCTCACTAACCAAACAGGGGTTCCGCATGACCACATTCAAGTTTAAACGCGCTACAGCAGCATTGTTGCTGAGCACAATCGCCCTACCCGCTCTGGCCGAAGACGTGACGATCACAGTCTGGGCTGGGGGCTCGAACGATGCAGATGCCTATCGTATTGATGCCATTGAAATCGCCGCCGATATGCTGGAGCGTGAAGCCGCCATTGAAGGCCGCGAGCTGAACATCACCGTCGAAGGTAAACGTGACTTTGGGGGCTGGGAAGAGTTCAAGCAGGGCGTGACCCTTGCGGCTGAAGCTGGCACCGCGCCGAACATTGTGGTCACCAGCCACCTCGATATCGCACCCTGGAGCCAGGCCGGTTACATCGTTCCCGCAGAGGATTATTTGGATTTCGACGCGTGGCCACTGAACGACATCTACCCCAACCTGCTTGAGATCGCTGCCTATAATGGCATTCAGTGGGGCTTGCCGCAGGACGCAGAAAGCCGCCCATTCTTCTTCTGGAAGGACACCATGCGCGGTATCGGTTATTCCGACGAAGACATCGCTGCCCTGCCTGACAAAATCGCATCGGGTGAATACACTCTTCAAAACGTCTTGGAAGATGCGAAGAAAGCAGTGGATGCTGGCCTTGTAGAAGAGGGTTACGGCTTTTATCCTCGGCCATCGAACGGCCCGGACTATGCTCAGTTCTACCAGTCTTTTGGTGGGCAGTTGCAGGATCCTGAGACAGGCAAGCTGGTCCTAGACAAGGCCGCGATGGAAGCATTTTACCAGTTCTTCGCCGATGCGGTTGATGCAGGGATCACGCGTAAAAACCACCTGGGTACTGATTGGGGCCAGTGGTACAGCGAAGTGGCTAATGGAAAAGCCGCGACGTGGCATGGCGGTACATGGCACTACGCCCGCTATACCGGCAAGGAAGGCAACGAAGACTTCTTCGGTACCATCGAGTTTTCTCTGATCCCGGCAGGCAACGAAAACGGTCGCGCCAACACCATCACTCACCCACTGGTCTATCTGGTGACAGATCAGGAAAACGACGATCACGAGGACATCGCCGCACAACTGGTCAAAATCGCTTCGGAACCACGCCTGAACTCGCTGCACGCGATCAAGTCGGCGCATCTGGGCATCGGTCAACAGCAGTCGAATATCGAGCTTTACGCCAATGACCGCTGGGCCTCGGAAGCGACCGAACGCCTGCTGGTCAGCGCCAACGCACAGCCGAACAATCTGGATTACGGCGCGTTTTCAGAAGCCATGTTCAAGGGGCTCGAGGCGGCCTGGACGGGTGTGAAAACGCCAGCAGATGCGGTTGCCGAGTTGGAATCCGAGTTGAACGCGAAATTGGGCGACAACCTGATCGTCCGTTAAGTTTCCTCCCACTGGCTGGGGCGGGGTAGCCTGCCCCGGCCAACTTTTTCTCGGAGATTGCAATGCCCCGCTTCAATGCGCTTGGGTTCGGATTTCTTGCGCCCGCGATGATCGTGGTAACGCTGTTCTTTCTGGCCCCGGTCATCCTGACGGTGTTCTTCGCCTTTACCAACATGTCCACATCAACGGGCATAACTGGCGGTGAATACCTGCTGACTCAATCCGATCTGCGCGAGGTGAAAGCCAGCGGCGTGTCGGAGGAAACCTATGACAAGCTGGAAAATGCCGGTTATGTCGTTGACGAAACCGGCCTGGCCCTTTTAGCCGAAGCGCGCGATCAGGCAACTGCAGATGAACTGGCAGATCTGCACGCTGGGGCACAGTTTTCATCGCGTCGGGATATGGAGCGTGCGCTCAAAGACTTGCGTGCAAACAAGATCCGTTCAACTCGAGATCGCAAGGCGCTGGCCGAGCTTTTCACCTCGAGCGTGATGGATGAACGGTTTCAGACCGAAGAAGAGTTTCGCGCAGCCCTGACTGCAGCCAGCATCCCCGTGGCAGATCAAAACATCTTGGTCAAAGTCGCCTATACCGGCTGGGTCTGGACCACAGAGAACATGAAGCTGCTGTTCTCGCTGGACAGTTCCTGGCGCTATGCAATGAACACACTGTTCTATGTTGTGTTTACTTTGACGTTTAACGTGGGCTTCGGCCTGTTTCTGGCGATCTCGACCTTCTATCTGCCTTCTGGCATCGCCAACACCTTTCGCACCATCTGGTTTCTTCCGCGTATCCTGCCGCCGGTTTTGTATGTGCTGATGTGGTACTGGCTAACATGGGACACTGGAATCATTTCGTCTTTCATGAGTTGGTTCGGCGTCGCCCCCCGAAACTGGATGCTGGATACAGCGACAAATGCCTGGATCGTGGTGATCCTGATCAATGGATTTGTAGGCGCATCTCTGGGGATGATCCTGTTCTCATCAGCGATCCGAACGATCCCAGCCTCGATGCTTTATGCCTCTGAAGTGGATGGCGCGAACCGCTGGCAGCAGATCCGCTATATCATCTTGCCGCAATTGCGCTGGCCGATCCTGTTCACCTCGTCCTACCAGACACTCTCGCTGCTGACTTCGTTTGAATACATCCTGCTGGCCACCGATGGCGGGCCGGGTGGCGCGACCGAGGTCTGGGCTCTAGCCGCCTATCACACTGCGCTGAACAATTACGGCGGCAACCTGCAATACGGTCTGGGCGCGGCTTATGCGCTGGTGCTGGTGGTGATCGGCATCGTGACCAGCGCGCTGTACCTGCGGTTCTTCAACTTCAAAGACCTCGTGGCAAAACCACGGATCGAGCAATAGGGGCCTGTCATGACATCGAACTTTCGCTCGCTCCCGGTCATTGCACTGCTGACGATCCTGTCGCTGCCGCTGGTGATCATGTACGCCTTTACATTGGTGGACTCGATCTCCGATGCGGAACCCGGCAGTCTTATTCCGTCGGAATTCACGCTCCACCATTGGCGGTTCCTTTGGGATGACACCACGGGTCGGGGATCAGTGTGGATTGCAACGATCAACACCTTCATCTTTGCAGGTTCCACAGCGGCCATCGTCTGCGCCACATCGCTGACCTCAGCCTATGCGCTGTCGCGTCTGAACTTCCCCGCGCGGCGGTTCTTTCTGGCGGGCGTCATCATCCTGCACGCGTTCCCGACGATCACCCTGATCATCGCGATCTTTCTGATCCTGCAATTCCTTGGCCTGTTCGACACGCTAATTGGTGTCATCATGGTCAAGGCCGCGTTGGAACTGCCCTTCGGTATCTGGGTCATGAAAGGTTTCTACGACACCGTCCCGTGGGAAATCGAGATGGCCGGTGTACAGGACGGCGCGAGCCGCTTCATGGTCTGGCGCAAGTTGGTCCTGCCGCAGGTGCAGCCGGGCCTGTCTGCACTGCTGATCTTTTCGTTCCTGTCGGGGTGGAGCGAATTCATCCTGCCGCTGGTGTTGGCTCCGGGCAGCGATGCCCAGGTTCTGTCGACCTATCTGGCGTACTTCCTGCTGGATGACAGTTTGGAAGTCGACTTCAACCTCTTTAAATCGGTGGGCCTGTTCTACGCGCTGCCGGTGATCCTGATCTATCTGGTTTTCCAGAAAAAACTCATGAATATCTACGGCGGGGGCTCGAAAGGCTGATGCAACTTAGGCTCGAAAACTTCACCAAAACCTTCGACGGCCTTACCGTCATCGATAAGTTGAACCTTACGGTAGAGAGCGGTGAGATGATGGCGCTGCTGGGTCCATCTGGCTGCGGCAAGTCTACCACGCTGTTTACCATCTGCGGTATCCACCGGATGAATGGCGGTACGCTGCACTTCGGGGATCGCAATGTATCGGACCTGCCCTCACAAAAGCGCAACGTAGGCGTGGTGTTCCAGAACTATGCGCTTTATCCGCATATGAGCATTCGCGAGAATATTGCTTTCCCATTGCGCGTGCAGAAGCTGGATAACGCGACGATCACACGCAAGGTGGGTGAGATTGCGGAGCTTGTGCATATCCCCGAACTGCTGGATCGCCGACCGGCGCAACTGTCGGGTGGCCAACAGCAGCGCGTAGCCCTTGCCCGCGCGCTGGTAAGGCAGCCGGATGTGCTGTTGTTGGACGAACCGCTGGCCAACCTCGACGCCAAGCTGCGGCTTGAGATGCGCTCGGAAATCCGTCGCATTCAGCTGGAAACCGGCATCACCGCCATCCTCGTGACCCATGATCAGGTCGAGGCGATGTCGATGTGTGACCGCATCGCACTGATGAAGGATGGTAAAATCGTACAGCTGAGCGAACCGGACCAGATGTACAACGATCCGGTTGATACCTTTGTGGCCGGGTTCCTTGGCAACCCGCCGATTTCATTCCTGGACGCTACTGTTGCTGATGGCCAGTTCCGCATTGGCGACAGCGGTATTGCTATTGCCGAGACACTAAGGCCGAAGGTCAATGGACAGGTGCAACTTGGCATCAGACCAGAGTATTTCGGCCCGCAATTCGGATCTGACCTGACTGGCAAGATCAGTTTCGTTGAAACGCAAGGGCGCGAAGATCTTTATAACGTTACCCTTCCTAACGGGTCGGTTCTGCGGTCGATCCAACCCGCTGGACCGCGCCTTAAACTGGGTGAAACCGTGAACTGGGGTATCGCCTCGGATCACGCTTTGGCCTTTACACCCGAAGGAACGCGCATCTGATGTCGGATTGGTTGACCCCCTCCCGTCCCTTGTCGATCGCGCATCGCGGGGCCAGTGCCTATGCGCAGGAAAACAGCCTGCCCGCATTTGCACTGGCCGCCGATCTGGGTGCGGACATGTGGGAGGTGGATCTGCACCTGACAGCAGATAATCAGATCATCGCTTTCCACGATTTTTCATTGGCAGACGGGCGCGCCCTTCGTCACCTCACATATGCAGAAATTCGGGCAGCAGTTCGTCAGGATGAGGCCCCTCTGTTGTCTCAGATCATCGAACTGGCACAGGATCGCTGCTGCGGTATTTATGCGGATATCAAGGCACCGGATGCAGCCGTACCGACATCAGAGTTGCTACAGTCCGTTGGGATAAAACGCGCTATTCTTGGTGCTTTTGATCCAACTGCGGTGCAAGCTCTGCGCGCAGCCGATTGCCCCTACCCTGTTGCTGTCCTGATACCAATCGGGATCGATCCATTCGAGATCGCAACCGAGGCAGATATCCTTCATCTATGCTGGGAGAAGCTGGATCGCCCACAGGATCTGCTGGATGACGCCCTTTTTGAACGGTGCCGCAATACCGGACAGAAAGTTGTTCTTTGGCACGAAGAAGATCCGGTCCGAATGGCTGAGCTGCGCAACAAGCCGGTATTGGGAATCTGTTCGGATCGTCCCGAATTGGTCAATCCGATTGAGTTTCGCGACGGTTTGCAAGTCGTGTGTCACCGAGGCGCCAACAAAATCGCACCTGAAAACACCCTTGCCGCTGCGCACGCATGCTTTGCTGCAGGCTTTAGCCATGTCGAGATCGACGTCCATGTGACAGCCGATGATCAACTGGTGGTTTTGCACGACCCCACACTGGATCGCACCACTAACGGAACCGGGCCAGTATGCGACCGGACCCTGGCAGAGCTACAATCGCTGAGCGCCGGGGATTGGTTTTCGCAGTTCTACGCCGAGGAAAAGATACCCACGCTTGATGAAGTGTTGGAGTTGGCCAAATCCTATGACGGCCATCTCTATATCGAGCTGAAATCGGCACCAGCGAATTTAGTCTGGGATCGCGTGGTAGCTCACGACATGCAGGATCGGGTGTTTTTCTGGTCCTTCGTTACGCAATCCTTGCACGACATGCGTGCGATTTCTTCCGAAGCAAACCTGATGATGCGCCGACAGGATTTTTCGAGTTTGGATGAGGCTTTGAATTGTCTGTCTCCAAGACTGATCGAGTACACGATATCGGACGACTGGTTTGAATTTCCCAAGCTACGCCAGCTCGGCATGCCCTTCATGATCGCTTACGGCGGCGACGAGAGCGAAACACTCGAGAAAATCGCAGACGCGCAGGCCGATTTGGTCAATCTTGATCAACCGTTTAGCTTTGCAGAGATTTGTCGCAAAAAGGGGTTGATCAGTGACTGACGAACCCAGAAAATCTGTTACCTCATTTGATGTCGCCCGCCGGGCTGGCGTTTCACGCTCTATGGTTTCAAGGGCGTTTACCGAAGGCGGGGCTATTTCGGACAAATCCCGCCAAAAGGTTCTGAAAGCTGCTGAAGAGTTAGGTTATCGCGTCAACTTTCTGGCGCGCGGTCTGCAAACGCGACAGTCCAATCTGGTTGGCATTGTCGCTTCATCTCTGGATACTCCGTTCCGTTCCCGACAGGTCAAAATTGCCGCGCAAGAGTTCATCAGCCACGGCTATCGCCCGATTTTGCTGACCGTAGACGCCCATGAAAGTGTCGAACAACTCATGTCGGTGCTGCTCAACTACAATGTTGCTGGCGTGATGGTGACATCAGCGACGCCGTCTTCAAAGATCATTCAGGAATGTCGCCGCCTGCGCATGCCCCTTGTCTTGATCAATCGCGGCACGAACCAAGACATCGCGGACACGGTTCAAATCGACGTACAACAAGCCGGAGAATTGGCATACACGATGCTCACCCGATCCGGTGCGGGTCGCTTGGCCGTGGTTCATCCTCAGGCACCTTCATACTCAGTGACCGGACGCGCCCGCGCATTCATTGAGAAGTGTCATGCCCAAGGCATCGAGGTTACGGAATTCATATCCGCCAGCCAAAGCTATGCAGCAGGATACGACGTAGCAGGAAACCTGGGTCTTTCGCTGGATCAGATCAATGGTGTGTTCTGCTCGACAGATCTGTTGGCCCTGGGCGTTCTGGACCGGCTTCGCGCGGACTGGAACACCCGGTTTCCCGAAGATCTGCAGGTGGTTGGCTGCGACGACATCGAACAGGCCGGTTGGGGGTCCTATCAGCTATCGACGATGCGGCAGGACGCTGAGGAACAAGTGCTTGCCGCCGTCACCCAGATGCTGGATCGCATCGAAAACCCGGACGCACCAATTCAAAACTACAATCAAAAACTGACACCGATTTTTCGGCAGACAACAATGAACAGGCATGACTGAGAAATTTGAAACCAAACTGGATTTTGCCAGATTTTTAGCCGTTGAAGCCGGTACTTTGGCTCGCGAGCTCTATAAAAACAAAGATAAGGATTTTGTTTCCGTCAAAGGTTTGCAGGATTTCGTGACAATTGCAGATCGCAAAGTCGAACAGCGCATTCGCGCCTTGATCAAGGAATACTACCCATCGGACGCGGTCTTGGGCGAAGAAGAAGGCCAATCCGGGCAAAGTGAGGCGATCTGGGTGGTCGATCCGATTGATGGCACGGCAAACTACATGAGAGGTTTACCGGATTGGGCTGTCTCGATTGCCTACTGCGAAAACGAAGAGATTATGCTTGGCGCTATTTATGCGCCTGACCGAGATGAGTTGTGCTGGGCCGCCAAAGATCAGGGCGCTTTCTGCAATGGGTTTGCAATTGAGGTTTCGAACTGCAGCCAACCCGACCAGGCAGTATTGTTGTTGGGTCGTTCATCTCGCAAACCGCTTCAGGAATACTTGGACATCGTGCAGCACACGGTTGATGCGAACATGGAGTATCGCCGCAATGGTTCGGCTGCCGTGAGTCTGATGTGGGTCGCTCAAGGCCGTGCTGAGGGATATTACGAGGCTCATCTGAATGCTTGGGACGCACTGGCCGGTGTGTTGATCATTCGTGAGGCGGGCGGATTGGTGCGCTCTCAACCGGTTGCCGAGACGCTTAAGAATGGTAGCGAGATTCTGGCAATTGTTCCTGAACTAGAGCGGATCACCGTCGACACCATCATGCATCAGGATTTTGTCGCGTAAGCCCAGCCTCTTTGAAGCGGAGTACTCCTAAGGAGTATCGCGCCACAAGGTGTCTAGTCGCACCACCGCTATGTGCAGCCGAGAGATTTTCAGCTGATCGAAGTAGCGAAACCACACAGACACGCAAGTCTGCTACTGCATTCGATGGTGAGCGCGGTGTTTGGTCCCATGATTTGATGGGGTGATCCAGCAAACAGCGTTTTAGGGGCGGATAATGTGCCGCCCCTATTTGACAGCGCTACTACGGCAAGCGCAGCGCCGCCATTTGCAAGTTAATCTTCGGAGCCTCGAGCTCTTGCGCCACTGACCCGTGCACCGCTGACGCGAGCGCCGCTCACTCGGGCACCACTGACCCGTGCACCGCTAACACGTGCACCACTGACGCGAGCGCCGCTGACACCAGGCCCATCACCTCCGAAGCAGACATCCAACAGGACCTGTTCGAACTGGCCGGTCATCACATCCATACGAACGGTGAAATCAGCTTTGTTGTAGTTCCAGACCCGAATGTCATCCGCAAACTGAAAATCGGCAGCGGCAATCCCGGTAAGGTTGGGGTTGTTTGGCGCACGCGATGCCAGATTGCCCGGCGCGTTGTCGTCAGACCCCTCTTTGTTGACGAAATCTCCGTCACCATGCACGAGGAAAATGGTGGGCTCAGGCAATTCATAGTAGGCGCCCTCGAATGCGAAGCCGTAAATTCTGGCCAGTTGTCCGCCATCAAGGAACTGATCGCCAAGGAAATTGTTCACACCTTTGCCGCGACGGCGTTTACCTTTGAATTCGAACTTCTGATGTTCCGCTGCTGCAGTGACATCATCGGTCTGTTGCCAGAACGTGCGCTTGTGCTTTGATCCTTTTTTGACAAAAACAAAGTCGCCCTTCGGCTCTAACCTCCGGTTGCCCAGAACGAGAGATCCGCCCGAGTTCTGAACTCGGTAAACTCCTGAGGCATCAACATCATTGATCTGAACCAGAACTTTGTTACCAACCTCAACGGTCACATCGTCAATCACACCACTTGTGATGGTGGGCAGTGAGGTGACGCCATCGTCAATAATGGCAACACGGACCCGTGTGTCTTTCTTGAGTTTGAGATCATCTACAGCGCGGCCAAACAAAAGCACTTCTGAAAAACTGAGCAACGACTCAGACATATCACTTTCTCCCAATTACGGGATTGGCGAAGTCCGAGACTGCGCCCCCCCCTCTTTGAGGCCCGATCAATTCGGACCAAATGTTTCATAAGAATTCACCCGCGTATTAAATGCCACAAAATGCGCGCAAAACAAAGCAATTTACGTTCGGGTCAATTTGGTATTTTTGTTCGTACAGAGTTTGCATGACTATTTTCATCAGCTTCAGGCAGTCGGGGACCCGCTGTTGTTAAACCAATTTCTCGCATTCTGAAGTTGCCTTCGATGATATTTCGGAACGCGCCACCGGTGATTTCCTGATCAACTGCAAGCAGGGCTTTTTCGACTCCGAAATAGCTCAGCATATCAGCGTCAAGCTTCTCCCAGGTGTCGGCCAGATAGGTGCCAAGATAGTCGCGCGCCTCCAATAAGGCGATGCGAAACCCTTCAGGATTTTGCTCATAGCGCGCATCAAAGATATTTTGCATCACCTCGTTGTAGTCTGGGGAATCTTCGAGCTTGTCTGACAGATCCTCTTCCTCGGCTGAGATCAGTCCATGCAGCAGCAAGCGCTCATGATAGATGTCTACGAAGATATCAAACATTGCGCCGGTCAAAGGCTCGGAAAGATCGTGTTCACTTGACCAGCCGCCTGCGAATTCGGACAGGACCCTGTCATTGGCGGCGGTCCGGATCTGGGCGTTCTCGGACAGTTCCGCAAAGCGGTTTAAGCGGTTGAACGTATAGAGATTTCCACGGGTGTTTCTCAGCAGATCGTCCACAACAGATCCAAAATGCAGGGACGCCAGCAAGGCAACCATGTCCGCCGCCGATTCATGGAACCCATAATATTCTCCGGATGCATCTTCGGTCGACGGCATCCCAATGACGCTATAGATGATCGCATGCCCAATCTCATGCGCGACAACATCAAAGTTCAGGCTGTAGGGTCGGTATTCATTGCCATGCTCATGTGTGCCTCCGGTTTCCAGGAAGCCCCACCCGATATGAGCATTGTCGAGACTGGGAAGTAGTGACAGTTCCAAACGGTCAAAATCGCGGGCAAAGTGCCATGGGATCGGTCGCCCGAAATAACCCTCCCAGACATCCATCGTGAAATGTGCTGAGCCGAAAAGGTGAGCCGCCTCGAACCCGGGATCGCCGGGTTGGACATGGATGAAATTACCGTCCTCATCCGGAGACGGCGGCGCTTGTATATAACCATCCCAAGGGGGCAGGTACATTTGCGGGCCATGCGGTCCCTGGACGTTCGCACCGTATGGAGTCGTCTTGCCGACCGGATCGACTGTGTACATGCGTGGGCCCGCCGGGCCGGGACCAATCGAACCGGGTGGAGCAGAAATCTCCACCAATTCCGGCACAGCATTGGATTCAAGAAAGGGCGATTGCGGATACAGCAGGAACCGGGTACCCGGTGCCTCGTCCTCCATCTGTTCGGGCCAGTTCATAATTTCCCTTCCCGCGTCGCGCAGGTGCCATTCAGTTACCGCCTATTCTGCAGGTTTCTTTTGGTCTGAGTCGACATCCATTTGGCAAAACAAAAATTCAGCTTCAATCAAGTCATAAAACGCTTCGCGGCCTGAGAGACCAACCGAAGCTGCGTATGATTCAAGATCATCAGGGACCTCTCGGTCAAGATGTGTTTCAAAATACCACATCAGCATCCGCAATCGATCGGCCCCTGCGTGAGAGCTTCCTGACGGTACACGAGAGCCGTATTCTGCTTTGCGCATTGCTCGGTCTCGCAAGTCTGAGTAACCACCCGACCGGCGCAGTTCGACCAGCAGCGTGGCACCAAGCTTGTCGGTGCGTTCAGAAATCATCCAGTCAACGCGGGAGGCATCGGCCAGCATTCCCTCGTAGCCGTCTGCGGTCAGATCGTTCATTTCGAGCCAGCGCATCAGATCTGCGTGCTGGGACAAGCCCTCATTGGTCCGATGGGCCGACATTTGCTTAACCAGTGCATCGCGATCCGGTTGTTGATCGCGCCTTTTCGCCTCGTCTCGGGCCAGAAGGCTGAGAGTGGCGCGATCTCGCAAAGTTGCGAAGAGATCGGGTTGCAACCGAATTTCGTTCAATACGGCATCATTGACAGCGCAATCAGAACTTGGCTCAGCATCAATACGCGCGCGCAGGCTCTGCCACATTAGCGAGCGCTCAGTTCTAACTGCGAATGGACCGTTAGAAGCGCCTTCCTCCAGATGTTGAAACATCCGAACCAGCATCGCGCGCGCGTCATCGCCTTTGGCATCCACACGACCAACAGGCAGCCAATCGATAAACTCGATCATCCCGGGCAATTCTCGCTTCGAATGCACGATATCTTTCCAGATACGGTCACGATAGTTCAGGGCCTTTGCTACGCGCAGCACTTCTGTCGCGGTCTCGTGCGGTAGCACGCCTTCGTCGCATGCGCGATCGACTGTCGCCCTGATCGAAACCATCGGTTCACTCAACGGCATGAACCCAAGCTCAGCCGGACCGTGCACCACTGCGACTTCATCATCATCAGTCAGCGTGCCGTTGTGATACTCTTCATAGATGCGCCCGACCCCGATCATTCCGAAATCAGCAAGTTCCGCAGCACGCAAGGCCCCCATGCTGGCGCTGCCAAACACTGAAATGCCCTGCTCCATCGCCCAGAGGATTTCTTTGTGCCAGACAGATGGCACTCCTTCAAAAAAGCCGTCAATGATCCCGATCGCGCGCGGGTTTTCCCGAACGACGCGATATACGTCACCCTGCCTTACTGGTGGCAAAACTGTTGCGCCCAGAAGCTCGGTAACCGCATCAGCCGTTAAGGTCGGGCCTGTAAACACAAATACGGTCATATTGCCTGCCCCATCACGCGCTGTGCCCGAGGACCGGGTATATAATCAGGTTCGTCATGCGGTGCTTCCAGGCCTGGTACAACAGCCCGGATAACCGCGATGTCGTATTTCGGTCGGGACAGGTCCACTGTTACAACCTGAGAGACCCCAACAGCCGTCAGGTGCGTTAGCAACAGGTTGAGGTCATCTTCGAACGAAGAGGTCACATGAGTCGGGCAATCACGGAACGACTTTGCAGGTTGAGCCTGATCAATCAGCTCGCGAACGTAGCGGCATCGATCGTTCTGCGCTGCATCCGTAAACTCCTCGGGGTCCAGATCATCGCGCGCACCGGAGATATAGGTCAGTCGGGTTTGCGCCGCTTCTGTCAGTGCACGCAACAATGCAATCGCGCGATCAGGGTGGCACCCGTCGCCAATGCCGATATGTCCCGATTTGCCATCAGCTTCGCAGATCACACAACGGAAACTGGCGATGCCTATGTCGGATGTTGTATCCCAGATCCCCAACTCCAGTTCCGCAGCCTCAATCTGTTCCATCGCCTGAATACATCGTTGGTCGTCAACGCTGTTGGGATCCAGACGCTCAGCCGCAGGTTGATGGTTCCATAAGGTAGTGGCATCACGTTCGATCAGTTCGCATATGGCGTGGCAGCTCGCCTCGATCTTACAGTTTCCGGAAGCTAGCCCATTGGTTGTTCTGGGGAAGGCCGCCTGCCCTCCCATCGGGGCCGAAGTGTAGTCCGTATCGACCATTTCGAGTGGAACCCAGCACGGACGTTCAGCACTCAGGTCCTCGCCCTCAACCCATACAGTGTTGCGATCTGGATCGAACCGACCACCAGACACACGAGGTAGAGCATAAGCATCAACCACATGCTCTTTTTCAATAAGATCATTATATCGGGCAAGGCGTTGCGGCAGACTCACCTGCTCTGCGTGCCATGACTCAATGGCCTCCATGACGCCCGACGCTTCTGCTGCGCGCAGGGATAGACCCTTGCCCAGCGACACCGCAACCGAGCGCGAGTTTGGTCTTGCAACCATTACAGTGGGTAATCCAACCCTGTCCAGCCCGGTCAAATTTGCGATGCGTGTGATCCCCATCTCTTTGAGAAAGGGCCTGACGATTTCGAGGGTTTGTTCCGGGTCGCGTAATCGGTGCGTATCAAGCACATAGTGCTTTCGTGAAGTTTCTGGCATTTGCCGGCCTTACAAATTCATAGCATTACGGCCTTCGTGGTGCGCCTTAAACGCGTGTCGGGCCAAATAAATTTGCGCAAGGATGCGAGATGGAATTGGATTGGTCAACAGTGGTGAGTACCCGTCAGTTTCAACCTTAAGGCCTCATTACAATCTGTAGGTGCCACGTTAGCAATCAAGTTTGATTATTATAACTTCAGAAATTTAATATGAATAGTTTATCAAAAACCCGATCTTGCAATTGACAGGTATACCATTCCGTCGCATCTAACTGATGGAAAGCCACTTGGACCGGGCGTGAATCTGCACGTCAAAACAAGCAGCTGCAACAAATCAACAACTTCGTATCGGCTCCGCCAAGGCGAGAGGTATTGCGTCATGCCTTCCTTGTCATCGCGCGTGATCAAACAGGTTCGAGAATGGCAAAAAAAGACTGCACCGGGAAAAGTTCGAAAGCTGCTGGCGGTTGGGGGGCCCTCAAAAGCGTGGGGCGCCAGCTGATGGGCAGTGGGAAACCTTTGTCAGGTGCCAAAACAATGCTCAAGGCCAACCAGCCCGATGGATTTGATTGCCCTGGTTGCGCCTGGGGCGACCCCGAGCATGGGTCATCTTTTGAATTCTGTGAAAATGGCGTCAAAGCAGTGGCTTGGGAGGCTACCAAGGCCCGTGTCACGCCCGAATTCTTTGCCAGCCACACAGTTACAGAGCTGCGAAGCTGGACCGATTATGATTTGGAGCATCAGGGTCGTTTGACACATCCGGTTCGCTACAACCCTGCGACCGACAAGTACGAGCAGGTAGACTGGGAAACTGCATTTGCTGAAATCGGTGCAGCGCTGAACGCATTGGACGATCCGAACCGTGCTGAATTCTACACGTCAGGACGGGCAAGCAATGAGGCCGCCTTTCTATACCAAATGTTCGTGCGCCTTTACGGCACAAACAACTTCCCGGATTGCTCGAACATGTGTCATGAGGCGAGCGGTGTCGCGCTGACCGAGGCAATCGGGATCGGTAAAGGTACGGTCCTGTTGGAAGACTTTGAAAAGGCAGACGCTATCTTTGTGGTGGGCCAGAACCCGGGAACCAACCATCCAAGGATGCTCGCTGACCTGCGCAAGGCCACCCTGCGCGGAGCGCGGGTTGTTGTCTTCAACACCCTCAAGGAAAAAGGCCTGCACCGATTTGCCGATCCTCAGAACAAGCTTGAGATGATCCGGGGTCGCTCCGAAGCAACCTCAACTGATTACTATCGGCCACGGCTCGGTGGTGACATGGCAGTCTTCCGCGGCATGGCCAAGACTGTTTTTGCTGCTGACGAAGTTGCTTTGGCCGAAGGACGACCGTCTGTGCTGGATCATGCCTTCATTACCGAACATGCCCACGGATTTGACGCCTACCGCGCCCTGGTCGAAAGCACGTCTTGGGAAAATATTGAGGAACAATCTGGTCTGAGCCGTTCCCAGATCGAAGAAGCCGCAGAAATTTACATGTCCTCGGATAAGGTGATCACCACCTGGGCCATGGGTGTGACGCAGCACAAGCATTCGGTTCAGACGATCCGCGAGATTGCCAGCTTTATGTTCTTGCGCGGCAATATCGGACGACCGGGTGCAGGTTTGTGCCCGGTGCGTGGCCATTCGAATGTACAAGGTGACCGCACAGTTGGGATCAATGAAAAGGCCCCTGAACCTTTACTGGACGCGATGGAGCGGGAATTGGGCGTTCCCATGCCGCGTGACCCGGGTCACAACGTATTGCATGCCATTGGCGCGATGCTGAACGGCCAGGCCAAGGCGTTTATTGGATTGGGCGGCAACTTTGCCCGCGCCACGCCTGATAGCCAACTGATTGCACAGGCTTTGGGCAATCTGGATCTGACCGTCAATGTGGCCACCAAGCTGAACCACGGTCATTTGTTGCCCGGTAAAGCCTCTTACATCCTTCCCTGCCTTGGACGGACTGAGATTGATCGCAACTCACAAGGTGCGCGCCAGATCGTGACGGTCGAGGATTCGATGTCGATGGTGCATGGTTCCGGTGGGATCAATCTGCCAGCTTCGAAAGAACTAAGGTCCGAGGTCGGGATCGTCGCTGGTATCGCCAAGGCAACCGTGGGCAGCGATGTGGTTGATTGGGACGTACTTGCAGATGACAACGACAAGATCCGTGATCTGATCGCGCGCGTCCTGCCCGCTTTTGGCAACTACAACGAGGCCGTCCGCAAGCCGCGCGGTTTCCATCTGTACAACAGTGCTGCGGCGCGGGATTGGCAGACCCCGACGGGGCGTGCAAACTTCTCGGACGCTGATCTGCCGGATCAGACCGAGTGGCAGCGCGCCAATAGTGATGATCAGACATTCGTGCTGCAGACCTTCCGCTCACACGACCAGTACAACACAACAGTCTATGGAATGGATGATCGTTACCGGGGCGTCTATGGTGAGCGTCAGGTCGTGTTCATGCATCCCGAGGATGTCGCGCTGCTGGGAGCTGAAGCTGGTAATCGGGTGGATGTCATCGGGTGTCATGATGATGGATTCGATCGTGTCGCCGAAAACTTCCGCCTTGTTCCTTACGACATCCCAAGGGGTTGCGTTGCTGGCTACTATCCGGAACTGAACGTTCTGGTTCCCTATCAGGCGTTTGGGGACAAAAGCTTCACCCCTGCTTCCAAGTCCGTCATGGTCCGTTTTCGACTGTTGGAGAAATAGGGGTGGAAGACGCAATGATGAATACCGTCACCAGTCTTATGGCAGAAAGCCCAGAACACCTGAGCCCGATCGGAGCCGGAGTTCTGGTCGCCGCGCATTTTGGAGTTTCCAGCGACAGCCGTAGCTTTGCGTCCAAACTGGGCGTCGCGCACGCTCTAGTCCTGCGTGAGTGCGTGACGCTTGCTGAAGAGCACCAGCTGATAAGTCTTGAGAACCGAGAAGAGCGTTCACAGCGCTTGTTCTATTCTTTGACCGCGCAAGGACATGATTTACTGGCGAAGGTGCACTGAAGATGACGGTGCCATTCCGTGACAGCCCAAAAATGCAATATGAAGCCTCTGTGCGGATGTCTTCATTCAGCGTCGGGACTGGTGTTGAGATATCGCGTGAACTGGCACAGGAGACACCGGTTGCTCTGGTGTTTAACGGCACGACGACAGCAGTGATGATGGCCTCGCCTTCCGACATACAGGACTTTGCCTATGGATTTGCGCTGACCGAGGGGTTCATCTCTGATCCCGATGAGATTGTGGATTTCGAGCAGGTTGCCCATGAGGCAGGTATAGAAGCTCGCTATTGGCTAAAAGACGATGCGTCCGAAAAACTGGGAAGACGTCGCAGGGCGTCAATGGGGCCGGTCGGCTGCGGGCTGTGCGGGATCGACAGCTTGGAACAGGCTGTCCGGAATATTGCACCTGTTTCGGGCATCCGATTGCAGATCGATGCAGCAGACATTGCATCGGCAACAGATCAGCTTCGGGATCATCAGGAGTTGCATGATCGTACCAGATCAGCCCATGCTGCCGGATTTCTCGTTCCTGGGAAAGGCATCGTGGTGGCTCGCGAAGACATAGGTCGGCACAACGCCGTGGATAAACTGCTGGGTGCGCTGATCCGCAATGACACAGATCCAGGACAGGGTGCCGTTGTTGTCACCTCGCGCGTGTCTGTCGAGCTGATCCAGAAGACCGCTGCTCTTGGATGTTCCATGCTAATCGCCGTATCGGCTCCGACAGCGTTTGCAGTCAAGCTTGCGCAACAATCGGGGATGACACTGGTCGCAAATGCGAGGAGAGCTGATTGTGAAGTGTTCACCCACGCTCACCGCATCAGGAAGTAATCCAGAAATACCTACTAGGGTTTGGCTGTTTTTCCGATCATCCCGGCCAGTTTTTCCGCGATCATAATAACGGGCGAAGCGGTGTTGCCTGAGACTATTTTTGGCATCACGGAAGCATCTGCCACACGAACCCCTTCCAAGCCGTGTACGCGCAACTGCGGGTCAACAACGGCCTTTGGGTCCGTTCCCATCTTGCAGGTGCCTACCGGATGAAAGATCGTGGTGGCGATGTCACCGACCGCCTCGACAAGCTCTGCATCGCTTTGAAACTTGGGTCCGGGCAGGATCTCTTCAGGCTGATACGGCTCAAGCGCCTTTGCTGTCATTATCTTGCGTGCCTGCTTGACCGATTTGACTGCAATAGCTTGATCCCGCGAGGCTGAGAGGTAGTTGAGCCGGATATCAGGCTGAATATCACAATCCTGGGTCGTGATATGGCTGCTGCCGATACTGTCCGGACGCAGATTACAGACCGAAACAGTGATTGCCGGGAACGGATGCAGCGGATCACCCAGCTTGTCGGTCGACAATGGCTGAATGTGGTATTCAAGATCCGGCGTTTCCATAGAAGGGTCCGATTTGGTGAACATGCCGAACTGGCTCGGGGCCATAGACATCGGCCCTGACTGCGTCAGCCCGTATTGCAGCGCGATCCGAGCCTTTCCCAACAGGCTATTGGCAATCGTGTTCAGCGTCTTGGCATTCTGCACTCGAAACACGGTACGTATCTGCAGATGGTCCTGAAGGTTTTCGCCAACTCCGGCGCTTTCATGCCGGACTGGGATTCCCAGATCGGTCAACAGATCGCCTCGCCCAATACCGGACATTTCGAGTATTTTGGGCGAATTGATTGACCCGGCTGCCAGAAGCACTTCACCATTGGTCATCGCGTCCAGAACCTTGCCCCTGTGACGAAAGCGAACGCCTCGGACAGTTTTACCGTCAAGGATCAGATGCTCGGTCATCGCTTCGGTCAGGACGCGCAGGTTCGGACGCTTCATCGCTGGTCGCAGAAAGCCCTTAGCAGTATTCCAACGCACGCCATTGTTCTGGTTGACTTCGAAGAATCCCGAACCTTCGTTGTTGCCATCATTGAAGTCATCACGTGGGAGAATGCCAAACTCTTTTGCGCCGTCCTGTACTGCCTGCAGGATATCCCAGCTCAGTTTTTGCTTCTGGACTTTCCATTCACCACCACTGCGATGCATCTCGCTGTCACCGGCATGGTGATCTTCGGACTTCAAGAAATATGGCAGCACATCATCCCAGCCCCAGCCTGTGTTCCCAAGCTGCCGCCAGTGGTCATAATCCGCCGCCTGCCCGCGCATATAGATCATGCCATTGACTGAACTGCAGCCGCCCAACACTTTGCCGCGTGGATAAGTCAATGAGCGGCCGTTCAGGCCGGCCTCGGGCGCGGTCTTCATCATCCAGTCGGTACGGGGATTTCCGATGCAATAAAGATAGCCGACCGGGATATGCACCCAGTGATAATTGTCGGACTTTCCCGCCTCCAACAGCAGGACACGGGTTTTGGGGTCTTCTGTAAGCCGGTTCGCCAGTACGCATCCGGCTGTACCCGCACCCACGATGATATAATCATAGTCGCCAGCTAGGCGCGCTGCATCCTTCATATGACGTCTCAGCATCTTCTTTTCAGGCTCATGATCTGTGCCCGAAACTGGCAAAGCCTGATCATAGGGATTTGTGTTGGTCAGTGCGGTTTGTATGCGCTGCCTTCAGACTAAACAGCAGGTTCACAGAATACACCAGCCCCTAAGGTTTGGCGTATAAACAATTTTTCCCACAGCAGAGAATTCTGAGCGCCAGCTCGACGAGGTGATCAGGCAGAAGCACCCTTGAGACGAATGGCGCACCCCAAGCTGCCTGCGATGACGCCAACGATAATTGCAATCACCAACTCCATCGTTTCGATCTGGTCGAATTTCCAACCTGAGAAGACAAGCGTTTCGACAACGCCAACAAGTCCACCCATCAGCGCGCCTAACCACAAGCGTCGTGTCATCATGCCAAGTGCCAGCCCGAGGATGCCCGGAAGGCTCAGGATATTGCCGCCGATTGTTCCAAGTATTTCAAGCATCTTATCACCTGTTTCCTATTCCGAGCGACTGTCGAGGAAAGACTGAATTGCAGTGCCATCTGCCGAGGCTTCCGCACGTATTGCAATCGGGTCATCGAAGCTCAGCGATCCGACCACATTCTGGTACTCTTCAAGGTAACCGGGTGGCAGGCTGTGAGCGATACCCTGGTGGCAATCGATGCAGGTCATGTTGTTGTCAATTGCACGCTGATGTTCGGACGCGGCGCGTGTCTCCTGAAGGGTAAAGTCCATGTAGTCGAAGTTGTGGCAGTTCCGGCATTCGCGGCTGTCAGAGGCTTTCATCTTCTTCCAAACCGCGGCAGCCATCTGCAGACGGTGATCCTCGTACTTTTCGGGCGTACTGATCGTGCCTGCCAGTTCGTGGTAGACATCTTTGACCGCCATAATCTTGGCTTTGATCTTGTGGTTCCATTCTTTCGGAACGTGACAATCGGAACAGATGGCCCGCACGCCTGAATGGTTGTTGTAGTGGATCGTTTCGCGGTACTCGCCAAGATTGGTTTCCATCGTGTGGCACGACACACAGAATTCTTCGGTATTGGTCAGTTCCAGTGTCCAGTGGAACCCACCCCAGAAAAGGATACCGCCCAGAAAGCCTGCAATCAGCAGAAAGCCGGTGCTGAACAGGGCTGCGGGTGTCCAGAACCAGGTCCAGATGCGGCGAAGCCAGCCATGATTTTCAGGAGAGTCTGCCATTTCGGTGCTCCTTTCAGACGTGCGCTAGGTTAGTTGCCGGAAGAAGGCTGAAAGACGTTGTCAATCAGCGCTGGCGCATCTGCCTGAGGCACATGGCATTGATTGCAGAAGTACCGTGTACCTGCGACCTGATCCAATTCGACACCGTCACGATCCAGATAGTGGGTCATGGACAAGGTGGGGGCATTTCGCTCACCTGCTTTGGTCCAGTCATGACAGGACAGGCACTGGTTGGTGCGCAGGTCAATTTGATATTGTTCCACCTTGTGCGGGATCAGCGGCGGTTGTTGGCGATAGTTACGCTGCATCCGCCCTTCGACATTGCGGTGAACCTGGTCAAGGGCGACAGGTTCGTCGATATCTGCACCGCGCAAAGAATCCACCTGCGAACCGGTAGATTGCGCAAGAGCGATACCCGCAGCGGCAGTCAGTGCCGCGGCAGCGAGGGCGCTGAATATGGCGTTCTTGTTCATGAGAAACTCCGTTGTTTGCTCAGGCGGCGCGACTGGCCCCGGATTTCGATAAAGGTTTCGAACGGGCCACGCGTCCTGGCGCTGAGGCAGTGTCGAAACGGTGAGAGAATTTGAAAACGTCAACCGCGCAGACGTCGATGCAACGTCCGCAATTGGTACAGTCCGGTGACAGGATCAGGGGTGTATCAGCGGTCTTTCCACGCAGCGCTGGTGAGATCACATGCATCTCGGGGCAGACCGCAAAGCAATCCATGCAATCGTCACAAGCCGCTCGGTTGACCGCGCTGACACGTAACAACGCCTTCTGACCTAAAAGACCGTAGAATGCGCCTACGGGGCAGATATGGCCGCACCAGCCTCGGCGCGAGACAAAGACATCGAAAACAAAGACAGCCAGCACAAAAGTCCAGGCGAAACCAATCCCGAAGATGAGACCCCGATGCAACATCGAGATCGGATTGATGACTTCCCACGCGATTGTTCCGGTTGCCGCGGAAACCAGCAACACGGTTCCCAAGATCCAGTAGCGGGTGGTTCGTTTCGGCTGCCAACCTTTTTGCATGCCCAATTTGTCGTGCACCCAGTGTGCGCCGTCTGTAATCGGATTGATCGGGCACACCCAGCTGCAATAAACCCGCCCACCGATTACTGCGTAGGCACCACCGACAATCAGAGCGCCGATGAGGGCAGTCATCTCTGGCCAATGCTGAGCGAACATTCCTTGCAATAGAACGAAGGGGTCAGTCAGAGGCAGCGTGTCAAAGGTTAAAGAACCATTGAGATTGCCCTTGACCCACCAGATACCGAACCAGGGGCCTAACAGGAAAAGTCCGAGAAACGTAAGTTGGGCAAGGCGGCGCATTATGAGGTACTTGTGCGCCCCCATCCAGCCCTTGGCTTCAATGGCCTCCTGTCCAACTGGCAGATGCACAGCACCACTCATTGTCCGACACTCCCGGTATCAGGCAGCGAGAAGCTGGGGGTGAAGCCGCCTTCCATTGAAGGGTCGGGCAGTGCTTCCGTCCCGTTTATGTATCCGCCGGGTGCGGCAAGGTTATCTGTTCCGGGTCCGGGCAGTCTGTCCGGCAGGTCAATCAACTCGTCGACCAATGGATCGCGGTCTTCCCATCCGAGTTTGTAATGATCCGCTGCCTCGGCCATTGCAATCCGGCGCGGCAGAACCTTGATCGCGGATTCTCCGGGCAGAACGCAGGATTTTTCACATTTCCCGCAGCCTGTACAAGCGTCCGAATGGACCACCGGCATGAAAATGGCGTGATGGCCCGAGCGTTCATTATGGCGGCGCTCAAGTGTAATGGCTTCGTCGATAACCGGACAGACCCGATAGCAGACGTCACAGCGCAGCCCCAAAGCGTTCAGGCATCTTTCCTGATCAATCAGAACGGCCAGCCCCATGTCGGCGTCATCGATATTGGTCAGTGATGGGTCGAGAGCACCGGTCGGACAAGCGACAACGCAGGGAATATCCTCGCACATTTCACAAGGCACTTCGCGGGCCGTGAAATACGGCGTGCCGGTGGCCGGTCCATCAACTCCCAGTTCCGCCAGCTTCAAGGTGTCATAAGGGCAATCGCGGACACACAGACCACACCGAATGCAGGCGGCCAGAAACTTGTCTTCATCCAATGCCCCGGGTGGCCGTATCGCCTGCGCCGGCAGGGCGCGGGCATCCAGCGTCAGGTAGGCAAGAAAACTGCCCGCCACGGCACAACCCGCCGTGACCCGCGCTGTATCCTGAAGGAAACGGCGCCGGTTCACGGGGCTTGATGTTGTGACGTTAGCGGGCATCTGGCTTGCTTACATTCTAAATGGTTGTGTCAGGCGCGTTCGACCTTGCAGGCACATTTTTTGAAGTCCGTCTCTTTCGAGATCGGGCAAGTTGCGTCCAACGTCAGCTTGTTGGTCAGCTGGCCTTCATCGAACCATGGGAAGAACACCACGCCTTTGGGCATCTTGTTGCGCCCGCGTGTCTCAACCCGCGACAGCACATCACCGCGTCGAGTTGATACGTTGATCTCTTGCCCACGCCGCAGACCGCGCTCTTTCGCGTCTTCGGGGTGCATGAAGACTACTGCAGCAGGGAACGAACGGTGCAGTTCCGGGACACGACGGGTCATCGAACCCGAATGCCAGTGTTCCAGAACGCGACCTGTAACCAGCCACAGATCATATTCTTCATCCGGAACCTCCGGCGCCGGTTCGTATGGCGCGAAGATGATGCTCGCTTTGCCGTCCGGCTTGCCGTAGAATTTTACCCCTTCACCTTCTTTTACATAGGGGTCGTACCCTTCGCGGAAGCGGTAGAGAGTCTCCTTGCCGTCAACCACAGGCCAGCGCATCCCGCGTGCCTGATGGTAAACGTCGAAATCAGCCAGATCATGCGCCTTGCCGCGTCCAAATGAGGCGTATTCCTCGAACAGACCCTTCTGGACATAAAACCCGAAATGATTGGCTTCCTGATTGTTGAAACCTTCGGCGGTATCCGACAGCGGGTATTTGTTGACCTTGCCGTTTTCGTAAAGAATTTCGTACAGGGTCTTTCCGCGGTACTCGGGCATCTGGGCGATCAGCTCTTCGGGCCAGACATCCTCGACCTTGAAGCGTTTCGAAAACTCCATCACCTGCCAGACATCCGAGCGAGCCTCACCCGGTGCATCGACTTGCTGGCGCCAGAACTGGGTGCGGCGTTCAGCGTTGCCATAGGCACCTTCTTTTTCAACCCACATTGCCGTGGGCAGGATCAGGTCGGCTGCCAGCGCGGTAACCGTGGGATAAGGATCAGAGACCGTGATGAAGTTATCCGGGTTGCGATAGCCCGGCCATCCTTCTTCATTGATGTTAGGAGCGGCCTGCATGTTGTTGGTGCACTGAACCCAGTGACAATTCAGATCGCCGTCCTTCAACCTGCGGTGTTGTTCCACCGCGTGGTAGCCGGGTTTGGGCGGGATAGTCCCTGCAGGCAGCAGCCACTTGTCTTCAGCGATCTCGCGATGCTTTTCGTTGGCCACGACCATGTCTGCAGGCAGGCGGTGCGCAAAGGTGCCCACTTCGCGCGCAGTGCCACATGCCGATGGCTGACCAGTCAGCGAGAACGGTGAGTTGCCTGGCTCGGAGATCTTACCCATCAACAGATGCACATTGTACATAAGCGAGTTCACCCACGACCCGCGGGTGTGTTGGTTAAAGCCCATGGTCCACAGGCTCATGATCTTGCGGTCGGGGTCGGCGTATTGCTGAGCCAGACGCTCCAGCTGTGCAGCGGGCACGCCAGACAGCTCGGACACGTATTCCAGCGTATAGGGTGCTACATATTCCTTGTAGGCTTCGAAATCGATCTGTTCGAGTTTGCCGTGCTTGCCCTCGTGGGCTGGATTGGCCGCTGCCTGTTCCAGTTCATGCTCAGGACGCAGGCCATAGCCGATGTCGGTGGCCGTTTTTGTGAAGTTGACGTTCTTGTTGACGAAGTCCCAGTTCACCGCATCGTTCTGAATGATGTAGTTGGCGATGTAGTTGAGGATTGCCAGATCGGTTTGCGGCACAAATATCATGCCGTTGTCGGCCAGCTCGAATGAGCGGTGTTCGAAAGTCGAAAGCACATGCACTTCGGCACCCGGTTTGGTCAGACGGGTGTCAGTCAGCCGCGACCAAAGGATCGGGTGCATCTCGGCCATGTTCGAACCCCACAGCACGAACGTGTCGGCATGTTCGAAGTCGTCATAGCAGCCCATCGGCTCGTCGATGCCGAATGTGCGCATGAAGCCGGCCACAGCTGATGCCATGCAATGGCGTGCGTTCGGGTCGATATTGTTCGAACGCAGACCGGCCTTCATGAATTTTGCGGCTGCGTAGCCTTCCCAGACGGTCCATTGCCCTGAACCAAACATCGAAACCGCGGTTGGGCCTTTTTCCTTGATGGAGGCCTTCCATTTCTCGGCCATCACGTCGAAGGCTTCGTCCCAGCTGACCGGTTCGAACTCACCATTCTTGTCGTAGGCTCCGTTTGACTTGCGCAATAACGGAGTGGTCAGACGGTCGGAGCCGTACATGATCTTAGACAAGAAATAGCCCTTGATGCAGTTAAGGCCGCGGTTCACCGGCGCCTCGGGGTCGCCCTGGGTGGCCACAACGCGACCGTCTTTTACACCGACAAGAACAGAACAACCCGTGCCGCAGAAGCGACAGGCTGCTTTGTCCCAGCGAATGTCTGGAGCCCCGATCTGAGCAGAAGCACTCTGAGGCAGGGTGATACCGGCGGCCGAAGCCGTTGCAGCGGCAGCGGTCGCCTTAAGGAACGAGCGGCGGGACGTTGGCAGAGTCATGGCTATTTTCTCCCGTTCAGGCAGAGGGTTGCGAATGAGCTTCGTTCTCGGCCGGAAGCTCTTCGAAATGGTGGTAAGTCAGGGTGACAGTCAGCACGCCGGGGATCTGGTGCATATCCATAATCTGATCAGATGCCCGCGTTGTTTCGGTGTCTTCGACGGTGACAACAATGCGCCCGTTTTCACAGGCGTGAACCTCACAGCCTTCGGCCGCATTTATGGATTTGATCACGCTGTCAGTCGTTTCGGGCATCGCGTGGACAAGGCAGCCGCAAATGTTCAGCATGTCTGTGCCTCCGTTGTTTGAAGCATTTGGACCATTTGGATTGCACCTACTGGGCAAGGCGCGACGCAGCCGCCACAACCCGTGCAGGAGGTTTCATCGATTTGTGGCTCGGCTCGGCCCTGCGTCATCAATCGGAACCGGATGGCGGACTCATCGCAGTGGTCCTCGCAACTGCGACACTGCACACCATTCTTGGCGAGGCAGGTGTCGGTGGTATCTGCACGCCAGTGCCAGGGTTGAGATTCCTCCAACGCGCCTGTCTGGCAAGCATTGATGCAATCACCGCAGAAAGTGCAAGCGCCTTTGTTGAAATCGACGACCGGCGATCCGTCCGGGGCCGATAAGATGATGCCTTCCGGGCAGGCCCGTACACAATCACCACAGCTTGAGCAGATCTCAGAAAAGCGAGAATCCCCGATCGCCCCAAATGGCCTCGGGGCGGGCGGTTCATTCTCTGCGGGCGTCGAGAATCTTCCCCGCAAAAAACTGCGTCGAGTGGCTTGGGGCGTCATGATGCGCGCGTCCTAGCTTACAAAGTTACTTTCCTTGCGTTCAGCAGCCTATTTGGTTTTTTGGATCCCAGACTTGATTTATATCATGTTTGACCAGTTAGTCTTGGAATTATATTATTCATATATGTTATGCACTTACCAAGTATTGCGAGCGCGATCAGCGAAAGGCACCGCCATCGAAACGATGAAACTACATTCTGGATCGCTGTGTGAAAAATGCGGTTTTGGAGTTTCACCACAACCTTGGTTGGTGTTTTGCCTGAAGCCCTGATGACAACATCTATCCTGAGGTCAGAGCAGAAGCTTGAGCCCTGATTTGGCCCCAACATGCACCATGTTGCCAGAAGTCTTCCATTGGTAATTCGTACCTTGGTGGACTGACCCAGACGCATCGTTGCAGCGGCTACTGCCTCTGGAATTAGGGATTGCGGAATAGCGCCATATTATTTAGCAGCAAACTCGATAGCATCATTTGAGCATGACGGAAGCATTCCTATAAGCGATTGGCATGCTTACAGCGGAAGGGCCACTTCCTCGCAGTCAGCGTCAAACGCCGTAGAATGAGAAATTTGCATGTCGATCAAAGATACCCTGCTTTTCTACCTGCTTTCAGCTGCTTCCAAATGCAGCCCTCCTCTATCCTCACGAACGGCAAGGCGATTTCGCAATTCGGCTAAGAAGCGTGATCCGAGACGGGGCTGGAATACTCAAGGCCAATCACAGCGGCAAAGTTTCGAAGCAATCGGTCGGTCTGACGAGTTTGTGCCCTTCAACCCACCTGCAGCGGCTGAACCGGCAGTCAAAGCAATCGCACATTACTTGCCCCAATTTCATCCATTCAAGGAAAACGATGAATGGTGGGGTAAAGGTTTTACCGAGTGGACCAACGTCGGAAAGGCGGTCCCAAACTATCCGGGCCATTATCAGCCGCATTGTCCAATTCACCTGGGGTATTATGATCTGCGATTGCCTGAGATCATGGTCGAGCAGGCACAGATGGCCAAAGCCTATGGGATAGGCGGATTTTCATACTATTTCTATTGGTTTGGCGGAAAGACCCTGTTGGAGCATCCGCTGGAGCAGATGCTTGCCAACCCCGACGTTGACATGCCCTTTTGTTTGACATGGGCAAACGAAAACTGGACCCGTCGTTGGGATGGGCGAGAACATGACATATTGATCGGGCAAAATCACTCCATCGAAGATTCCGTGAATCTGCTGCGACATGTGCGCAAATACATGGAAGATCCGCGCTATATTCGGATAGACGGAAAACCCGTATTTATTGTTTATCGCGCCAATATCATTCCCGATATCCGGGAAACAACGAAAGCCTGGCGAGAAGAAGCACAGCGTTGGGGTGAGCAGGGTCTCTATCTTGTCGCCGCACAGACCTTCGATATCGGAGACCCCGAAAAACTGGGCTTTGATGCCGCGATGGAGTTTCCGCCTCAACAGGTACAGCGTACTGATATCACCGACGAAATGGGCGTCTACAATCCTGAATTTACAGGTATGATCATGGATTACGAAGCGGTGGTTGAAGCCCAAATCCAAAAACCGGAACCGGATTACAAGCTGTTCCGATCTTCTACGCTGTCATGGGACAATACGGCACGCAATCAGGATGCACCCCGTATCATGGGTCGATTTTCCATCGACGCATACAAGCGCTGGACGGAACAGTTGTGCAATCAGGTTCTGGCACGGGACAAATACAGCGCTAACGAAAAAATCGTTTTCATCAATGCTTGGAATGAGTGGGCCGAGGGAACTCACCTGGAACCGGATCAGCGTTACGGGTTTGCCTATCTTCAGGCGACCTATGATGCGCTACCGAAAAAGGACGGATAGGCCCCCATCAGGGGTTGGAGCAGAGCAAATTCTGCGCAGCCGATGCCCTGCAAATAATACAGGGTCAACTGCGTCGGCATCCCTGCGCTCTGGAAGCAATACGTTGCTCAGAAAAAGGATGCTCGACATATCGAGAGCTAACTGGTGTTCGCAGGCATCGTTCCAGTTATACCGTGAACCACAATGCATGGAAACTGGGGGCTCAAAGCATGCACTCTCAATCGATTTCTCCGTTTTCGGACATGAGGATCGCGATTGGGCGTGTTGACTGGATCTGAGACAGGATGATCATCACGACCGCGGTCAGAGGTGCGGCCAGGATTGTGCCTGCGAGTCCCCACATGGCGGTCCAGATTGCCAGCGAGAACAAAACCATGAACCCGCTCAGGTTCACGGAATTGCCAACCAGCCGTGGCTCCAGCACGTTGCCGACAAACAGCTGTGCCGCCATAAGCGCCACAAAGGCAATCCCGGCATGCCAGAGGTCAGTGAACTGCACCAGACTCAGCATGACCGGAAACAGCACGCCCAGGATGGATCCGAGGTATGGAATGTAGTTCAAAAGCCCGATCAGGATGGCCCAGAACAACGCAAACTCGATCCCCAAAAGAAGCATGATCACGAAAGAGATCGTCGCCAGAATGACATTGATCAGTGTTTTAGCGCTCAGATAGCTGCCGATTTTCTGGTTGATCTGGCCAACTATTTTCAGCGACCGGCCGGCGGTTTCTGCGTTGCCAAAAGCTTGCTGTACCTTTGCTGGCATACCGTCCAGATCGGTCAGGATGAACACCATGTAGAGGATCGCCATGAACAGGATTGTGCCAAAACCCTGCACGGTGGTCAGTGCCCCTTGCAGGAAACCCATGACATCAAATTTGTCCGAAAGGGTTTTCTCGATCGTGGACCAGTCCGGCAGTTTCTCGACACCCAGAGAACCCATGATGGTTTCGACTAACGTGTTCAGGTTGCTTTGATAGCGCGGCATGTTCTCAGCAACTGCTTGCGCGTTTGCCTCAATGAACATGGCCATCAGGAAAACGATCAGGAATATCGTCAGCAGGGCAAGCAGGCGCCGCAGCCGTCGCGGTATACCACGCAACCCGGGAACGCGACCAACCGCCGAAGCGGTGGAATCCAGAACATAGATGCCGATGATGCCCAGAAGCACCGGTAACAGGATGCTTTTTCCAAGAACCAACAGCCAGCCCACCAACACAGCGATGATTAGGCCAGCGGCCAGTTTTGTCACATCAAACTGTAGCATATCCGTATTCTCTGTCCGCTTCTGCGTTCGTGTCTGACGCGTTAACAACGTATCGTCAACTTGAGCCCACTAAACCGTGCGACTCCAACAATCACGGCTAGCCAACCAACAACGCTTCTGGCGTTAGGATCGGTGACGCGTACCCACAGCAGGGGGCTTTTCCACCCCACCCGCAAAACACTGAGCGATCGACATCCACTCTGTCGCTATTGCACCTTCCACTTTCAGGGAAGTATCTCCGATGTTGCGCGTCTGGGCGGAAACCTGAGCAAACTCTACGGCAGAGCCTGTGATCTTGTTTTCACCCGGCTCACCAAACTCCCAAACTGCCCCTGATGGCGCGGTCAACTCCAATCGCGGCATCGCATCGGGTACGGGCCGACCATTGACCTTATAGGCCCAACCAAAAGTGTTCACACACAACACAACGACGTTCCTGATACGATCATGCTCGCTGCGCACAAGACCCAGAATGTCGAACACTTCCTGACCGTGTGCCCAGGTCTCCATCTGCCGGGCAGTAATTGAGGAACGTACCGACATATCCGGACCCGCCCATTTCACCCTGTGCTTGGGATCGAGATCCACCCAACGTGCACCAATGTCGGTATAAAGCGACCGCCAGGCCGCGCGCAATTCTGCCCCGCGTTCTGAGATCACCTCATTCTCTGCCGCGCGCAGGCCTTCAACCTTGGCCTTGGCGAACAATGCCCCAATTCGGGCGGTAAAGGCGTCAGGATCGTTAAGGGACAGGTCAGCCATTTGGTTCCAATAGTGCAGATGCACGAGCACATCGTTCAGCGTCCATCCCTTGAATTGGGTTACAGTTTCCCATTGATCGCCTGATACATCTGCCAAAACCGCCTGCAAAGCGTCGCTTTCTTCTAGAAAATCCATTGCCTGTTGCACTGCTTAGCCCTCCAACGTTGAATTCAGACGGTCGATAGCGGCCAGATAATCCTGCTTGAATTCCTGAACGACTGCCGTAGCCGAGGTTACCTGGTTCATCAGACCGACCCACTGTCCGACCCAGTAAGTTGAGAGCTTCTCCGCCCCCTCATGTCCGGACTGCGCCAGTTTCTCGACCTTGCGCAAAGCCGGTTCTGAAACCAGCGACTGATAGGGCATCGCAAGTGGATCCGGCCCATCAGTCTCCCACGCATCCGTCCAAGCGGATTTGAGTTGGCGGGAATGCTTGCCGGTGCGTGAACGGCTCCGCACGGTGTCGGCTGATGTCGCTGCCAGCATCTTGTCCTTGATCTGTTGTGGAGGTTCGCCCTCGGCTGTTGTCAACCAGACCGAGCCGCACCAGGCGCCCGCAGCGCCCATTGCAATTCCTGCGGCCATCTGCGCGCCATTCACAATACCCCCCGCGGCCAGCACAGGGGTGCCGTTCGCCACCGAGACGATTTCGGGCACCAAAACCATGGTCGACACTTCCCCGCAATGACCACCAGCTTCGCCACCTGCAGCTACAAGGATATCAACACCTGCAGCTACCTGCAGTTCTGCATGCTTTTTCGAACCAACCAGCGCGGCAACCGGTACACCAGCAGCCTGTGCGCGCTCCATCATGATTGGCGGAGGCGTCCCCAGTGCATTGGCGATCAGCTTGATCGGATATGAAAACACGATGTCCAGAACAGCTTCGGCACCGGTGGTGTTCATGTTGTCGGAAAGGTGCATCATATCGAGGCGGGCGTCGTCCAAACCGTCAAGGCCAACACCGTGATCGTTTAGCAGGGAATTGGCGAACTGCTTGTGTGTCTCCGGCAGAGCGGCAAGCAGGTCTTGCCCGCTGAGGGCCGGATCGCCCTGTTTCTGCATCGACGTCGGAACGATCAGATCCACACCATAAGGTTTGCCGCCGCAATGTGTGTCGATCCAATCCAATTCAGCCCTCAACTTGTCCGGTGGTGTCAAGACCGCCCCGAAAACGCCCATGCCGCCCGCGCGCGATACTGCAGCCACAACATCCCGGCAATGGCTGAACGCAAACAGCGGGAACTCGATCCCAAGTCGACGGCAAAGATCGGAATTCATCTAGGTCTCCTCAATCTCGATCATCACATCGCCCGAGGTTAGCTGCTGACCCGTTTCGACGTGGACCGCGGTGATCACACCGTCTACGGCCGCCGTGATTTGATGCTGCATTTTCATCGCTTCCAGAACAGCCAGCCGGTCGCCCTTGGCCACGTTCTGGCCAGCTTCCGCGTTCACTTCGATTAGCAAACCCGGCATTGGGGCGATTACGCAGCCTCCGGCTGTGGTTGCTTCGTCAACAGCGCCGGGGCGCAGACGTCGAAACTTCAGGCGCTCAGCACCGATGGCGAACTTGACCATGTCGCGTGTCAGATGGGCCACAACATCTACGGTCTGGTCATTGATGCGTGCTCGGATATTGGAGCCCGAGCGGTTCACGAACGTAACATCAAACTTCTCTTCTCTGACCCAAACGGTCCAACCATCCGGACGCGCGCGGGCACGAATGCTAACCTCATCCTCACCACACACCAGTTTTACGCTGAACGGCAAAAGGGCGGCGCTGGACCAGCCGAGTTGATCGCATGAGACGTAACCAGCCGCATCCTTAGCACGCGCTTGGTCGGCTTCGAGCATCAGGGCAAGTGCCAAAGCGGCGTCGCGCCCGCTGGTCTGATAAGCGGGGAAACCCTCTGGATAGATGCGATCAAGAAAGGTTGTTGTAGCATCGCCGCTGATGAAAGTGCCCTGCCCCAGCACATCCACAAGGAAGGCCGAATTCGTCACCGTTCCGAGTAACACGGATTCCTTTACTGCCCTGATCAGCCGCGCTCGCGCAGTTTCGCGGGTGGGTCCATGCGCGATGATTTTGGCCAGCATCGGGTCGTAGAACGGAGACACTTCCTGCCCGGTTTCAATGCCTGCGTCCACGCGCACTCCGGGTCCGATCGCAAACTGCCAGATGTCAATCGGACCCGTTGCCGGCAGATAGCCGTTGACCGGATCCTCGGCATATAGGCGCACTTCCATCGCATGCCCATTCAGGGTCACATCCTCTTGCGAAACCGGAAGAGCTTCGCCCTGAGCGACCGCGATCTGTATTGCCACAAGATCAAGACCGGTGACCATTTCAGTCACCGGATGTTCCACTTGCAGGCGGGTGTTCATTTCGAGAAAATAAAATTCCCCTGAAGCATCCAGCAGAAATTCAACAGTGCCTGCTCCGCGATAGTTCACCGCGCGCGCAGCCTCAATGGCGACATCGCCCATCTTTGCCCGCAATTCAGATGTCATCCCCGGGCAAGGAGCCTCTTCGACAACCTTCTGGTGACGGCGCTGAACCGAACAGTCCCGTTCGCCCAGATGGATCACATTTCCATGTGTGTCGGCAAAGACCTGAATTTCAACGTGGCGGGCGTCGGTAATCGCCTTTTCAAGGATCAGTTCACCAGAACCAAACGCATTTTCTGCCTCGGATCGCGCCAACGCGATTGCCGCGGGCAAAGCACCAGCGTCGTGAACCAGCCGCATCCCGCGCCCGCCGCCACCAGCTGCTGCCTTTACCATGATGGGAAATCCAATGTTGTCCGCGGCTTTGACCAAAACGGCTTCGGACTGATCATCGCCCTCATATCCCGGTACACAAGGCACGCTTGCAGAAAGCATTAGCCGTTTGGCGTCAGCCTTGTCGCCCATCAACCTGATTGCTTCGGGGTCGGGACCGACAAAGATCAGTCCAGCGGCCTCAACCGATCTGGCAAACTCTGCGTTTTCAGACAGGAACCCATACCCTGGATGGATCGCCCCAGCCCCCGTTTTTTCGGCAGCTGCGATGATCTTATCGCCCTTCAAATAACTTTCGCCAACGGGTCCGTCTCCGATCCAAATCGCCTCATCAGCAAGTTCAACATGCGGCGCCGTGGCGTCCGCGGTCGTATAAACAGCCACTGTCCGAAGACCGAGCGATCGCGCGGTCCGGATGATGCGTGCGGCAATTTCCCCGCGATTGGCGATCAGAAGTGTATCGAATACCATTGCTCAACCCCCTGCCCAATTGGGTTTGCGTTTGTCCAAAAAGGCCGAAATGCCTTCTTTCGCCTCGTCCGACAGCAATCGTTCGGCGAAACTCTTTGCTGCCATCTGTCGCTGCTGTTCCCGGGTTTGAAACGGCATCTCAATCAATTGCCGTTTTATCGCGGCCATGGCTTGCGGCGCTGTCGATCGGGTCATTGCCTGAATTTCTTCAATCGCGTTGTCCATCTCCTCAGGGGCGACAACCCGATCCACCAATCCCAGGCGTTTAGCCTCTTGCAAATTAACCGTAGCGCCTGTCAGCATTAGTCGCCGCGCAGCGGGCATGCCCAGCCGGGTCACTACAAATGGTGCGATCTGCGCAGGGGTCAGTCCGATGCGTGTTTCGGACAGGCTGAACCGTGTGCCTTCGCTTGCGACAATCATATCCCCGGTGCAGGTCAGTCCGAGTCCACCAGCCATTGCAGCGCCTTCAACAGCCATGACACTGAACTGTGGCAGAGCGGCCACCGCGTCGAACAGATCGGCAGCCCGCAGACTCAGGCGGACTATGTCATCTTGCGATGCCGAGCCGTCAAAGCTGGATTTGAAGGACTTCAGATCGCCGCCGGCACAAAAAATTCCTCCGCGCCCGCGAAATGTTACGCCTTGTATCGGTGCGTTTGGCAGCGCCGCGCACAAGTCGAGCAGGGCATCCACCCGCGCATTTGTCAGGGGGTTCCGGCGTTCAGGCTCGTTGAACCAGACGGTCAGCCAACTGCCATCCTGTTCCAGCTCGAGATGTTGAGATTGTGGCAGCATGATCAGAACCTGTGGACGCCGTAGGTGCTGGGTTTGACTTTTCGCGCGCGCGCCTCAAGGCAGGTTTCAAGACAGAAACCCAGTACGCGCCGCGTATCGCGTGGATCGATGACACCGTGGTCGATACAGCGGCCTGAGGTGTAAAACGCGTTCTCCTGCTTGGTGAAATGTGCCGTGATCGCTGCCTTCTGCGCCGCCAGTTTGTTTTCGTCAGGCTCGATCCCTTTTCGTTTGAACCCTGCCCGAGCGACCATCTCCATCGTACCGGCAGCCTGCTCACCCCCCATCACTCCGGTGGAAGCGTTTGGCCATGCGAACAGGAAATCCGGATCATAAGCGTATCCGCACATCCCATAGTTGCCCGCCCCAAAACTTGCGCCGATGTACAGTGTGATTTTGGGCACATCTACCGAGGTCACGGCCTGGATCATCTTGGCCCCGTGTTTGATCATACCACCCTGCTCGTATTGGGTGCCAACCATGAAGCCAGTTATATTGTTCAGGAAAATCAACGGAATGTCTGCCTGGCCACAAAGCTGGATGAACTGCGCGGCCTTGTTCGCACCGGCTGGGTCCAGCGGGCCATTGTTACCGAGGATGCCTACGGCGATACCGTTGATTGCAGCCTGCAAACAGACGGTTGCCGGACCGTAGTCCGGTTTAAAGTCTTCAAAATCCGAACCGTCCACGATACGTGCCACGACTTCGCGAACATCATAGGGAATGCGATAATCGGTTGGGACGACACCGGCGATCTCGTCCGGGTCGTATTTGGGCGGCTCTACCGTTTTATTGCGCCTCAGAGGCAGAGACTTGTTCCAATCCAGCCGCGCCATCACGTCTCGCGCCAATTCGACACCGTGCGCGTCATCTTCAGCCAGATACTCTACAAGCCCTGAGGTGGTGGCGTGCATCTCGCTCCCGCCCAGATCGCGATCATTGGCCTTCTCGCCGGTAGCTGCATAAACCAGCGCCGCACCAGCCAGAGCCGCCATACCGTTCTGCTTTACGCCCACCACATAATCGGCGAGCCCCGGCATATAAGCCCCGCCTGCGGTCGAAGGTCCGTGCAACACAGCAACATTGGGAAGGCCAGCAGCTGAATGACGGGCCAGATTGCGGAACAGTTTTCCGCCGTTAGCCCAGAACTCGACTTTGTACTCCATCAGGTTCGCACCGGCGCTTTCGACCAGATGCACAAATGGCAGGTTCTGTTTATGCGCCATGTCTTGCGCGCTCAGGAATGCCACGCCTGACATCTCGACCATCGCGCCAGCTTTGATTCCGGCGTCGTCGACGATGATCATGCATCTGACACCGGAAATGAAACCGATCCCGATAATGAGCGATGCGCCCGGCACTGATTTCTCTGGATCGTTGCTGTCGACGCAATACCCCGCCAATCCGTGCAACTGCAAAAATGGCATCCCCGGATCCAACAGATGTGCAATGCGATCGCGTGGGGTGATCTGACCACGGGCTTCCATCCGTTCGCGGCGTTGCTCGGACAAGGCCACGGGCCGCGCCTCAAGCGCGCGCATCTCATCGATCAGAGCCAGCATGTCGGCTCGGTTCTTTGCATAGGTTTCAGAGTCGCGGACGACCTGGCTTACAAAGCCCATCAGATACCTCCTTGCTCGGAATTGGCGATCAGCCGCGCCGGAATTCTGACCGGTGTGGCCAGCAGAAGCTGGGCGAAGCTTTTCCCTTGTGCATCGTTGCGCAGAGACGCGATGCCGCCTCCACCCAAAACTTCGTGCAGCAGAATGTTCATGGAATGTGTGCCGGGCAGATAAAATCGTTCAGCTTCGCCGGACAGATAATCAGAGAAAACGGCTGACACTTTTTCCTCTGTCAGCGCAGACCAGATATAAGGCATGTAGGCTGCGTGTCTTGCGATGACACCGATATTGGCCTTGTCACCTTTGTCCCCCGAACGCGCCCAGGCCAACTCCTCCAACGGACAAGACACCCAATCCATCACGTCCGCTTCTGCGGGTTCAGGAACTTCTCCTTTGATAGGTTTTGGTTCATTCGGAGTGATTTCAGATTGTTGATAGGGGATGTTTTTCCCTTCCAGGGTCACACGGTAGGAAAGCGTGATCGCGGGAACTAAAAATGAAAACAAGGCAACGACTGGCGAAGGTTTGGGGCGTCCTCCGCCAGTAAAGATGTGTAGACCCGGCGGAGCAGCCAGAGCTGCTCCAGTCATTTCGCGCAAAAACAGGCCCGCTGCGCGAGCATCATCGTGTTTTACGGCCGCCTTGAATGAAATCTCTTCGTAGTCACTGTCGCCGGGCCGCCCGCCATATGCTTCGAATGACACTTCCCGGTAGTCAGGGGCGCCCAAGCGATTCAGTATGGCGCGGGCACGATCAAGTCCGGCCTGCGCGAACACTTCGGCCTTTTGGCGAGCCTCGCGCCCGTTGATCAGGAAAGTCATCCCAACACGATAGCCATCAACCCAAGTTGCCGACACTTTGAGTTGTCCAGTTGGTGCGCACCCTCTGGCACCCGTCACCCCCACCCGGTCAGGCCCCGCCTGTTCCATCCTGACTTCTGAGAAATCGCAAACCACATCCGGCAGTATATACCCGCGCGGATCACCGATCTCATACAACATCTGCTCGCAAACAGATGCCGGTGTTACGCATCCGGTGGTGCCCTCGGGCTTGGTCAGGACCATCGAACCATCTGCGCTGATCTCGGCAACCGGATATCCGATCTGCGCGATATCGCCGGCCAGTTTCCAATCGGTGAAGTTTCCACCTGTGGCCTGAGGGCCGCATTCCAGCAGGTGTCCCGCCAATGATCCTGCTGCCAGCAGATCATGATCACCCTGCCCCCACCCAAAGTGATGCATACAGGCCGCCAGCGTCAGGGCACTGTCAACACATCGCCCTGTAACGACGATATCCGCCCCAGCTTTCAACGCGGCCACTATCGGGCCGGCACCGATATAGGCGTTGATGGACGCGATCTTTTCGGCTGCGGGCATCGGAGTCCCGGAGAACATCTCGGTACGATCCGCAAACTCCGCCGCACGCGGCAGCAAATCATCACCTTCGACAACCGCTACCTTCAGGTTCAGCCCAAGCTCAGCAATTTCAGCGCGCAAGGCGTTGGCACAGGCCATAGGGTTGACGCCACCCGCGTTCGAAAGAACTTTCACGCCCAGTTCGTCGATCCGGCTCAGGTTTTGGGTCATGACCTCGGAAACAAAGTCCACAGCATATCCCTTTTCCGAATCCTTCAGGCGAGCGCGCGCCATGATCGACATGGTGATTTCTGCCAGGTAGTCATAGACTAGAAAGTCCAGATCCGGATCGCGCAACAACTGCCGTGTGGCGTGGGGCGCATCACCCCAAAACCCGCTCGCTCCTCCGATCTGCAGAGAATGCTTCACGTAACGTCTCTCCCGCCTGTCGGTGACTCCGTACTTTACAGACCGACTGTTCTGTTTTTATGATTTGTCGATTACATCGGTCAACAGTGATCTGCCAACACGACGCCACGGAACATGACGGAAACAACATCCAAAAAGCCCAAGGCTCAGGATCAACGATCTCGGGATATGCAGGCTAGAATCTGCAACGCTACGGTCGCTTGTCTGGATCAACTTGGCTATGCCGAGACAACTTTCGCCAAGGTTCAGGCCAAGGCGGACATCTCGCGCGGGGCCATCACGCATCACTTCCCGACCAAGCAAGCACTTGTTGCCGCGACTGCAATGCGGCTGCTGGACAATGCACAGAGCCCGATCTGGAAGCAGGGCAGCACTCCCCCGCCTGTCTATGATCTGATCATGTCCTCCTGGAGCAACATCGTAAACTCTTCGGGCGGTCGTGCGATCGTCGAGATTCTGGTTGCATGCCGGACTGATGCGGACCTGTTCGAGCTGCTCGAACAGAGCCTGAGGGACTGGGACAAATCCAATCTGAACCTCATCGCCAGCCAGTACGCCAGCGTTTCAGGTGACCGAGACGACACCGAATTGTTGTGGAGCATTTCCCGGAATTTCTTACGCGGTCTTTTGTTGCACGAAAAATTCGTTTCATCACCGGAATACCTGACGAAGATGATGGGACGGTTTGCACGAATGATGGAAAGCCAGCTTCGCGTTGTTTCCCCGAACAACGCCAAGATTGAGGAAGTAGAATGACAATGCCATCCCCCTTCATGACGCCCGAGCGCGAGGCTTTTCGGCGCGATTTCGGGCGTTTTGTTGATGCAGAAATCAAACCTCACATAGAACAATGGGAAGCGGATCGCGGAGTTCCTTGGGAGTTGCATGCTGCAATCGCGGAGTTTGGCGTCTTTGGTTTTGGAATCGATGAAGAATATGGCGGCTTGGGTTTCGACAATGCGTTCATGCGTCATGACTACAGCGAAATTCTGTTTGGATGTGGCGCGTCAGGTATCGGCGCGGCAGTAGGTGGTCGTACGATCTCAATCAGCCCGATTGCACAGTTCGCATCTGAAGAGTTCAAGAAAACGGTCCTGCCGGAGATTATCGGCGGACGAATGATGTCTGCTCTAGGCATAACAGAGCCAGGTGCAGGATCAGATGTGGCCAACATTAAGACACGGGCCGAGCTTAAAAGTGGAAAATGGATCCTGAACGGCGAAAAAACCTACATCACCGGTGGGATGGATGCCGAATGGTTTGTGATTGGCGCCCGCACCGGGGGTCCGGGACTAGCCGGGATTTCCTTGTTTCTTGTTCCTTTCGATGCGCCGGGCTTCAGCCGCACCCCGCTGGGTGGCAAAATGGGTTGGCATAGTTCGCAGCAGGCGACATTGCATTTCGACGATTGCGAACTTGATGCGGACGCGCTTTTGGGGCCTGAAAATAAAGGCTTTATCGCGATCATGAATAATTTCAATTTTGAACGGTTGGGGCTGACATCTGCTTCACTGGGCATGATGAAACTGTGTTACGATAGTGCGCTTGCATGGGCGCGCGAACGCGAGACCTTTGGAAAACGGCTGATTGAGCACCAGGTAATCGGCCACAAATTTGCGGAAATGTCAGCCCGGATCGATATGAACGAGGCATATATCGAGCGCATCTGTTGGGCGATTGAGCAAGGCTTGATGCCCGTTGCCGAACTTGCCAAGGCCAAGGTACAGGCAACAAAGTCGCTGGAATTTGTCGCCTCCGAGGCGATGCAGGTTTTTGGTGGCGCGGCCTACATGCTGGGCAACCCGGTCGAGCGTGTCTGGCGCGAGATCAAGATCATGGCAATAGGCGGCGGTTCGGAAGAGATCATGCGCGATCTGGCGGTGCGACAGATGGGCCTGATGGGCCAATAGCAGCAAGTTCATAGGTCTGAGACGCGATAAGCGCGCGGTGTCAGACCAGTCCATCCCCTGAAGGCACGAATAAAAGAGCTGGCCTCACTAAACCCGGCGCGCGCCGCAATATCCTCGATGGACAGATCCGTTGTTGTCAGCAAACGCACAGCCAGATCGCGCCGGACCTGCTTACGCAGGTCCGAATAATCCACGCCTTCAAGCTTAAGACTCCGACGCAACCTGTGGCTGGGCATGTTCAGGTTGCGACCGACCTCGTCCATATCCGCAAGTCTGCCTTCACGGGTCAGAATTGCATCAATGGTTAGTGCGGCCTCAAGTGCCAGGCCTGTGGTGCCGTCCACCGGTAAAAAAGCGTCCAGAGGCGTACGCCGGGCATATGCCATGGCCTGTTCTTCCGTGCGTACAAGCGGCAATTTCATCAGGTTTCGCGGGATTGCCAGACCGCTGCTGGATTGCTCGAACCGTACCGGCGCCTGCATGAACATCGCCCGATAGATCGGCGCATGGGGCGGGCTGGGATAGTCGAACCAGGCCCGGTTGACGGCGCCTTTATTGCCCGCCAGCCAACTGAGCATTCGATTGACCAGTACCATGATCATTTCAACCGCAAGCTCGTTGAGCACCACTCGCCCGGGTATGCGCACCATCTCGAATATGGCACTCTCACCCTCTTCGCGAAACGTGTAGCGGAATGAATTGTCTATAATATCCATGAATTGAACTGTTCGACGATAAGCATCACCCAGGGTCTCGGCGTGACTTGCGTGAGCTGCAAGTATGGCTGTGCTTCCAATGCGCTGCGGCCGTTCCTGCAACCCCCCTAGTTCATCATCGAGTGTCAGCGTGACTGTGCGGACCAGTTTGACGAAGTTTGGATGAGATATTGGACGCGCCGCAGTATCCAATCCGGCATGTCTTAGAATAGCCGCGGGATCGCCCCCGCGCCGCGTCACACCCTGAAGTAGATTAACAGCAAAAATCGCCGGAATGAGAACCGCCATTCATGTAAGATAATGTCTATTTTTTTGTATCACCAGATCATTGTTGCCTGCCCATCTCGCTGTCACGCTGCGCGCTGAATAGAGTTTGGAGGTCCCTGATGGCGCACGCCGCCTATATCTACGATGCCATCCGCACGCCGCGTTCGCGTGGCAAGGCCAGCGGAACACTGCATGAGGTCAAACCCGTTCAACTTGCCGCGGGTCTGTTGCGCGAATTGCAGAGCCGTCACGATCTGGATACCAGTCGCGTTGGTGATGTGGTGCTGGGGTGTGTCTCACCCGTGGGTGATCAGGGCAGCGATATCGCCAAAGGCGCAGTGCAAGCTGCACATTGGGACGAATCTGTGTCGGGCGTACAGTTGGACCGCTTCTGTGGGTCCGGGCTTGAGGCAGTGAACACGGCAGCCGCTAAGATCATCGCCGGACAAGAGGACCTGATGGTCGCTGGCGGCATCGAATCCATGAGCCGCGTACCCATGGGGTCATCCGGCGGTGCGATGTATCTTGACCCCGATATGATCATGGATCAACGTGCCGTGCCGCAGGGCATCGGTGCCGATCTGATCGCTACCATCGACGGCTACAGCCGAGAGGACGTTGACGCCTTTGCAGTAGAAAGCCAGCGCCGCGCTGCCCACGCACGTGACAGTGGCTGGTTCGACAAATCTGTGGTTCCGGTTCGCGACGAAAGTGGCCTGACTATCCTGGAGCGGGACGATTTCATCAAACCCGACACCGACATGCAGAAGCTGGGCGCCCTGAACCCGTCCTTCGCGGCCATGGGAAGTTATGGCTATGACGACATGGCCCTGTCGAAATACCCCGAAGTAGCGCGCATCAACCACGTTCATACACCCGGCAACTCTTCGGGCATCGTGGACGGATCCGCTTCGGTTCTGATCGGGTCGGAACAGGCAGGCAAGGATCTGGGATTGGAGCCGCGCGGGCGCATCGTGCAGGCCACAATGGTGTCTACAGACCCGGTCATCATGCTGGCGGGTCCGGGTCCGGCTGCGAAAAAATGTCTGGATAAGGCCGGACTGAACGTAAACGATATCGACCTCTGGGAGATTAACGAAGCCTTCGCTTCGGTCGCCATGCGTTACATGAAAGATCTGGGTATCGATCACGAGATCACCAATGTGAACGGTGGCGCAATCGCCATGGGCCACCCTCTGGGAGCAACTGGCGCGATGCTGGTCTCAACCATGTTGGATGAGCTGGAGCGACGTGACGCCAAACGCGCAATGCTGTCGCTGTGCATTGGTGGTGGCATGGGTATCTCGACCCTGATCGAACGCGTGTAAGGAAGGATCAAATCAATGGCATTTGCATATAAAAAAGACGCCAATGACATCGTGACTGTCACCATGGACATGGACGGTCCCGTAAATGCGATGAACGACGCCTTTCTGCCGCAATTCCGCGAAGCCGTGGATAAGATCGAAGCCGAGGACGATCTGAAAGGTGTCATCTGGACGTCGGCTAAGGAAACGTTCTTTGCCGGTGGCGATCTAAACATGCTGAAATCCATCACTCCGGATGGGGTCGAAGCCCTGTTTGAGAACGTGGAAGGCACCAAAGCTGTCATGCGCCGGCTGGAGAAATTGCCGGTCCCTGTCGTCGCTGCAATCAATGGTGCGGCGCTTGGCGGTGGCTATGAAATCTGCCTGGCTTGCAATTATCGCATCGCTGCGAAGAACCCTAAAACCAAGATCGGTCTGCCTGAGGTCACGCTGGGCCTGCTGCCCGGTGGTGGTGGCACGGTTCGTCTGACTTGGCTGTTGGGCCTTGAAGCCGCGATGCCTTTCCTACTGGAAGGTCGTCAGGTGAATCCACAAAAGGCGTTGGCTGCGGGACTGATCCATGAGGTCGTCACCCCGGATCAGCTGCTGGACCGCGCAAAGGAGTACATCCTGTCGGTTCAGGGAGACGAAGCAGCAGTGACACAGCCCTGGGACACAAAGGGCTACAAAATCCCCGGCGGCCCGTCGGCATCACCCAAGAATGCACCGCGCATCGCAGGCGCTGCGGCTATGTTGTTCAAAAAAACCAAAGGATTGATGCCCGCGCCAACGCGCATTCTGGACATAATGACCGAGGCCGCGGGTCGTGTCGATTTCGATACAGCTCAACGCTACGAAAGCCGCCGCTTTGCTTCGCTAACACCGCTGGCTCCGACCAAGAACATGATTGAGACACTGTTCTTTGGCATGAACAAGGTTAATGGCGGAGCGTCACGCCCGCAGGATGTCCCACGCTCAAAAGTGGAACGCCTCGGCATTCTGGGTGCTGGTATGATGGGACAGGGCATCACCTATTCGGCGGCGATGGCAGGTATTCCGGTTGTACTTAAGGATATGACGCTTGAGGCTGCGGAACGTGGCAAAGCCTACACCGAAATGCTGTTAAACAAGCGCGTCGATAAAGGGCGCATGACGGCGGAGAAGCGGGATGCGATGCTCGCGCTGATCACGCCGACCGACAAGGCCGAAGAAGTCAAAGGATGCGATCTGATCATCGAAGCGGTTTTCGAAAAGATCGATATCAAGAATGCAGTATTGGCCGAACACGAGGAACTGCTGGCCGACGGCGGTTTCTGGGGATCAAACACCTCGACGTTACCTATCACGCGTTTGGCGGGAGAGGCGGGTAAGCCGGAAAACTTTGTTGGGCTGCACTTTTTTTCGCCTGTCGACAAGATGCCGTTGCTTGAGATCATCGCAGGCGACATGACGTCGGACGAAACCCTGGCGCGGGCCTTTGATTTCGCACGCCAAATCAAAAAGACGCCGATTATCGTAGGCGACAAGACCGGGTTCTACACCTCGCGTACCATTGGCACAAAGATGCTTGAGGCCGCACAACTGGTGGCGGAGGGACAGGATCCATTGCGCGTCGACAACCTGTCGCGCCTGACGGGTATGCCAACCGGAATGCTCTCTTTGCTGGATGAGGTACAGTTGAAGCTTGTAGATGACATTTACAACACGCAAGTACAGATGGGCCTTCAGGATCCGACAGAAGAGGTGACGCCTGAGGCCCGCAAATTGGTCCGTGAACTGGTTGCTGAGCATGACAGACCCGGCCGAGCAGCTGGCAAGGGGTTCTATGATTATACTGCGGCTGGCAAGGAAATCTGGCCTGGCTTAGCAGCGTGGCGCAAAGAGGGGTCAGACCTGCCCGATCAGGACATTCAGGACCGCATCATGTTCCGGGCTATCCTGGAAACCCTGCGCTGTCTGGAGGAAGGCGTGCTGCGTTCAGTCGCGGACGGCAATGTTGGTTCGATCTTGGGCATCGGCGCCCCTGTTCATACCGGGGGATACATCCAATTCGTCAACACCTACGGGCTGGACCGGTTCGTGGCCCGATGTGAAGAACTGTCCTCTAAATACGGCGACCGCTTTGCACCACCTGATATCCTGAAGAAACACGCAGCGGATCAATTGGAGTTCTGCTAGTATTAAATCATCAGACAACAAAGGGGGCGAGGTGCTGACAATGCGCCTCGCCCTTCTTTGCGTGCATAGTTTGGATCAATATCCGATACTCCATGGCGAGACCGATGCACCAGTTAAGAACGATCTACACTCTGGGATCCGATCTTCCCGACATATTCTGCAATATGATGTGTAAGCTTTTGTTTGGACAACGCGGCGATTGCTTTCGGTAAGTTCTGCAGTTCCCCCTTTCGGGCGACGACAGTCAGCGTGCGCGAAAGACCAACGACCGGCAACTCAAGCAGGCGAAGCTGCATGTTCTCGACCATCCCGTCAATCAACAGGGTTGGCGTCAAAAGGCTGAATCCCTGCCCTGCAGCAACGCAGGAGGTCACCATGCTCGAGCGATCGGCCTGAATGACTCTATCCGGTTCAAACCGCAGCCTGCGAAGATGTTGGGCAATCTGGCGGCCCGCGTTTGTCGTATCTCCAAACCGAACCAAAGGTAGCTTTCTTTGGATCGCCTCAAGGCTGCTGGTTGGGCCGTCATAGTCAGCGGGTAGAACCAGTAAGTAGTCTTCTTTCAGTATGTGATGCCGCTCCAGCCCGTCCATATCGAGGAACGGGTTCGAGGTGATCGCAAGATCGGCCTGTTTTGTGCGAAGAAGATGTTCGTGATTGCCACTCTGTCCTGCGTGCAAGGTGATGTCCTCGACCCCAAACTCCTGTTGGGCCAGCGTTACCAGCGACGGCGTCAAGGTAGTGGCGATCGAAGCTTGAATACCCACGCGTAACAGATTGATAGAGCCTTCCCCAATGTGGCGTAGTTCAGATTCCATATCGGAAAGGGCATGCAAAATTTTCTGGGCCCGGTTGTGCAGCCGCATTCCGGCGTGGGTCAATCGTGCTGGCCGGACACTGCGATCAATCAGCTGGGTGGCAAAGGCCTTTTCCAAAGCGGCTATATGTTGCGAAGCTGCGGGTTGGGACAGGCCCAACAACCGTGCGCCAGAACGCATCTGCCCGGTTTCAGCCACGGCAATAAAGACTTCGAGAGAGCGGATCAGGCCAGGTGATAGAGTTCGACGGTCGGGCATGAGATCATCATTAGTATAAGAATACCTAATACTGTGCGAATATGATTGGAAACTGTCAATCCGGCTGCGACGTTACGCACATGGAACGTCAGCGAAGACATAAGCGCCGAGATGTGAAACGAGCCCCCGCAGCCGAGCCTCGCACACCGTTTGTCGTGCGAAAACTCTCGACGTTCAATGTTCTGAGCGAAGCGGGATTGGAGCAGATTGAAGCCAATGCCGATCGCATTCTGGCAGAAACCGGGATGGAGTTTCAGGATGATCCAGGGATCCTGAAAATTTTTGCCGACGCGGGGTGCGATGTTTCAGGGACAAGGGTGCGTTTTGCCCCGGGGTTCTGCCGCAACAAGATCACAACCACTGCTCCGTCCGAATTTGTTCAGCATGCGCGGAATCCAGCGAACAATGTGCAACTTGGCGGAGACGCAACTGTCTTGTGTCCGTCTTGGGGGCCGCCTTTCGTCCATGATCTGGATCGGGGGCGGCGCTACGCCTCCTACGAGGATTTCACCAATCTGGTGAAACTCCATCACAACCTGCCCTGGCTTCACCATTCTGGCGGGGTTGTTTGTGAGCCGGTCGACCTGCCGGCCAACAAACGACACCTGGATATGCTGTATGCCCATATCCGATACTCTGACCGGGCATTCATGGGAGCGTTTATCGGAGCCGAACGCGCGGGCCATGCGATTGATATGGCACGCATTTTGTTCGGGGCGGATTTTGTAGCTGAAAACCCGGTTCTGTATTGCGTTTCAAATACAAACGCTCCGCTGGTGATGGATAGCCATATGTCCGGAGCGTTAAAGACCTATGCGCGAGCGGGACAGCCCGTCGCTTGCACGCCATGGGTTCTGACCGGGGCGATGTCACCCGCAACAGTAGCGGGGACCCTCGCGCAAGTGCTTGCTGAAACCATGGCGGCCATGACGCTGGTTCAGCTTGTCGCGCCGGGCGCGCCCTGCCTGATGGGTAGCTTCGCATCAACGATGTCGATGAAATCAGGTGCGCCCACATTTGGCACGCCCGAGGCTGGATTAATGGTATTGGCCGCCGGGCAGCTGGCCCGCAGACTGGGCGTGCCATTGCACACTGTCGGCACGCTCAGTTCATCAAAAGTACCAGACGCACAAAGCCAGCAAGAGGCAGCCTGGGGTTTGATGATGTCGATGTTCGCAGGGGCAAACCTGATCAATCATGCCACTGGCTGGTTGGAAGGAGGATTGGTCACGTCCTTCGAAAAAACGATCATCGATCACGATCTTTGCGGTAAGGTAGCACGTTTCTTTGACGGGATTGACCTGAGCGAAAATGCACAGGCCATGGAAGCAATCGCAGCCACGGGACCGGGGCAGCACTTTCTTGGATCAGAGCACACGCAGGCCAATTTCATGACGGCCCTGTTCCGACCCTGGACACCTGACGACAGTTCTTTTGAGCAATGGCAAGCTGACGGATCGAAAGACGCAGCCAAACGCGCCAACGCAATCTGGAAGGAACAGCTCCAGAATTACGAAGATCCTGGTCTTGATCCGGATATAGATGCCGCGCTGAAAGACTATGTCGCGCAGCGGAAATCGGAAAAACCTGATCAGGATTACTACTGATGGGCCTGCATTTCTGCGATCTCCCGCATCTCTGCATAAAACGGCTCATGATGGGCCGAGATTCCAACGTAGGGCTCGCCAAGCACGGCAAGCTGGTCTGCGGCATTCGTTTGCGTTGGTTTTCGTATCGCGCCACTTTGCAAAACTTCGCGATGCCAGCCTTTGACGGCCTCCCATCCTGCAGGTACCCGATCATCCCAGGCAAAAGCGTGGCTGGCGAAATCCAATCCGATATGCGCCCAATAGCGGCGCAGGGTTTTCTCTGGGTCGTCTCGCAATTGATCGGCCGTCAGGACCAGCGGATCATGCCCCAAAGATACCAGCGCGTGATACATGCGATGCTGCGCCTCATGCCCCAGTTCGGTCCGTGTGAACGCCGGATCGCGTCGGGCATAGGACAACGCCGCTTCGGTCGGATCACGCAGCAGAAATGCGTGGCTCATCTGTCCGGCAAAGTCCCGATCCTTCGGCAACGTTTCAGCGACATAATACGCCATATCTTTGAAGAACACCGGGCTGGCTTGCGCCTTTTCGCAGATCATCTCACGAATGTCGGCATAGGTGGTTGGATGCCCCGGTTCAGGCGCAAAGTCAGGAAACAACCTGTCCGTGGTGGTCAGATAGTGATGGTACATGAATGGCTCATGCAGCACGGCCAGATCGCCTCGTTCACGCATAATGCGTTCGAAGGCCGTAGAGACCGATCGCGGATGACACCAGAGAGCGTGAATTTTCATAAGGCAAAATCTGGAACAAGACGCTGCAGCGGTCAACGGAGTATTGCATGAGCCGCATACTGATCATCGGCGGCGGGGCCATCGGATTGAGCCTTGGTTATCACCTGACCAAACGTTGCGCGTCTGACGTCACTCTGCTGGAGCGGAACCAGCTGACATCAGGCACATCGTGGCATGCGGCTGGGATTGTCGGGCCGCTGCGCGCCACCCCGAATATGACGAAACTGGCTATGGCAGCGCTGGACGTCTTTCCCGAACTGGAGGCAGAGACAGGCCTTTCTACAGGTTACAAACGAACCGGCGGATACTGGTTGGCCCGTGAAGAAGCGCGACTGGACGAGTTGCACAGGATTGCAGATCTGGGAATCACTCAGGGCCTTTGGCCCCGTGTGGTCAACGCCTCGGACATTCCATTGCCAATGCTCGACCTCAAGGATCACGCCGGGGCGCTATACGTCCCGGAAGATGCGAACGTAAACCCGGTCGATCTCTGTATGGCCTATGCCCGCGCGGCCCGGGATCGGGGTCTGAAAATACGCGAAGGTGTTCAGGTCAAGCGATTGCTGGTCGAAAAAGATAGGACCAGCGGTGTGGAATTGTCCGACGGATCGCAACTGGCGGCGGATCATGTTGTTCTCGCCACCGGTGCGTGGTCTCGTGAACTCGCCGCAACCGCAGGCGTCGCCCTTCCCCTACAGGCTGTTGAGCACATGTATGTGGTTACTGAGCCCATACCGGATCTACCCAACCCGTTCCCAGTCATCCGGGATCTTGATCGCGGCATCTACATCAAGGGAGACGCGGGCAAACTGGTAATCGGTGGATTCGAACCCAATGCAAAGTGCTGGGATGCCTACGGACCCGAAGGCGACCGTGCCTTTCTTGAACTTGCTGACGATTGGGATCAGTTTTCCCCGTTCCTCGAAGCCGCGCTGGATCTTTGTCCGGATTTGGAGAGCGCCGGTATCAAGCATTTCATGAACGGCCCCGAGAGCTTTACTGCCGACACGCGCCCGCTGGTTGGGGAAACATCCGTAGATGGGCTTTATGTTGCTGCCGGAATGAACTCGGTCGGTGTGATGAGTTCCGCTGGCATCGGTCGTGCTTTGGCGGACTGGATCATCGATGGACATCCGTCGATGGACATGCGGGAGGTAGATGTGGCCAGGATTGACCCTAAAACGGCAACCCCTTCCCATATGGAAGCACGCATGAAAGAGGCTGTTTCTGATCTGTTCGCGCTGCATTGGCCTTATAAACAACCAACGGCCGGGCGGGGACTACGCAAGACCGCACTGCATGACAACTGGGCAAAGGCTGGCGCCATGTTTGGTGCTACAGCGGGCTGGGAACGTGGTTTGTGGTACGGCGATCCGCAACCGTATTCGGTTGGCGCGCAGGGTTGGTGGCCCATAGCTCGGGCCGAAGCGACAGTCATGGCTGAAGGAACAGCTTTGATTGATCTGAGTCCATTCACCAAGCTCGACATTACCGGTGCTGAAGCACTCGTGGGATTAAACCGGTTGAGTACGGCGCAGCTGGATGTGGAGCTCGGTCGCTCAGTCTATACTCAGTTGCTGAATGCGCGCGGTGGGATAGAGATGGATGTAACGATCACTCGGATCGGAGCGGAAGCCTTCCATCTTACCTCAGGTGCAGCAACCCGGGCTCGCGACCTTGCCTATTTACGCCGCAACCTGCCGAACGGCACCCACATTGCCGATGTCACTGAGCAATTCTGCACCATCGGTGTCATGGGGGCGGGCAGTCGCGACTTGTTGGAAGGACTGGGGAGTTTGCCGGAAACGCCTTTCGGCCATTCCCGCAAGGCCTACCTTGCTGATGTCGAATGCCGCGCCACCCGGGTGAGCTTTGTGGGTGAGTTGGGTTGGGAGTTGACGGTTGCAAACGCCGAGGCACCAACTCTTTTTAATGCTCTCAAAGGGGCTGGAGGCCATCCATTGGGGCATTTTACGCTTGACGGTTGCCGCCTCGAAAAAGGGTTCAGGCATTGGGGCCACGAGTTGGGGCCAGAAGTAACCCCACTGGAGGCCGGGCTGGGTTTCACGATCGATTGGAACAAAGACTCTATTGGCAAATCAGCTCTACAGGCGCAACGCGAGGATGGCCTTCATAAGCGCCTGGTTCTGATGCAGGTCGAGGGTGATGCATTGATGCTGCATGACGAACCTGTGTACGAAGCAGGGCGACATGTCGGGCTGACAACCTCGGCTGCGCGCGGACCCCGTACTGGTCTGAACCTGTGCTTTGCAATGGTTCAGACTGCGCCGGGTAAATCTCTGGCCGAGACATGTGCGCGCAATTTCAGCGTCCGAGTTGCTGGCCGCGACTATCCGGCAATCCCCCTTATCCGGGCTCCGTTTGACCCCAAAGGTGAAAGGATGCGCGCATGACCAAAGCGCAGGTAGTGATTATCGGCGGCGGGGCGATGGGTGTCTCGCTGATGTATCATCTGGTGAAGGCTGGCTGGTCGGATGTGTTGCTGGTCGAAAAAAACGACCTGACCCACGGATCAACTTGGCATGCCGCAGGACTTTGTACACATTTTGCGCATAACCCGACGATTCAGGAACTGCGCGCCACCTCGGTCAGGCTCTATCGTGATATCCTGCCTTCAGAGACAGGCAGGGATTGCGGATTTCACAGGTCTGGCGCGATGCGGATCACGCGCAATCCGGACCGTATGGACGAATTTCGCCATGTGGCGGGGCTGTCAGAGTTCACTGGATATCCACTTGAGATACTGACCCCCGAACATATCGCTGAGTTGTTCCCGCTAGCAAGGCTCGATGGATTGCTGGGTGGTATCTACGAACCCGATGATGGCCACGTCGATCCGTCGCTGGCAACAAACGCAATGGCCGAGGTTGCCCGTCGCGGTGGCGCTGCGATCTGGCGCAACTGTCCCGTGACAGATATTCGTCGTGAAGCGGAGGTCTGGAGAGTCGAGACTCCCAAAGGCCCAGTTCACGCCAATCATGTCGTCAACGCGGCCGGCACCTGGGGCTGGGAAATTGGGCAAATGATGGGGCTGAACATCCCCTCGGTTCCGGTGCTGCATCAGTATCTGGTGACAGATACGGTGCAGGCAGTCAGTGATCGGATCTCTGCAGGCTTGCCCGAACTCCCAATCATCCGCGATCCGGAAGAAAGCTGGTATGTCAGGCAGGAACGCGATGGCCTGATCCTTGGTCCTTACGAGAAACAGGCACAGGTATGGTCGGTTGATGGTGTGCCGCCGGAATTCGGGGCGGATCTTATGCCGCCCGATCTGGACCGGGTAGAACACATTATCCTGGCTGCCATGGAACGTATCCCGGCGCTCGAAACCGGGGGCGTAAAATCCGTCATCAACGGCCCGATTACCTTCACACCCGATGCCAATCCGTTGATCGGTCCTGCCCATGGATTGCAGAATGCATGGTTACTGACCGGTTCTTCCATGGGTGTCATGGAGGGTGGAGGTGCTGGCTGGTTCCTCGCCCATTGGATGACCCATGGCGCCCCGCCGATGGATGCGCTGGCGGTGGACAGTCGCCGCTTTGGATCATGGGCTGATCGTGAATACCGCGTCGCGAAGGCGATCGAGTGTTTCGGTCTGCAGTTTGGCGTGCACTACCCGAACGAGGAACGGCCCGCCGGTCGCGGATTGCGGCTGTCGCCTTTGCATGAAGTGATGATCGAACGTGGCGCGGTAATGGGTGCCGCCCATGGGTGGGAACGGCCCAACTGGTTCGCGGATACCCCCGGCATTACCGCAGATGAGACTTTCAGGCGCTCGAACTGGTTTGAGCCTGTCGCTGCTGAAGTTGATGCCGCCTCAAACCATGTCGCCATCGCAGACCTTTCGGTCTTTTCGAAGTTCGAAGTAACCGGGCCTGAAGTCGTTGAGTTTCTGGAAAGACTTGGAGCTAATCGTGCTCCAAAACCTGGCCGTATTGGCCTGACCCATGCGCTTACTCCGGCGGGTGGGGTGTTGTCAGAATTCACTGTAAGCAGACTTGGGTCTCAACATGCCTACATGACCTCCGCTGCCGCCGCCGAAGAGATCGACTTCGATCTCATTTGCGCCTGCGCCAAAGATCTTGAAGTTCAGGTTTCAAATGTCACAGCAGACTACGCTGTAATCGGTGTCATGGGTCCGAAGGCGGTACAGGTATTGCCCGACCTAATCGATATGCCCTGGTTGACCGTTCTCGAGACCACGATTGCGGATATCCCGGTTCGCGCCCTGCGTGTTTCGTATATCGGTGAAGCTGGCTGGGAACTACATGTACCTGCCAACAAAGCGGTACAGCTGTTTAACTGGCTGGAACAGGCTGCACTTCCGTTCGGTCGGGGTTTTTATGGCGCTTATGCCGCCAATTCCATGCGGTTGGAAAAGGGTTATCGTGGCTGGGGTAGCGATCTCACGACTGAACGCAGCCCTCTGGAAGCCGGGCTTAAGCCTTTTGTAAGACCGGATCTAAGAGATAGCCTTTCCCGTGAAAACCCCTGGGAAATGGTCCTGCTCGAGATTGAGGCAAACGATGTTGATCCGTTCTATGCCCACACAATTTGGCAGGATGACAGCCCTGTAGGCATCGTCACATCAGGCGCCTATGGCCACCGAACCGGAAAGGTGTTGGCGCTGGGATATCTGCGGAACCCATCTGCCCGCACTGGGCTGACTGTTTCGATCCTTGGTAAGCACTGTGCCGCGACCATCCTGCCTGAACCACCTTTTGACCCGAATAACACTCGCCTGAAGACCGGAGGCCTTTCATGACCGATCATGCTTTGCACACAGAATGGGATTTTGACGCGACCGCCGCGCGGCGCGATCAATACTATGCGGCGTCATTGACCCGGTTCACCCCATTTCGTGAACCCATCGTATTTCGCAAGGGCCAAGGTCAATATCTGTGGGACACGGACGGTCGCAAATACACCGACCTACTTGGTATGAACGTCTGCATCTCTGTAGGTCATTCACACCCACGCGTTGTTTCCGCCGCAATGGAACAGGCTCAGGATCTGACCCATTGCACCACGATGTTCTACCATCCTACTCCCGCGCATCTCGCCGAGGAACTGGCCGCCACGATGCCGAAAGACCATGAGTGGGTAGTGCATCTGACCAACTCCGGGTCCGAAGCGGTTGATCTGGCGATGACCATGGCGCGCACTTACACAGGCAATCTGGATCTGCTTGCTTTGCGAACCGCCTATCATGGCCCGACGGCGGCGGCGCAGTCCATCACAGGCATTGCGGGCTGGCGCCATCCGGGAATGCCAGGCAACGTGGCCTTCGTCCCGGAACCCAACCAGTATCGCGGAATCTTCGGTCCCGGCACGCAGCCCTATCTGGATGAAATCGACCGGACGATAGCCTCGGCAACCTCGGGCCAGATTGCCGGGATGTTCGTTGAAAGCGTACAGGGCTATGGTGGTATCATCGAAATGCCTAAGGGGTATATGTCCGGCGCTGCTGAGCGAGTGCGCGCAGCAGGAGGACTTTACATCGCCGATGAAGTTCAGTCCGGATTTGGTCGTACTGGAGACAACTTCTGGGGTTTTGAGGCGGATGGCATTGTACCGGACATTGTGGTGATGGCCAAAGGTCTGGGCAACGGCTTTCCCATCGGTGCCGTAGTAGCCAAAAAACACGTTGCCGCCCCTATGGCGGAAAAATTCATGTTCCACACATATGGTGCTAACCCAACCTCAGCTGCTGCAGCCCGTGCTGTGCTATCGGTAATGCGAGATGAGGGTCTGCAGGATAGCGCCCGTAAAGTGGGGGCTGCCTTGCTGGAGCGGTTGCACGATCTCAAAGACAAACATAAGGCCATCGGAGATGTGCGCGGCAAAGGTCTGATGCTTGCGATCGAAATGGTCAGTGACCGCGGCGACAAAACACCCGACAAGGAAACGACAACAGAGGTTTTTGAGGCTTGTCGTGATCAGGGGATCATCCTGTCAAAATCGGGACCCTTTCAGTCTTGTCTGCGTATGGTGCCCCCGCTTTGTCTGTCCTTAGAGGATGTGGATCATGTGGCTGAGGGGTTGGATCTGGCGTTTAAAAAAGCAGCGGGCTAGGTCTCGTGCCTTCCATTACATTGCACGAAGTACATGAATGATGAGCCACCGGTTCAGATGACTACCGTTTCCGCGGCGTGCGCAAACTGGTTTTCAATCTGGGTTACCAGCTGAGGTAACAACTCGATTGGTGAGTCCTGCTCTTAATCGAAGGGTTGGATAGCGCTTTCTGATGGGGTTCAAACCCCATCAGACACCCACAAATCTCTCGGATATTTCAGGCGTCAGATCCGCCATGGCACCTGCCCAAACCGTCTTACCGCGTTCCAGTATCACTGCTTTGTCTGATACGGCTGCCAGTTCCTTCAGAGATTTGTCGATCAACAGAATAGCAACGCTGGTTTCCTGTTTCAGACGGCGCAAGGCCGCCCAAATCTCTTGCCGGATGATCGGCGCAAGGCCTTCGGTTGCCTCATCAAGGATCAGCAGGCGTGGGTTGGTCATAAGCGCGCGGCCAATTGCAAGCATCTGTTGCTCTCCGCCCGACAAAGATACCGCGCGTTGACCTTCCCGTTCACCAAGCCGTGGAAACAACTCAGCCACCTTGGCCATGTTCCAATCCCCGGGCCGAGCTGCAGCGACAAGATTTTCCCGCACGGTAAGATCGGCAAAACAGCGACGTCCCTCCGGCACAAGACCCACACCCTTGCGAGCAACTTTGTGGCTGGGAAGATCATGCAGATTTAGCCCATCCAGGGTAAGTGTCCCTTCGGACCTGATCATCTGACAGATCGCCTTTACGGTTGTCGATTTGCCCATTCCATTTCGCCCCATCAGGGCCGTCACTTCACCCTCGGCCATTGTCAGATCCACTCCGAACAATGCCTGGCTGACACCGTAAGTGGCGGTAAGGTTCTGGACGGTAAGAAAGCTCATGCCTCGTCCCCCAGATAGGCTTCGCGCACTTCTTGACTGCTGCGGATTTCATCAGCAGTTCCTGTGGCGATGACCTTGCCATAGACCAAGACGCTGATCCGATCCGCCAGGGCAAAGACCGCGTCCATATCATGTTCCACCAGCAGGATTGGTGCTTCTTCGCGCAATCCATCCAGAAAACCGGTCAGCCGCTTGGAACCTTCTGCCCCAAGCCCCGCCATCGGTTCATCCATGATGAAAGCCCTTGGCGACAGTGTCAGCGCGACAGCCACCTCCAATTGCCGACGTTGGCCATGGCTTAAGTTGGCACAGCGCGTGTTGCGTTCTTCCGCTAAACCGACGCGGTCCAATGCGGCTTCAGCTCTTTCCAGAAGTGCATCGGTCTTCAAGGCGCTGCGCCAGAATCTCCAGGCGACCCCTTGGGCACCCATCGCGCCCAGGACCGCATTTTCCAGCACTGTATCTTCCATGCACAGGTCGGAAATCTGGAAAGTTCGCCCCAATCCAGCGCGCGCTCTGACTTGGGTGGTTTTGCCGGACACGTCCTGCCCACACAGTACCACTCGCCCTGAATCCGGCCTTAGCCCACCGCAGATCTGCTTGATCAGTGTGGATTTTCCTGCTCCGTTGGGCCCGATGATCGCGTGAATTTCGCGGGGCATTAGATCAATGGAAACGTCGTTAGTTGCCTTGAGCGCGCCAAAGCTTTTGTTCAGACCATGAGTTGCAAGGATCGGTTCAGACATGCGCCCCCTCCTTACCGGTCAGAAGACCAATCAACCCGCCGCGTCCGAACAGGACAATGCACAACAGAATAATGCCCAGATAGACATGCCAGAATTCTGTGAGTTCACCCAGAAAATGCTCTAGCGCGACGAATACACAGGCACCAATCACTGGTCCCATCAGACGCCCTACTCCGCCGATAATAATCAAAACGATCAGTTCGCCCGACAATTGCCAGCTGAACATTGTAGGTGAAACAAAGCGGTTCAGATCAGCAAACAGCGCACCCGCAAGCCCCGTGATGGCACCTGAGATGACAAATGCCAGCAGTTTGAGATGCATGGGGTTTAAGCCAACAGTCTCGACCCGTGCATTGGTTTGACGCGCTGCGTTCAGTGCCAGACCAAAGGGCGATGACTGAAGTCGTGAAAAGAGAAAGAGCACGATGCACAGCAGGGCGAAACATATGCCGAAGAACTGAATTGGAACCAGCGTGTTCAGGCCCGGGAAACCATTTCGAACATAAATCGAAAGCCCATCCTCGCCACCGTACTGGGCCCACGAGATTGCGAAGTAGAAGAACATCTGGCCAAAGGCGAGTGTGATCATGATGAAATAGACACCGGATGTTCGCAGAGACAAAAGGCCAATGAAGAACGCCACGATCGCTGACATTATCATTGCAACAAGCCAGATAACCGGCATTGAATTGGTGCCATCTGTCTCAAAGAACCCGAGGTCGAGCGCAGTATAGGTCTGTGCGTGATAGGCAAGGATACCCATCGCGTAACCGCCAATGCCGAAGAAAACGGCATGGCCAAAGCTAACCATCCCGCCTATGCCCAGAATGAGGTTCAGACCGACCGCTGCCAATGCAAGAATGACTGCACGGGTTACCAGCGTGATCGTGAAAGGTTCATCCGTTGCCAACGCCCAAAGTGGCAACGCAAGCAACCCGATCAGCACGAGACCGTTGATATAGCGTTCATCAAGCGTCATGCACGTGCTCCGAACAAGCCGGTGGGACGCCAGATCAAAACCAGTCCCATCAGGATGTAAATTCCCATGGATGCGATGGCCGAGCCGCTTTTCTGTGCAGCGCCTGTATCCATGAACAATTTGAACAGTTCGGGCAGAAACACGCCGCCCAATGTATCGGTTAGACCCACCAGAAGCGCCCCGATGAATGCCCCCCGGATCGACCCGATGCCCCCGATCACAATGACGACGAAGGCAAGGATAAGCACAGGCTCACCCATACCGACCTGAACCGATTGAATTGCACCCACCAAGGCTCCGGCCAGACCAGCCAGAGCGGCCCCAAGCGCGAATACAAGCGTGTAGAGCTTTGAGATATCGACACCCAATGCCGCGATCATTTCTCGGTCATTTTCACCGGCACGAATTTGAATCCCGATCCGTGTACGTTCGATGAGCAGCCAAAGCCCCCCCGCCACAGCCATCCCGATCAGGATCAGAGTCAGACGGTACAGGGGATATTCGATCCCACCGGGCAAAGTCACGGGACCGGACAGCGCCTCTGGAATGTTCAGGAACAGTGGAAAGGATCCGAAAATCCAGCGTGTACCCTCTGAAAAAATCAGGATCAGAGCAAAAGTAGCCAGAACCTGATCCAGATGCGCGGCATCATAGAGCCGCCGTATGACAACCATTTCGATGATTGCACCGGCCAGAGCAGCAGCCGCAAGAGCAGCGATCAAACCCAGAAAGAACGAGCCCGTTACACCTGCCGCAGCCGCCGCAGCGAACGCCCCGACCATATACAACGAGCCGTGGGCAAGATTGATCAGACCCATGACCCCAAAGATCAGTGTCAGGCCGGCAGCCATTAAAAAGAGCATAACGCCGAATTGCAGTCCGTTGAGGATCTGCTCAATAATCAGGATCGAAGACATGGAAACTCCGGGTATCTGCCCGCCCTCAGTCAGAAGGCAGGCAGGGATCGATCACATTTTGCAGTCGGCCGCGTAGGCGTCAGAATGACCTTCCAGCGCTGCACCGATGATCTTGTTCGTAAAGACGTCGCCTTCCTTGATCACTTCGCGTGCATAGATCGTCTGCACCGGGTGATGGTTCGGGCCAAAGGCGAAATCCCCGCGTGTGCTGTCGAAGTCAGCGGCCCGCAGCGCTTCGCGGAATGCATCTGCATCCGACGGGTCAGCTTTCTCAAGCGCCGATAGCAACAGGTTCGCAGTGTCAAACCCCTGGCTCGCATAAAGCGATGGCAGGCGACCGTACTCGGCCTGGAAACTTTCGACGAAAGCCGCATTGGTTGGGTTGTCGATGTCCTTGTTCCATTGCGACGTATTCACAACACCAAGTGCTGCGTCCCCGACGGCCTGAAGGATGCCCTGGTCAAAGCTGAACGCAGGACCAACAACTGGAAGGTCAATACCGCTGTCGGCATATTGCTTGAGGAAGGAAATCCCCATGCCGCCGGGCAGGAAGAAGAACACGCTGTCCGCATCACTTGCCCGGATCTGCGCGATCTCGGCGGCATAGTCCGTCTGACCAAGCTTGGTATAGACTTCACCGGCCAGATCACCCTTGAAGTACCGCTTGTAGCCGGTCAGGGCATCAGTGCCCGCCGGATAGTTTGGCGCCATGATGAAGGTCTTTTCATAGCCCGCTTCATTGGCATAAGCCCCTGCGGCCTCGTGCAGGTTGTCGTTCTGCCACGCAACGTTGAAATAGTTCTGGTGGCAGCCTTTGCCTGCAAGCGGGGAAGGCCCGGCATTGGGCGACAGGTAGAACACATTCTGGTTCACCGCCGCTGGGACAACCGCCATAGCAAGGTTGGACCAGATGATCCCTGTCATCACATCAACACGCTCGGACTGGATCATTTTATCCGAAAGCTGAACCGCAATATCCGGTTTGCGCTGATCATCTTCGATCACGACCTCAATGTCGTCACGGCCGGACTGTGCAATTGCCAGCATGAAACCATCGCGGACATCAATTCCAAGACCCGCACCACCACCGGACAGAGTGGTGATCATCCCGACCTTGACCTCAGCCAGTGCGCCTGTTGCGCACAGGGCAGATGCCGCAGCGGCCAATAGCAGCTTTTTCATTTGTTTCTCCCTTGTTGGTCTTTCCTATTTCATACAAAACTCGGGCGTTCTGAACACCCGTTCGAGGCCTTATTTTCAGACGAAATTTCAACACGGTGTTGAGATATCCGGGAAACGAGAGTGCACAAGGCCATCGAAAGCGCGCTAACGACCCTGTCAGCGACCTCTATTGGAGCTATGCACCTGCCATGCAGAGCAAAGGCAGGAAACTCTTGGCCAGATCAATAAAAGGTTGGTTGGTGTCGCAGATCAGTCGAAACCTCACATAACGGAAATGGCTCCAGCGGTTAAAGCTATTTTCGAAACCCCTAGCCAGAGTAATCGGCCAGCGGTTCAACAAGTTAGGAAAGCGGCATGCGTTCATCCGATTTGATCAGGCGACCATCAATCTGAGCTTTTTAACGCTTATTGAACGCAGGAAAATGCAAAGCGACAGCTCGCCCGACATTCTGCTGGTCGCGATGCACTGCATTAACTGTCGCCGCGATGAGCAGAGGAATTCCCTGATCTGCAGCGACAATGCAAACCAGTTCAAGGTAATGTCAGGACGACACACCTAAGCCCTGTCAGAAAGCAGTTCGCTTGCTTTCTCTCCAATCATGATAGCTGGGGCATTGGTGTTCCCACTAACGATTTCCGGCATTATTGAGCAGTCGGCAACCCGCAGGTTTTCGAGTCCGTGCACCTTTAGACTGGAATCTACGACTGATCTGTCGGACGACCCCATCGCACAGGTGCCGGTGGGATGATAAATCGAAACAGAATTAGATCTCGCCCAATCCAGGGTTCCACTGTAGTCGTCAGTGGATAGTTCGGCTGTCGGCCTAAACTCTTCCGAAATTTTTGACGCAAGCGGATTATGACGCGCGATCTTGCGTGCAATATTCACTCCATCAACGATGGTGCGACAGTCAACTTCGGTAGACAGGTAGTTCGGGATAATCTTCACGTGTTGAGTAGGGTCTGGACCATTCAGACGCAACTCTCCCCTGCTCTGGGGGCGAAGCTGACAGACCGACATCGTGAAGGCCGAAAACGGATGCACGCCCTCACCCGGGCTGTCTGCAGACCATGGTTGCACATGAAACTGAATGTCAGGCGTTTCCACCTCAGGTCTGGTCTTCAGAAATCCTGTTGCAAGGCTGGCCGCCATTGTCATCGGACCTGCCCGGAACAATGCGTATTTCAGAGCAATACGAGCCTGATTGAACAGGCTGCGCACTTCGTCATTCAGCGTGGGCTCATTACACTTGAACACCAGACGCGCTTGCAAATGATCCTGCAAACCTTTCCCGACACCGGGCAGCGCGTGCACGGGCTCGATTCCGTTTTCCTTCAGGTGTTCGGGGTCTCCGATGCCGGACAACATCAGGATCTGTGGAGAGTTTATAGCCCCGCCGGACAAGATGATTTCACGACGGACTTTTATCGTTTTCTCATTCCCTGCGCGGTCTCGATACACAAGCCCTGTGGCCTTTTTGCCGTCCAGCACGATGCGACTGACCAAGGCATGTGTCATGATATTCAGGTTTTTCCTGTTTCTAACAGGTTTCAAATAAGCAACGGCGGCACTGCACCTGCGACCGTTTCGCGTAGTTAGCTGAAAGTAGCCAACACCCTCCTGCCTTTCACCGTTGTAGTCAGGATTGAACGGATATCCCGCAGCCTGCGCGGCGGTGACCCACGCGTCACAGATTGGTCGCTGAATCCGCATGTTGGAAACCGAGAGCGGGCCGCCGATTCCATGGAAATCGTCCTCCCCGCGCTCCTGATCTTCGCTACGTTTGAACAGGGGCAACACGTCATCCCAACCCCATCCCGTGTTACCCATTTGGCGCCAACGATCATAATCTTCTTTCTGGCCACGAACATAAAGCAACCCGTTCAGCGAAGATGACCCGCCCAGCACCTTACCACGCGGCCAGTCTATCGATCGTCCGTTTAGACCCGGATCCGGTTCGGTGCGATAACACCAGTCGAGAGAAGGGTTATGCATGGTCTTGAAGTAGCCGACGGGAATGTGAATCCACGGATTGGTGTCCGGTCCTCCTGCCTCAAGCAAGGCGACCGTCGTCTGAGAATCGGCACTCAGTCGGTTGGCGATGACACAGCCCGAAGAACCGGCTCCGACAACTGCATAATCTACCTCCATGATGGTCTCCTCCCAAGGTCACTGAAAAAAACCCTATGCAAATTGCCGGAACTATACTAGCATTTTTTGATACAAAAAGTCTCATTAATTGCGATCAGGGAGGTAAGCAATGGAGATCGGTAAGAAACTAAGCGGTATTTCAAGGCGGGATTTTTTCCGTGTGGCTGGACGCTATGGCATGAGCTCGACGCTGCTGGCCGCAGGTGGATTCGGCGGGGCGATGAGTCTGGCCAATCTCGCGCAAGCAGCTGAATCAACTTACGAAAAACGGTTCTCGAAAGAACCAAAGCACACACTGAAATTCGGTGCGTCCGGCTTCAACACCCGCAACCTGTTGATCGAGCGGGCGGGCGCTATCGAGTTCGCTCGCGACCTGGAAGAGCGCACCGATGGCGAGATTCGCATCGAGTTCATCGGTGACAACCAGATTTGTGGACAGCTGAGTTGTGTGGAGAAGACACAGCAGGGAATCGTCGACATCTATGCGGCCTCGACCCAGAACTCGGCTGGTGGCGCACCTTATCTGAACGTGCTGGACTATGCCTATATGTTCCCCAGCCGTGCAGCTCAGTACCACTTCTTCTATAGCCCGGCGAGCCAGCGCATCCTGCGTGAGCCACTTGAAAAACGGCATGGGCTGAAATTTCTGTTCACCCACTGCGAACTGCGCGGCCTGCAAATGGGCTCGACCTTTGCTGACAAGCCGACCGTTACCAAACTGGAAGAGCTATTTGGCACAAAGAACCGCGTGACAGGCACACAGCTTGGCCGGATCGCCATGCAGCTTCTGAACCTGAACCCGGTTCCGGTTGCGTGGGAAGAAACACTGGACGCTCTTAAAACCGGCCTGATCGATGGTGCCGAAACGTGGGCATCGGCTGTTGCCTACGCCAATATGGCGCCTGTGGTTTCGCAGTCAGTAAACCTCAAGTTCTTCTGCGGAACCGAGCATACGTCGATGTCGGCAAAAGTGTTCGATAGCCTCGGAGGCGAACTTCAGGATGCAGTGATGGAGTCGTCGTATTTCACACAAGCCCTCATCCAAGGCGCGAACGAAGCTGCGCTTTTGAACACGGTCGGTTTCTCGGAGCCCCAGCTTCCCAACACGATCTTCGCCGAAAACGGCGTTCGTCCGGCCTTCCTGCCCGATGATCAGATCAAACTGGCCGAAGAGATGTGCGCCCCGAACTACAACCCTGAACCGTGGGCACAGTGGCGCGAACGCCTCAACAAGTGGGCCGGTGGTATCGACACCTACCAGGAGATCTACGACATCGCGCGCGAGATCCCCGCAGACACCTTGCCGGAAAATGTTGAACCACGCCGTTGGTGGATGGGCCAAGCCTGATTAATCTGAGCGAGCCGGCCTCAAAAGGGCCGGCTCATTCAAACACCGACTGGGAGGACGGGGTTCATGTCATTATGGGCAGATATCGGCGCTATTTTCAGCGCCTTGCTCACTCGCGATTCATTCGAGATTCAAATCGCCTTGGAATCTGATGCCGCTTGGATTGTCGGCACGATTGTTGCAGCCTTAGGCGGCTTTCTGGTGATGCTGATCTATCGCAAGGTGCCCTTTATCGAACGCCATCTTGAGCGTTCGGTTATGGTATATTCCTACCTCGCCATCGCATTGATCATCTTTTGGGGCGTGATCGACCGGTTCGTCTTCAATGATCAGGAACCCTGGTCCACCACCATTCCTCCACTTCTGTTCATGGTGATGGCCTGGTTTGGTGCCTCCTATAATGTGCGCCTGCGCACCCATCTAAGTTTCAGCGAATTCCGCACGGCGATGCCGCGAAGCGGGCAGTTGGCCTGCCTGATACTCGATGCCGTCCTGTGGTTCATTTTTGCGGTGATCGTCATTGTGACCACGTCGCGACTGGTTGCGCTGTCCGCCTCGAATTTTCAGATCGTGCTTGGGACCGACAACATCATGCAGTGGTGGTTCCTGCTGGCCGCCCCGCTTTCATTCTTCCTGATGGTCGGGCGCGTTTTTCAAAACCTAGCAGATGATCTCAACAACTGGAAAACCGGCGAGCCGCTGATCAAGCAGGCCGTGATAGGAGCAGACTGATGACAGACGGTACATGGGTCACTCTGATCTCTCTGGGGGTCACGTTTCTGTTTATGCTGGGCGTGCCGGTGCTGCTGGTTATCGGCTATTGGGTGATCGGTTGCTCATTCGTTTTGGGACTGACACTCGACAACATGGGCGCCGAGCTGCTCAATGTTTTCAACAAAGGATTTGCCCTGCTGGCTATGCCGTTGTTCATCCTGACAGGCGACCTGATCAACAAATCTGGCATTGCCCGACGGCTTAGCGATTTTGCCTATGCCTGTCTGGGCTGGATACGCGGCGGGTTGGCGATGGCTTCGTTGGGGGCCTGCGGGCTGTTTGCTGCGATCTCTGGATCGAACTCTGCGACTACCGCGACAATCGGGTCAATGTTACACCCCGAGATGGTCAAAGGCGGATACGACGAACGTTTCAGTGCCGCAACTGCAGCAGCTGGTGGCACCGTTGGGATCATTATCCCACCGTCGATCATATTCATCGTCTACGGTTTCCTGATGAACCTGCCAATCTCCGAGCTGTTTGTAGCTGGCATCCTTCCAGGTGCACTGATGGTGTTCGGCATGCAGTTTGCATGCTGGATCATCTGCCGGATCAACGGCTGGGGTCACCTGATCCCTTTGCAGCTGAACCGAGTTCTCAAAACTGCTTTCGGTGCCTGGCTTGGTTTCTTTGCGATCGGGCTGGTCTTGTGGGGCATCTACACTGGCAAGTTCTCTCCGACCGAGGCGGCTGGTGTAACTGTCGGGTTTTGCGTGATTGCCGGATTGGTCAGCTATCCGATTAATCGCATTATGGGTGCTCGCGGCGATATTTCACCCTCTGAAAAAACCTATGCAGAAATGCTGGTCGTCGAAGGTTTCACGATCCCTGAAATCCCCTCGATCGTGATCCGGTCTGCACAAATCACGGGAATTCTGGCCCCCTTGATCGCCATTTCTGTCGTCATGCAGCAAATTCTGTCCCTGCTCGGCGCCCAGCAGACTATTGGCGATTTCGTGACCTCAATGGGCGGCTATCACGCAGTTCTGTTTACATCGATGGTGATTGTATTCTTCTCGGGAATGGTGCTGGAGAGCTTACCTGTCACGATCATCCTTGCACCAATCCTTGCCCCTATTGCGGCCTCTGTCGGGATTGATCCGATTCACTTCTCGGTCATCTTCCTCGTTGGCGCCTCGATCGGTTTCATCACCCCACCATATGGCCTGAATCTCTATGTTGCATCTGGCGTGACGGGTGTGCCGTATTTCCGCCTGCTCAGATACACAGTTCCGTATCTCGCAGCGCTGCTTTCGGTATGGATTTTAGTCTCTTTGGTACCTGATCTGGCCTTGATCCTACTACCAAACAACTAGAATGTAACGGGATGGTATCTACGGACGCATCACAACGTGAAACCCAAATTCCCACGAACTTGCGGTTACTTCTGATCCTAGAAGAAGTGGCAAGGCGCGGTGTTCCCGTCAAACCGGCAGAGTTAGTTGATACGCTCGGTCTTGCGAAACCGACAATTCACAGGCTGCTTCAAACCGCCGAAGCTGAAGGGTTTCTTCAACGCGATCTGGATGGCAGATCCTACGGGCCCGGTCCGCGCTTGCGCCAGCTGTCGGTCAACACAATGTCGGCAGAACACCTGCGCACCGCGCGGCTTGCGATTTTGCGTGGCATTGCCGACGAAGTAGGAGAAACCTGCAACCTCGCCATCCCCGACCGGGAGGGTATGATTTATCTCGACCGGGTCGAAACAAAGTGGCCACTTCGAATTCAGTTGCCAATTGGCACCCAAGTACCTTTTCATTGCACGGCAAGCGGAAAGATGTACCTCTCAACCCTTCGCCAGAAGACGCTTGATGGCTACCTGTCGGCTCGAAAATTACTTCCCCAAACCGACCATACCTTGACGAGGCCCAAAGCGCTGCGAGATGAGATTACCCTTATCTCCCAAAACGGTTACTCCACAGACAACGAAGAGTTCATGCTTGGGATGTCTGCCATTGCAGTTCCAATTTTTGACGCCAATAAACGTCTCGTTGCTACTTTGTCGGTACACGCTCCAACTCAGAGGCATGACGTAGATGGGTTAGTTCTGTTTCTGGAAACTTTACAGCGAGGGGCAAAGAAACTTTCTAACTTGCTTTCTTTTGATCAATAACAAGCGAGCTTCCGGCGATCAGCGTCAACACCGAAAGTCAGAATGGCTGTTGTTTGGATCAGAGTAGATCAGCCCCGCTCGCGAATGTTTGCGAAATTCTCGAACGGCACTCAAAGCCGACCACCAATCCTACAAGCCCAATACCACCTAGTGGCAGTTAGGGTTAATGCCTGACCAACGAGAGGCGGTTCTGTGCAAAATCGGAACAGAGGTCTGCCTTAAGCCGGTCGATGGGCAGGTATACGACGGACATTAAACAACGCTATCAGGAAACAGAGTCAGACACGGATGAAACGAGAAGGTTCGTGTTCACCAAACAGCTCAACTACGATACTTCCCGCTTTGCCACTCGCTAGATCTTCGAATGTCAGCATTGAGCGCGATCCGGGTGGAGCGTTTTCCGTAACAAAGTCGAAAACCATGGTGGCTCCGTCCCACGGTTGCAGCAGGTAATCCTGCGAATGCGGTCCAACTAACAATACCAATTGCTCTCCCGTCGCCTGAATCTCCACAGTCCCAAAATATGGGTGGCTGTACTTGCCGACAGCGGTTTCGAAATTCAGAAGAACGGCCGCGTCGACAGGGGGAAAAACGCCCACAGTATGTCCGAGTGGGTCAAAGAACGGTTTGAACAATTGAGAATAGCCTGCATACCAATCGCGGGTCTGATTTCCAAACTGAGCCAGATCGGTGAATTCCGCTGCGATGGATTCCACCGCCCCTACCGGAGATGCATTCGACAATACGACGATGCCAAGATCTAAAGAGGGAATGAGAGAGAAGCAGGTGCCCGTGCCCATTACAAAGGCCCCGGAGTGGCTGAGTTTTATTCGCCCGGAAGGTTCGGTGCTGACATTGAAGCCAAACCCATAGAACCCGGCGCGGCTGTCTGGGGATGTAGGTGGTGAAGATACGGTTTGCGGACTGATCGCAGGAAGCAGGGCCTCGGGCGGAATTATCTGATCGTCACCGTAACGGCCATTTGCCAGAATCAACTGCATCCATCTGGCCATATCGTTGGCAGACGAACTGACACCACCTGCTGGCGACTGCGCGTCAGGCATACGCTGAAACTGCGGGAGAAACACTCCATCGCTGGGCGTATGAGGAATGGCCCGGTCAGTGACCGCCATGTAGTCAGCGAAACGCGAACTTGTACGCGTCATGCCAAGCGGCTGGTAAATCGCCTGCTCAGACAACGTTGCCCAATCGATCCCCGCTTTTTCCGCTACTGCTTCAGCGGCGGCGGTGAGGCCGAAATTGGTATAGGCGTAAGATGTCCGAAATGGAGCGAGCGGCAGCAACCTCAGATGCTCCAGTATCGTTGTGCGGTCAAAGCCCAGATCTTCCAAATCATCGCCTGCGTGATCTGGCAGACCGGACCTGTGACTGTACAGGTCCCCAATGGTCAACAACTCACTTCGCGCCGGGTCCGACAGACGAAACCATGGCAAGAGTTCATGCATGGGGCTGTCCCAGGAAACAACTCCTTGCCCCACTTGCTGCGCAACCACTGTGGCCCCGACTGATTTTGATACGGAAGCGATCTGAAACACGGTGTCCGGGTTGATAGTATCCGATGCCCCCACGCGACGCAGACCGTAACCGTTGGTCAAAACTGTTTCACCCTTGTGCACGACCGCGACGGAAACGCCAGGGATACCGCTACGCGCCATGATCTCGGCAACGATTTCATCCAGTGCCGCGATTGCGGTCGCAATCTGACCAGGCGGCACCGCAATGCCCGCCATTTGAGACGGCGATGGCGTCTGGGCATACGCCGTCAGAGGCATACCGACCAGCGAGGCGGTCGCAGATCCAAGGAAAAACCGACGGGAAATAGAATTGGTTTGCATAATAAATCTCGGCTAATTCATACAGGTAACTCTAACCATAGTTTGGTGAACTGCATAGATTCAGGACCGATTGATTTGTTTGCAGTCTGGCCGTCGGCAGCGTTCGCGCTTTCACAGGCTATGTCGCAAATTAGCTGAAAGTCCGGATCGGCGTGATACGGGACGAACTCATCCAGCGATCCCGACAAAAATCCGAAAGTCCGAGATTATAGCTCTGTAGAACGACCGATCCACCAAGCCTCTGATAGATGCATACCAAAAATGATCTGAGACACGCCGTGGCGAACTTGGCAATTCATCCTTGCTGCGGTTAGAGAAACCAAAATATAACAAGCCCTTATCAGACAAAATCTTCGCGTCGCTGCACAGCAAAAGCCAGGTGCGGACTGTTCCGAATAACACTCCAATCGGGGGCTCGCGTGAAACCAGGCGTCCTGAGCACAAGCGACAGTAAAGCGTCTTGTTCGACAGTCAGCAGGTTAAGCTCACACAACCGCTCAACCGCTTTGCGCACTGAATTCCGGCCAAATTGAGGGGCTACACGCTCCTCCAATTGAGTGGCCCCAACAATAGTGGAGGCATGCGCCAGGACCGCACAATCTGTGGGCGATAGCTGATGCTCAATTCGCTGATCTCGGCTCCGTGTGTCAATCACAACATCCTTGTCCAGATACAGCTCGGCAGAGCCGGCATCGTTCTGCCAAACCGTCAGCGCCTTGAGTGTGGGTTCTGCGCGGTTCTGCGCTGTGGTGTCTGATTTATCAACGATGTCAAAGTGATAGGAAAACTGTGTGAGATCCTCTTTTGGAACATCAAAGATATATTTATAGGGCGTTGCCGGTCGAACCTGAATGCCATAGGCTTCGGGATAGTCGTAGTAAGGGCTGAAGCGATCAGCCCGGACGGGGCCGACCGAGCCCGGAGGTTGCAGGTGGTGTAGGTGCGGTATCAGGTGCGCCATACGTTCAAAACCTTCGGGATTTTCACCCGGGAATCCGAACAGGAAACACCATTCGACAAACACACCGGCTTCGGCACAAAGTTTCAGAGTCTGAATGTTCTGAATCCCAGACACGCCTTTGCGCATATGCGTCAGGGTTTTCGTATCAAATGTTTCGATCCCCGGCTGAACCTTTCTGACACCTCCGTCTGCCAAAGAGGCAATCACGGCAGGTGAAAGGTTGGATTTGACCTCATAGTGCATCAGAAACGGGCGTTCATCCTGCGCCAATTTAGGAATAAGCGTCCTGAGATAGCGATGGTCCAGAATGTTGTCGACCACAACAAGGTCCGGGCCATACAAATCGGCCAGCTCACTAAACTCTGCAAATGCCCGATCAGCAGATTTGCTGCGATAGGTCATGGACTGGCCGTTGAGGCCACAGAATGTGCAATGGTGTTTGGCACCCCACCAGCATCCACGAGAGGTTTCAATTGTCGCCGATGGTTTGAACAGATCCGGCAAACCGGGCGTATTGTTAAACCTATCAAAAAACGAGGTGAAGTCCGGGACAGGCAGCGCATCCAGATCGGTGACCAGAGGGGCCGTCGCATCTTTGAGCGGCCGCGTCTTTTGTAATTGCGTCAGTATGCCCGGCACATTTGGCAGATCATCACGCGACCGCAATACACCGAGAAAATCGGGGAATGCCTCATCTCCCTCACCAATGCAGACTGCGTCCAGTTCAGGGTGGGCTTGCAACAGGGCCTGACCGAGCGGCCCTTCGCAATTTGCACCGCCCATCACGATCACGACATCCTCAGATCGCCGGCGTACAGCCTTGGCGATGGCCAATGAAGACATCACTTGCTGAAACGACGATGTGATGCCAACTACGGTCGGTTTGTCCTGAAGGATTTCTTCGGCGCACCTGTCCACAAAGGCACCGACCTGTTCGCGGGCCGAAATGGCGTCTTGCATCACGGTCAGCCATTCCACACCTGACACGTGATCAGCCAGAACCGTCGTCAGATACTCAAAGGCAACGGCTTCACTCCGGGGATAGATCAGGTCACTGAAAACCCATTCGCCCAAAAGCGCCTGATAATACCTTCCGTCCGATAAAAGCGAATAGCGATCCAGCCCAATGAGTTCTGCGAAATCAAAGCTAAAGAACTTTTCGCTTGTCCGGGCACCTGCTCTGCGGGCCAGTTGTGCAAGCAACGCCAGCCCCAGGCCAGGATGCTGAAGCGATGAAAACGGCATCGACACCAGACACAGACGATGATGTTCCGCGCCTGCATCAAGTGTCGGGCTGAGTGCCGTTTCTGTCATTGCGCGTCAGGCGCAGCGAGGCCGGATCACACCGTCCGAAGACACTTCGTATGCTTTCCTGATATCGGACATGGCAGCCTGTACATCGGCGCGACCATCGAAGACAGCGCTGATCGCTTTCAGCAGGTCAACCGCGCTACCGTCCTCATCAACAGAGATGCCCAGACGTTTAACGACGTCTTCTGGGTCAGCAATAAATTCCTTACGAAAAGATTCATCAAGAACGCCTCGACCAATGATCATCTGAACATCTTCAAGCGTTAATCCGTGTTTATGTTTGTCTGTCACGTCAATCCCTCTTATTAATATTTGTATACGGCTAGTCCATTAACCATGACGTTTCAATTAATTTCAATCGTCGGGTTTATCGAAAGGCCTGCGGGCCAGATCTTTAAGGTGCTATAATCTACAAGAATTTTTAACGTAGCGAAGTTGTACATTTTAACAGGACTTTGACAGAATGACAGGCAACGTTCAGATAGAACCGACAGAGCGCAAAATGTGCACTGTCATGTTCGCTGACATAGTCAAATCTACAATGATGATCGGCTCTCTCGATCCCGAAGATGCTGTTGACCACCTTGGACCAGCAATTGAGCTGATGATGTCGACCTGTGAGAGTCATGGCGCGACGACACTATTTACCGGTGATGGAGCCCTGGCAGTTTTTGGGGCGCCTGATGCAGATGAAGATCATGCGATCAAGGCAATCGCAAGCGCTCTGGAAATCATCCAAAACCTGTCGAAAATGGACGGCGCGCAGCCAGATATTCGGATTGGGCTGCACTGTGGCGAACTGTTGGTGAGTCATCTCCAGCACACGCTGGGTGAAGAGCAAGCATTCCTTGGCCCAGTCATGAATATTGCCAGCACGATCGAAAGCCGTGCCCGTCACAACGTAGTTACTGTTTCCGGTGCAGTGATCGAACACGCGGGTGGGGTATTCGAACACGAACCTGTCGGCGAGCTTGAACTCGGCAATCAGGCGGAACCCATTAGATTGTACGAGATACGGGCGCGTAAAAAACAGGTCTCGCGGTGGCGTTCACGTATCCGAAGGGGCAGGTCGCCGTTTGTCGGCAGAGCGCAAGAACTGGAACGTATGTTCGACGCCTGGAACACGATCCGTTCCGGTCAGGGCAATGCAGCTTTGCTCATAGGAACCGCGGGAATTGGAAAGTCCCGATTGTTGCATGAGTTCGCCGACAGCGCTTTCCTTGGCAAACACGAAACGCTGGAATTCAATTGTACATCACTGGATCAGGAAGCTGCGTTTCTGCCGATTACGCGCGCGATTACGTCCTATCTTCAATACTCTGATCCCACATCCAAAATCGGGCTAGAAGCCAGACTGTCTAACGTGTTGGCAAGCCTTCGTGATCTCGGCGAAGCAACAAGACAAGAGCTGTTTTCGTTATTCACGCGAGTTCAGCCACAATCCGAGATGGGTGTGGCCGACCATTTGCACCGCAGAAAGCTTCTGGTCGATGCGCTTGCGCGGCTCGTTTTGGCTCTTGGATCCGGGGCGCCAATGGTGCTGATTGTTGAAGATCTGCACTGGGCCGACAAAGGTACGCTGGACGTAGTAGACACTCTGCTGGACAAAATTGCGGCACAGCGCGTCCTGATCCTGTTGACGTCACGCAATGCAGATTTCGTTTCATCCGGACCAAAACCTTTGTTGGACGTCATCCACGTACCCCCATTGGAAGCTGCGGCTTGCAAAAACCTGATCAGATTGCTGCTTGATAACAGTGGCGTCGATCAGCTTGTCGCCGGATACATCGAGGAATTGAGTGACCGAACTCCGCTGTTTGTCGAAGAGTTTGTGTACAATATCCGCGACCGCCTGGACGATGATAAACATCCCAACAAGCTTCCCGATACTGTGGATGAGTTCGACATCCCCATAAGAGTGCAGCCTTTGATTGCCTCGCGTATCGATGCACTTGATCTTGAAGATCGAAAGGCGTTGCAGATCGTTGCTGTCGGCGGAATGCAATGGAACCGGGACGTATTGTTCAACACCCTTCAAAGTGAGTTCCAAGATGCGCAGGCGCGGGTCTACAGCCTGATTGAACAGGGTCTGCTCGAGTTTGCGGTGGGCGGAAATGCTCAAACCATTCGGTTCCGCCACGCACTGATCCAGAAAGTCGGCTATCGCAGTGTTCCCAGGCTGCGGCGGTACAAACACCACCGGACCATTTTCTCAACCTTGAACAAGGATGGGGATACCGACAATCTCGACCACATGCAGTCGGTCGCCCGTCATGCGGATGGTGGTGAACTCTGGCTGGACGCCGCAAATGCCTATAACCACTGTGGTGAGTTGTCGATCAAGCTCTATTCGTTTGAGGCAGCCGTATCATTCTTTGAACACGCTCTACGCTGCATCGATAAGATCCGTCACGAGGCTGATGCATTTTTGGTGGCCAAGCTGGGGCTGCAAGCGCGCAGGGGCTTGCGTGTATCTTTGGTGGCCAGCGGGGACTTCGAACGTATCCTGAGCATTTCGCGCGAGGCTGAGGACTTGTGCAAAAAGATCGGAGATACATCGTCCCGTATCGCCTCGCAGATTGACCAGGGGATCATGCTTTCGGTTCTTTCGGACGTGCGGGATGCTATAAGAGTGTCGCAGTTTGCATTGATAAACGCCGAAACGTCTGGCGATACGATGCTGCAAGCCAAGGCCGCCTTTGCTCTGGCCCAGGCCGCTTGGTTTCACGGGGATTATCTCAGCTCGGTATCTGCAATAGACCGTCACGAAAACCTCTTTGCCGAGACATTTCGTACTGTGGACATAGGTACCACGGGTTCGATCTCGGTTTTGGGCATTGCGACGCGGGCCAATGCTTACAGTATGGCCGGACGGTTCACTGAAAGTGAAAAGGATATTCGCACTGCGCTTAGCATCGCCGAGGAAACCGGGAAAGCCTATGACCAAAGCTTTGCGCTTGTCGCCCGAGGAATACAGTCTTGCATGAAGCGCGAGCTGGACACTGGAATAGCCGCTCTCAGACAAGCGCTTCGAACGTCGGATTCGGCCGGAATCGATGTGCTGTGCTGTTTTTCCGCTGCTCCTTTGGCTCGATTGCTTGCGCTAAAACACGAATTCGATGAAGCACGGACTGTTCTCAACAAGGGTCTTAATCTGGCTCAGTTGATGAAAATGGATGCGTTTGAAGCCTGGCTGCTGACGGCAGAGGTCCATGTTTTGCTGGAGGAATCCCGACATTCTGAAGCAAGAGAATTGGCAATCGACTTGTTAGATCTTTGCAGCCGAAACGGATATTCCGGTTTCCGGAACGAGCTTAAGATTTGCATTGAAATGCCTGAGTTCGGTGATCACTGGTTCGCTACGAAGTGACGGTTGTTGTGCGTGGGCTCTTTCACCTTGCAGAAATATGTATCGAGGATCGAGCGAGGTGTATGAATATCTGATCGCCCTCACCAACAGTGTGATGCCCTTCGATCCGAACAGTTATGGGTTGGCTTTGAAACGCAGCACTTGAGTATTACAGTGTTTCCGCCCCAAGTGCTTCAACTCATTCGACACGGGCAGGAACATCCGCGTCTTCGGGATAAGTAAGGCCGAGATGTTCGGGGCGAAAGCCAATTGTTGCCGGACCACGAAGTGCCGAAGACTCATCCGCTCCGCAGTTTCGCGCCAGAGCTTGCAGTTCTCCATCACAATGGGCCTTCCAGGGATACCAAGAGCTTTTCTGGCGATATCGCTGTTTCCTAACGTCTGGTCATCACAGGCGGTTTCCTCTCAACACCTCGCGTCGACGGCACCTACCGAGGGATATTCAAGATCACCCAAACCTCTCCAACACGTTACGGGTGACTTGCTCAACTTGCCAATCCCGGCGCGTCAATCCCATGACCCATTCACAGGTCGCCGCGTTGAACACCTCGCCTTTGCCACGTACCCAATGAACGATCACGCCATTGCCGCGAGCGCTGCGATCCACGGTCTCGGGCGTAACCTCACCAAACACAGCCTGTGCCTTGAACTGCGCGTCAGCGTCACCGATATAGGCCGTCTCGCCCCACACCCCATGTGATGGCTCCACGTTAGTTGCGAGCCCCAGCGCCAGTATCTGTATCGCCTGATCAGCCCCATCGCTGCCGGTAGCAAAGGGCAAACCGTCCTCCATCTGGTAATCAACGCCGTCCACCTCATAGCCAAAGATACGTGATCCTGCGCCCAGTTGATCGCCATACCCTAGCTCTGTGTTCCGGAAGGCCCAATGCTGCGGTCGATAGACGGTGTAACCGCCGCTGCCCTGCCCCACGCAGCGGCCCAGACCAGCATAGACACCTTTCAGTCCGCTTGCACCGAATGTCCTGGTGCCCGGCCAATTCACCGGGGCGACCTCCCAGGCCGCAGTGACCAGATGCGCCTGATCCGTCCCCACCAGAGGATCGCGGTCTGCTGTATATTTGTAACAGATTTGGGTCCTACCCTCGTCTTCGATCCGCGTCTGCCACAGGAAGTTACCGCCAAATCGAGCAACCCGCCCTCCACCATCGACGTAGCGATCCACCGCATGGCGCATATTGGCGGTCCAGTACTCATCATGGCCGACAAAGATCACGCATTTATGGCGGCGCAACAACTCCGGATCGGCCTCTAGATCGTGCTGCGTGGCAAAGTCCAGTTCGAACCCCTGCGCCTCTGCCCAACGGGCGAAATGCCGTTCATAGCTGGCCCAGCCAGCTGAGGCGTATTTCTTGGAATAGCCATAGGCGTATGCCCACTCCATATAGGGGTAACGCACCATTCCGCCGGGGACATGGGCACCCTCTGGCACTGCGCGAGGGGCACCCTCCGGCAGCTTGCAGAACCCCCGCGTCCATGGGCGTTGGGTTGAGACGATCGGGGAGAACGCGTTGCCTTTGGGTCCGGTAATCCCTTCGTAGTGGTTTGATCCACCCCAGCAATTGTAGGCCAGCCAGGTTCCGGTGGCGCAAACCAGTAAGTAAGGCGTCGGTGGCTTTGAGGGTGCTCGGCGCAGTAGGATCAGGTGGTGTTCCTCGATCCTGTCTCCGTCACACTCGGCGCTGAACGTGATCAGGTAACCACCCTCGCGCCAGTCGTCGGGGATGGTGAATTCGTAGGCGATATCCCAGTCACACCCCTTTACCGAACAGTCGGACGGCGTGTCTTGGTGTATTCCCGCAAGCCCCGACTCGCGTAGCAGCGGCTCATAGCGTTGTCCGTCCCGGCCAATTTCCAAATCCCAGGTTTCCGCAGTTGTTGACACTCGCAGCGCCACCCGGTCACCCGGGGCATAGGTCATCCGGTCAGTATATCCCCAAATCTCGAGCACCGCGTCATCACGCGACGGGCCGATGTAGTAGTTATCGAGGATGTGCCGCGCCTTAGCCCGCGTGCGGGGCGTCGTGGCAGGACCTGAAGTTTCCGAATGGGTCATCTCGACATCCTATTCCGGCAAGTACTTTCCGGACCAGCTTTCCGCTATCGCACCGGAGGCGATCATGGCGTCGATCTGATTACGGGAAAAGCCGATTTCGCCCAGAACCAGGCGAGTGTCGGCTCCATATTTGGGCATCGGCCCGGGGATGGTAATGGCCGCACGCGCGGGACGGACCGCATTGGGTGCCACAAGATCACACCAGCGGCCCATAGGGTGCTGGTCATGCCGGATCACACTGAAGGTTCCCCGGGTCAGATCGATCCGGTCATCACTTTCCGGCTGCAGAACTGCATCACGTGTGTCGTGCAGCGAACCCAGTGGCATCACGGTGCTAGAAGTTCCGGCAAATGCCTGCGACCAGTAGGCTACGTTGCGCGTGGCGAACTGTTGTGAAATTGCAGCCACCATTTCTGCCTCGGGCATCGCGACCAGATCAGCAAATTCCGGCAGGCGCGCCAGCGCCTCCCTCCCTTCGGATGGCGCAGCAAAGAACATCCAACCATCCGCCGCGCGGTAGCAGTGATAAAACGGCCCCCAACCCAGAGCCTCGCGCCCCGCAGGCTCGTCGAAGGCTGCGCGCCCGTCGAAGTCATACATCAACTGGGCCTGAATCAGATTTCCTGCCCCGGCCAGCGCTGCACGCGCGATGCCACCTTTGCCAGTTTTCTCGAGTCGCAGCAGCGCCGCGCCAAGTGCCACACAGGCACAGAATCCGGTCAGGACGTCGATGGTTCCGAAATGCGCATGTTCTTCGGGCGTTTGCATACCACCGCCAAAGCGTACCATGACCCCGGTCGCCGCCTGCGCCAGATCGTCATATCCCAGATGATCAGATTTCGGCCCGCGCGCCGGCCCCCCAAAGGCGTCGAGCTGCACCAAGATCAGCCGCGGGTTGATAGCCGCCAGCTGCGCTTCGCTCAATCCCAAGGCGTCACGCTGTTCGTCGGTACCGTTCATTGTTATCACATCCGACGCCTCGATCAGTCGCCGTAAAGCCAACTGACCGTCGTCCGAGCGCAGGTTTAGCAGAACGCTCTTTTTTCCGCGATGCGCGTGCAGCCCAAAGACCACCGTATTCCAAGGATCAACCGAAGGATCCACTGGCTGAATCGAGGTCACCTGCGCTCCATACCGGGCAAGAGTTGACCCGATGGTCGGGCCGGCAATAACGTTAGTCAGGTCCAGCACCTTTAGTCCATCGAGCCACCCGCCCTCTCCGTCGCCACCTGCGGCTGTTCGGGGAACCTCGGCCAGTATGTCGGATAGAGGGGCGCTGTCCGGTTCAGGCCCAGGGCTTTTTTGCAAAGCCCCCGCATCCCCGGCGAGCCAGGCCACGTTCCCCATCTGCCGCATCTTGCCATAGCGCGGGTCATCGACCTCAAGCACCAGACCCGAGGCCAGCGCGTGGGGGTCTGCGAGCCATTCCTTTGAAAACCGCTGCGCCGTGGCCGGTGCCTTGGCCGCTCCGAACAGTGCTTCCCATTCAAATGAAGGCTTGGTCAGGAATGCAGCCTTCATTGCCGACGACACCCGCTCTCTGTCACGTTCGCCAACGGGATAGTTTC
>NZ_SMMF01000957.1:0-24553 GCF_009711355.1 Roseibium sp. RKSG952 | reverse complement strand
TCGGGCCAATCACGTGTATCCAGATAGGCATCGAAATCGGGCAGTTCGTCGGCGAGCTTTTTCAGCCCCAAGGTCTCCAACACCCGGCGCGGGTGCGTCTTGACGCTTCCTGCCACCACATAGAACCCCCGCCCGTCGGCACAGGTATAAGTGCGATAGAATGGATCCAGGAACTCTTCCAGTTCGCTAAATCCGAGGTTCATGGGCAGGCCCGCGGCCGTTCGCCGGTCGAGCTCCACTTCGCGTGGGGATTTGTAACGTTCGGGGTAATCCTCGATCTGTTCGCAGTTGTAGACGAGCCCTTCAAGCAAGGAAGATGCCAGTGGGACCTCGATATGCTCGCCGCCATTGCGGTCCCGTGCAAGCAGGGCGAACTGCACAGCCATCGCGCCAAATGCTGCGCCATAGGCAGAGGCCAGAGTGAGTGGAGTGAAAGAAGGGTTGATCCCCATCAGCCGCCGGTTCAACCCCATGTCGGTGAACTGCCCGGTGCGCGCGGCAATCACTGCCTCCCACGCAGGCAGATCGGCCAGCGCCGGATCGGTCGAGGCGAAGCCCGGCAAAGACAGCGACACGATGCGCGGATTGATTTCCCGCAAAGTCTTCGGCCCCAGGCCCAACCGCTCCATCACCCCGGGTCGGAAGTTTTCGATCACCACATCGGCCCGGGCAACCAAATCCCGCGCCGTGGCAAGGCCCGCTTCGCTTTTTAGATCCAAGGTTAGCGCAGATTTGCCACGTGACAGCATGTCGGTGGCTGGTTCTTTTAGCCTTGGGCCTCCGGGCGGATCAATGCGGATCACTTCGGCCCCCATATCAGCCAGCATCATTCCGACCAGGGGGCCCGCCAGATACTGGCCGAAATCAAGCACGCGAATATGATCAAGGGGCCGTGTTGTCATGAAAACGTGTCTCCTGTCGGGCTGCTGACATGTTGCCGCGCTTTGGGGCATTGAACTGACGTTAGGATTGTGCCCCGATGCCGAACGGACCAATATTGTCGAAAAATGTGCGGATTCTGCCAAAGTGACACAGCTCACCGTTTCGATTCTATTGTCGGAAAGTTTTTCCAACATCGTTCTGGCGTGCCTGCTGGAACCGCTGCGGGTCGTTCGTGACAATCGTGGTGCAGATATCCGGTGGACAATCCTGACTGCGAGTGACGCCCCAGTGACCAGTTCCAGCGGCATCCGTGTTGCACCTGACAGATCGCTTCAGGGCATGAGTGCGGCCGACCTGACTCTGATCGTGGGTGGTGACGAGTTCCGCGCGGAAGCTGTACAGAAACCACTCTCGCGCCATTTATATCCCCTATTGCGATCGGGAGTGGTGATCGGGGCGGACACGGGTTCCTGGCTGATGGCAGCTCTGGGCCTATTGGATGGGCGCCGTGCCACCATCCACTGGCAACTCCACGACGAGTTTGCCGAGAGCTTTCTGGCCACCGTCGTAGAACCGGACCGTTTCGTGCAGGATGGGCGGTTCTGGACTTGCGGCAGCGCCGCTACAGCGCTGGATCTGATCTTGGAGTTCATCACCAGTCGTTACGGAGCAGTAGCAGCGCAAGAGGCAGCGGCCATGTTCCTGCAGGACAGCGCCAGTGCGCAACTTTCTGGTTCCGGGGCACGCGGGCTTCGCATCCATGGCTCAGAACAGTTGCGTATGCTGATTACCCGTATGGCTGACACTTTGGAAACACCGCTTTCGCTGGCCGAACTCGCAGCTTTCGCCAACATGTCAGAACGCAGTCTGGCCCGTCTGTTCAAGCAGGAGCTTGGTGTTTCTCCCGGGCGTCATTACCAAGCGCTTCGTCTGGCACGTGCGCGCGACCTCAGCACACATACCAGACTGAGTGTCGAGGAGATCGCCCTGCGTTGCGGCTTTTCTTCAGCATCTGGGCTGCGCAGGGCGTTTCGCCAACAATATGGCCAACCAGTTCGCAGAAGAACCCAAAGGCAGGGTGATCAGTCCAACCCCTCCTGACGCGCGTTTGCCTCGCTCAAGGTTGCCTTGCTCCTTTTATCAAAGATGAATTTCGAACAGTCACGTAATCCATCGCCACGCTGCGGCGATAAAGGCGACCTGTTCCAAGTAGTAATCTGTTGCCGCAGGCACCCCCTGCAAATTGTGCAGTATAATTAACCGTAGCACTGTTACTTCCATCGATGACGGGAGAGCAAATTTTTCTCAAGAACAATAGCACGCTCTAAGTTTCTGACTGGTCTGCTTGATGTGCATCATAGCTGGCTTCGAGTTCATTTCTGAGAAACTCGCCAAAGTTCAAAGGTTCAAACCTAGCGATGCCTGTTTCCGGGAGGGGCGCGATTACGGCAGAGACATGTGGGTCAAAGAAGAACGGCACGGAATAGCGCTCTCGTCCGCTCGCATTGATCACCCGATGCGGCGTGGACAACAACCTTCCATTGGACAAGCGATGCAGCATGTCGCCGACATTAACTACGAAAGCACCCTCGATTGGCGGAGCATCCACCCAGTGGCCTGCCGGTGTCTGAACTTGCAAGCCACCAACATCATCTTGCGCCAGCAATGTCAGAAATCCAAAGTCCTTATGGGGTGCTGAACCGAACAGATCATCCGGCGCTTGCTGAGGCTGCGGTGGATAGTGAAGCAGACGAAGCCATATAGTCGGCGTCTCGAATGCAGCGAGAATTGAACGATCCTCGACACCAATTGCATCCAGTGCCAACCTCAACAGTTTGTTGCCCAATTCGGTCATTGCATAAGCATAGGCCTCACAAGCCTCTCGAAACCCATCCAGGTCTGGCCACTGGTTTGGTCCGGACAGATAGACATCAGGGTCTCTCTCCGGATCCTCCCGCATCATCATGAACGAAGCAGATTGGTTCGGCTTTGTCACTTTGGCTAAATCGGAGTTTACGTCCGTCGAGGTGTTTATAGCTATGTACCCGCGATGGCATTCATCCAGCGCAATTGCCTGCTTTTCAGTCTCTCGCAACGCGTGAAACTTCTTTGAGGCCGCGAACACGGCGATGCGCAATGCAGGATCCACTCCATGATTTATGACATAGCCGAACCCGGTCTTGCCGTATGCATCTAGGAACTCCAGGGCCAGGTCGGATGTATCTTCGCCATCGATCAATGGTGAAAGATCAAGCACAGGAATAGTATTGAATTCAGTCATCTGAGATCTCCGAAAAAAAGTTTCGCTAAGCAGAGAGCCAAACGAGGAATCGCTATCCGGCGAAACGCTTTCGGCGGTGAGCGCTGTGACGCTCTAAGACGACCAGGAAATCAAATTCAGGCATACGTGATACGCTAGGGTGGACGAAGGCACTGATCAACCAAAAACACCGTCGACCCGAACCCGCCGTTCGGCGATGTCAGCAGATACCTCAATGCGATCCATCAGCGCGGACATTCGCTGCCAGCGGAGACTCTGTGGTCAAATGGATCTGTTGTTACAATCTATTGAGCCCGATACCATACCACTAACAGATAGTTAGCGGAGAATTCCCGATGCGCGCATCGTTCGAACAATTGGAGGCATTCGTCACCACTCACAGCGAGGGGTCTTTTTCAGCAGCGGCGCGAAAGTGCAACAAAGTACAGTCGGTGATCAGCACTTTGGTCGCCAACCTCGAGGTCGATCTGAACGTCGAGCTTTTTGATCGCAGCCGAAGATATCCGACCCTCACCGATGCGGGAGAGATGTTGATCTCGCAGGCCGAAATTCTACTGGAGCGTCGCAGCCGGTTTCTGGCGATTGCCGATGCCCTATCCATGACCCTGGAGAACCGCATAACGCTCGCCATGGCACCGCACATCAAACTGGCCAATCTGGGAGAGATCATCCGAACCTTCAACGCTGACTTTCCATCTGTTGACGTTGAGATCCAGTCATTCGCCGCCGGAGATATCCAACGGCTGGTTGTTCAAGGCGAAGTGGATCTCGGCATTATTCTGGAACCCGAGGGCATCCCTCAATCGCTCGACTTCCGCTCTTTGGGCTCACTCAAGCTGGTTTGCGTCAGCCATCCGGAAAGCCCGCTTTCACATACACCCTCGGTCTCGTGGGAAGAGTTGCGCCTACATCGCCAGATCTTGTTGAAAGAAGCTGATAACCCTAACAGTGCTATCCTCAAGGCCTCGCCGTCGATCTGGCAGGTGAGCACTGCAACTGAGGCTATCGATCTTGTGAGGGCCGACCTGGGGTGGTCGGCGCTGCCATTGCATGCTGTGGACATCTTTGTTCAGACCGGTGCACTGAAAATCCTGCCGCTGCAATTCGAGACCAAACCTTATGCCGAACGTTCGGTGGATATGGTTTGGTCTTTTGAAAAGCCGATGGGTCAGGCCACTGCCAAGCTGTGCGAGCTACTGGCTGAAAACGCCGTTATTCAGAACTCCACTATGGCTTAGGCTTCTTCGCGAAGCTCCTTTGCGAAAGATGCAATGGTGTGTTTTGGTTTTCCAAGAACTTCCCACGTTTCGCCAGCGACCAACTCTTCCCGCAGTTGCTGCACGAAGGTGAGCAAATGCTCCATAAAGACCGCCTGCTCTTCCGGCAGTCCCATCTGGCCGATCGCCTCCATTGGTAACTGAATGACTTCTGCCTTAGGCGCATAAGTTTTCAAAAATTCGGTCGCTCCCTCGGTGTAGGTCTTGGCCTGCCAACCCTGAACGGCGAACTCTTTGTTTTTTGCCGCATCATTGCCAATGGCATTCAAAACCAGTTCAGCCAGGTCGCTGGAATTGGTGAACCGGATTGGATGAACGTAATTACCGATGACGGCAAACTGGTTATCCATCAAGAACTTTGGCAGCGAATCCAGGAAGAACGAACAATAGAAGAAGGTATAGGGGATGCCGGACGCCTTGATGGCATCGATCCCGCCCTGACGGATCGCATTGGTACCATAAGCCATCCCTTCGGTTGAAAAATCGGGGTATGCGGTGTCAACGCCTGCAATTTGCATGATGTGCTGAACCCCTGTCTCCTTTGCCGCCGCGACGACGTTAATCACCCCTTCCCGCTCGGTGTGGAATGGCGCGGCGGTGTCCAACGTCTCGGTATTCAGCGTGATGTACAGCGTCTCGGTTCCCCGCAAAGCTGAAAGCAGACTGGCCGGGTCTGACACATCACCCTGAACGAGCCGAACCCCAGCAGGCAGAGCAGCTTTAGCCGCCTCTGGATCTCGCACGAGGGCGGTCACTTCGACGCCTTTCTCGACGAGTTTTTTGGTCACACGATGTCCCAGATGGCCTGTGGCACCGATGATTGTGATCTTCTTGGTCATATTGATAACTCCTGTTTCAGCGACGCTTCTACAGGTTGGGCCCCAATGTCTTTAGTGATGATCCATCTAGTTGATAGATACTTTTCTGTGCGAATAGTTGATCTTGCCTCGCAGTTTAGACGAACACGTGAGCTATGACCGCCAAAGTGCCCGGTCGCACACCAAGCGGTAGAACCGCTTCAGGCTCAGCGCACACCTCAGTTGGGCTAAGCCACAAATCGATGGGAATGCAGGTCATATTGTTTTCGACCCATTCTGAGCGCCCGTCGGCCAAAGCACTCAATTGCATCTTTGCAGCAAATCAGAATTCCAAAATTTTTCTCAATTAGGCAACTCACTATGATATAGAGAAATACGAATATCTCTTTGTTGCGATGTAATTCATCGACACCGCCGAGCTAAGTTGATTTGGGAGGTCACAATGCTTCGTATACTGGTGTGCTTTATATCACTTGGACTGGCGCCGACGAATATCTTGGCCGACGCTGTCCCAAGCGAACAGGCTGCTGAAGGTTTGTTCTCAGATCGACCTTATTCGCCATATGCGAACCGGAGTTTTCCTGAACGCCCGCTGTGGGGAGACACGCACCTTCACACGGGGCTTTCACTGGACGCCGGCGCCTTTGGGAACACACTACTGCCAGACGACGCCTGGCGTTTTGCAAAAGGTGAGCAGGTTATTTCTTCTACAGGCCAACCCGTGAGGCTGGCCCGGCCACTGGATTGGATGGTCCTCACAGATCACACTGATCTGATGGGGTTTGCACCGGACCTGCAAGCCGGAAAGCCGGGCGTTCTTGCTGATCCAAAAGGATTGGAGTGGTATGAGGGTTACAAAGCGGGTGGTGAAGAAGCCGGAAAAACGGCCTTTGATATCATTACCAATTTCTCGCAAATGACCCTGCCCGAGATCCTACTCGAGTCTTACAGCCCCGGCGCGGATGCTTTTGCCTTTACTTGGGAAAGCATTGTATTGGCGGCCGAGCAGCACAACGACCCCGGAAACTTTACGGCGTTCATTGGGTTCGAATGGACATCGGTTCCCAAGGGTTTCAATCTGCATCGCAATGTCATGCTCCGCGATGGGCCGATCCGGGCCCTGCAGATGGTTCCCCCGGTTACACAACCACCTTATGGCGATACAGACCCAAAATCGTTGTATGCCTGGCTTGAAGAATATGAAGAAAAAACGGGAGGCCGCGCGGTAGCCTTTGCCCATAACGGCAACCTGTCGAACGGATGGATGTTTCCAACCGAAGACACCTATCACGGCGGCAAGGTCGACGAGGACTACGTAGCTGCCCGAGCAAAGTGGGAGCCGCATTATGAGGTCACGCAGATCAAGGGTGATGGTGAAGCACATCCATTCCTGAGCCCGGACGATGAATTCGCGGACTACGAAAACTGGGACGTAGGCAATCTCGATATCACAGAATTGAAGACCGACGATATGCTGGCTGGTGAGTACGCCCGCGAGGCGCTGAAGCGCGGTTTGATGCTGGAAGAAAAGTTCGGCGTGAACCCCTATAAGTTCGGGATGGGTGGTGCTACGGACAGCCATACCTCTCTGGCCACAGCCGAAGAAGACAACTTCTTTGGAAAGTCCGTCAGCGTTGAACCTTCAGCCTCGCGGATCGAACATCCCTTCATCGCCAATGATCTTGGTGAAATCCCCGGCGACCTCCTTGTTGCCTCTGGATACACTGCAGTTTGGGCGACTGAGAATACCCGTGCCGCCATCTTCGATGCGTTCAAACGCAGAGAGACCTATGCAACCACCGGACCCCGAATTGGTCTGCGGTTCTTTGGCGGATGGGATTTCAATGATGCGGACGTGGAAACCCGCTTCCTTGCAGATGTTGGCTACACCAAAGGTGTTCCGATGGGTTCTGACCTGCGTCCTCGCGAAGGCGACGGTGCGCCTGCATTCCTTATCGCGGCGCTTCGCGACCCGATCGGAGCCAATCTGGATCGCGTGCAAGTGATAAAGGGGTGGCTCGACTCCGAAGGGACCTTGCAGGAAAAAGTCTACGACGTGGCGTGGTCGGATAATCGTGTTGCTGATCAAAACGGCAAAATCCCAGCGGTTGGAAACACAGTGGATTTGGAAACCGCCAGCTGGACCAACACAATCGGCACCGCCGAGTTGGTAACCGTTTGGTCTGATCCTGATTTCGATCCGAACGCGCGGGCGTTTTATTATGTGCGTGCCATCGAAATCCCGACGCCGCGCTGGGTGCTGTATGACAAATTGAGGTTCGGCACCGAATTGCCAGAAGATGCGATACTCACACATCAGGAGCGCGCATATTCGTCCCCGATTTGGTATTCGCCGACAGAGTGACACGCTCTGTGCAGGAGATAAGAGCCCGAGGTAGCAACCCTACCTCGGAGCTTTAACCAAACATCTAAAGCGCGCGGAGCATTCATTAACTTGTATAATCAATTTGTCTGATGCCAGCATCGATACATAAAACCTGATTGCGTTTCACGCAGGAGCCTTCATGCGATTACTAAAAGAACCTCTGTTCCATTTCTTCTTGATTGGAGCGGCAATCTTTTTTTGGTTCCACATAGTTTCAACAGATAGCGAGACAGTCGAAGACCTCGAGACTATCACGATCAGCGAAAGCGATGTCGCTCTGTTAGCTTCCCAGTTTGAAGCGATGCGGAAACGCTCTCCAAGCGGCACTGAACTACAAGCTTTGGTGAATGCGTCAATTCGTGAGGAGATTCTGGTCAGGGAAGCGAAAAAGCTTGGCTTGGATCGCGGAGATACCGTGATCAGGTCTCGGCTCAGCCAGAAAATGGATTTTCTCACCGAAGCGATCGCTACTTCAGTTGTTCCGGAGGACGAAGAACTAGAGGCGTTTCTTAAACAAAACCCTGAACGCTACGCTACGCCCAACAAGGTGGCTTTCACTCAGGTCTTTCTGGGTGAAAATCCAAGCGATGCCGAAATTGAACAGGCGTTGGCTGCACTGCGCACAGGTCAAGATGTCACAGCTGTCGGTGCCTCCACACTGCTACCTGCCTCAATGCCCTTGACCCCGACCCGAGCAATTGACTCGGTCTTTGGCGCTGGATTTTCGAAAGATTTCGAGGAGGTTGAAACAGATCAGTGGACGGGACCGATCCAGTCTGGTTATGGGGTCCATCTGGTTCAGGTATTGGCAACCGAGCCTAGTCAAATACCTCCCCTGTCAGAAATTCACAGCGCGGTGCTGCGAGATTGGCACCGTGCGATGAGTGAGGATCTGGCGCTAGCGCAGTTTAACGCTCTTGCAGAGAACTACGAAATTGTGGCGCCTGATCTTTCAGGTCGGCTCAAATGAAACTCATCGCCTGCTTATTGGTAGCCCTGCTGTTTGCGTGCTCCACAAGTGATGCTGATGCGCATGCGCTTGATCCGGGATACTTGGAAATTCGCCAAATCGCTTCTGACACCTGGAGCGTTCATTGGCGAAAGCCCGATGTGAATGGTCAGCCGATGGCGATTGATGCTGTATTGCCAGAGGGTTGTACACCGGCACGTGGGCCTGATCCGATTTCCGATAGCAGAGCGTGGGTTTCTTCCTGGGTTGTCGAATGCCGCGCGGACATTGCGGGGCAACCCATCAAGATTGAAGGATTGGAGACGCAACAGAACGATGTTTTGGTACGGCTACTCCCCCTAGAATCCTCACCCGCGACACTTCGATTCACATCAAATGCCACCGTCCAGAACATACCTTCTGAACAAACAACATGGTCGGTTTTCATCGCCTACTTCCAGTTGGGTTTTGAACACATACTGGAAGGCTGGGACCACCTTCTGTTTGTTTTCGCGTTGTTCATTCTGGTCCGCGATCCATGGAGACTGGTGGGGGCAGTTACGGCTTTCACACTTGCGCATTCCATAACCTTGGCGCTTGCCACGTTTGGTATATTGAACGTTCCAGGTCCGCCGGTAGAAGCCGTTATCGCACTGTCCATCGTTTTTCTGGCTATGGAGATTGTAAAGGGCAGAGAAGGTCGGTTCCGACTGTCAAAACAAAAACCTTGGATCGTTTGTTTCGGGTTTGGGCTTTTACATGGCCTTGGTTTTGCAGGGGCTTTGGCTGACATCGGACTGCCCGCGGATGATATTCCTGCAGCCTTGCTTGCGTTTAACCTGGGCGTTGAAGCCGGGCAGCTTTGTTTTATCGGCGTCTTGGCTCTCTTGGTGACAACCTGGCGCCTGATTGCGGCTCCGATCAGCCAAGGGGCTACAGTAGTTGCCGCCTACGGCATCGGTTCAGTGTCGATGTACTGGCTCATAGAGCGTATCAGCGGTTTTTGAAGTGCCATCAACTTCTCACAGTAGAGGCAATCGGCTGCCCCAAAGGGCGATGTGATTGCAAACTATAATGCTGCGATACAACGGCACCGAATTGAGCGTGACAATCGTGGTTCGCCCAATGTGAAGAAACGCAGAAGGCATCTATGCAGGTTTTCGCAACTCAAATAGTCAGTGATTGGTTCCCAAATTGCTTCTTATGCCAGTTCTTTGCCCATGTTCTCGGCGAACAATTTCGAAAACCGCTGCGTAGCGCTCGATCTATACTGTGTCGGCGGATAAACTGCATAAATTCCTCCGGACGGGAGCGTCCAGTCCGGGAGTAGCTGGATCAGAGATTTATCCGCAAGCTCTTTGCGAACGTAGAAATCCGGAAGGATTGAGATACCTGCCCCGTCAAGTGTCATCGCCTTGATTGCCGGCGTCACGTCAGCCGACAGGGCGCGCTTCATCTCAACATCGATTGTTTCGCCAGTTTGACCGGAAAAACGCCAGCGGAGCGGAGTCGATAGTGCCCGGTGCTCGATAAACGGAAAATTCGACAAGTCACTAGGTGTATCAGGATCGCCCAACTCATTGATGACCTCTGCAGAGGCAACGACGATCTGCCTGAACTCTCCCAACTTGCGGGCGATATTCGCAGAATCAGACAGCCAGCCAACACGATAGGCAATGTCGAATCGTGCTTCGACCGGATCAATCCGCACGTCACTCAATGTCAGCTCGATGGTTACTGCGGGGTGCATTCTACGAAACTCCGCAACGACTGGAGCAACATAGTCAGCACCCAGATCAAGTGGTGCAGTGATGCGCAGTGTTCCGGAAGGTTCGGCATTACCACGCCTCACCATCGCGTAGGCTTCTTCGGCCTGTGCAACAGAGGCCTGCGCAGCCGCATAAAAAGACTGACCGATTTCCGTCAGGTTCAGATGGCGAGAATTTCGAACAATCAATGTCGCCCCAAGCTCTTCTTCAAGAAGCTGCAATTGCTTGCTGACAACGGCCTTACTGACACGCATACGATCTGCCGCCGCCGTGATAGTTCCAGCCTCAGCTATTGCCACAAAATACTCGAGCCGGTTCAGGTTCGATTTTGCCATTAATCGTCATCTTTTTGCTGACACTAAGTCCATATAATGCGTATTTAGCTGACAACGTCGACTCCCTATTTGTCACGCGTAAGGCAACCGCAACGGCCATAGATGGTTGCCCCCTGACAAAGGAGATGACTATGAAAGCAATCCTGACCGCTACAGCAGCAATGATGATTTCAACGGCTGCAATGGCTGCCGACCTGAAAATCACCCAATTCACCCCCAACGAAGGCAGCCTGTTCCCGGTGTCTTCAAATCTGGTCGAAGGACCCAGCGAAGTGCTGCTGGTCGATGCGCAGTTTGAAAAGGATGATGCCGAACAACTGGTCAGCATGATCCAGGCGACCGGCAAACCGCTTACGACCGTTTTCATCAGCCACAAAGACCCCGATTTCTATTTCGGGCTGGATACGATCCGCGCAGCCTATCCCGATGTCAAAATTGTCGCCACGCCGGAAACCGTGAAAGGGATCGAGAAGACGATCCAGCTCAAATATGATTTCTGGGGGCCGATCCTGAAGGAAAATGCGCCGACCGAGTTGATCATCCCGGACGTTCTGGAGGGCGACAGCCTCACCGTAGATGGAGAAACCATTCAGGTTGTCGGTTTGGACGGCCATGACCCCGTTCACACCTTCCTCTGGGCACCGACCGAGAAAACCGTTCTGGGCGGTGTGGTTCTTTATGAAAACGTCCATGTTTGGCTTGCAGACAACCAAACACCCGAAAGCCGCGACAACTGGCGTGCAACATTGGAGCAGATCACCGCGCTCAACCCCGAGCGTATCATTCCCGGGCATGTCATCGGCGATAGTGCCGAGGATGAAAGCATCGTTGATTTCACCAAAGAATACGTCGCTACGTTCGAAGCAGCGTCGGAAGAGGCTGAAAACTCTGCCGCTTTGGTCGCGGCAATGCAGGAAGCCTATCCAACCTTCGAGAATGTTGGCGATCTTGAACTCAGCGCTCAAGTTATCGAGGGCGAACGCTCCTGGCCTTGAAGAATAACTGAGCGTCAGATGGTGCGACTGATGAGAGTTGCCATAATAACGATCAGAGAGCCGGTTCTTACGATCCGGCTCTCTGCATTTAAACTGTTCAGGCGTTGAGACCCGGATGAGCATGCCTCTAGCCCCCAATTCAGGAACAGTCGTTTTGCACTTCTTATGTTCGATATCTTGGTGCTCAAAGCTACCCCAAATTGCAGCGTAAGGACGTGATCGTAGACCTCATACTCCGGGGGGTCACCCACGCACCTTAACTGTACTTATATTGCAGCAATCGAGTCATAGCAGGCGCAATCAGTCCAGTTGTTTTTCCTGGAGCTTAACGGCGCGTCATGGCGATGAGTACCGTGCAAGCTCCACTCAAAGGTACTCGCCTGCCAACGACGTATCTGACTAAATTTACCAATAAATATCACATTGATACGTAGCGAATACCAAATGCAAACCTGTTCGGAAAAGCATGATGCAGACCTTCGAAGTTTGCCACAATTACGCCGATATTTGTTTCTAGGCCAAGCATAGACAAATCATAAAAAAAGACCTTTTTGGGGGAACATCAGTGAATACAACCGGATTGCGGCGGTCCGTGCAGGCGCACGTGGCTAAGGGTGGGCGCGTTGTCAAATGGAAAGGCAAGATTGCCAGTTATCGCACCTTCGGTCTTTCTTGCAGCAGCATCGATAGGCGCATTACCGACAGGCGAGGCCCAAGCAGAAGTCATCGCCGCATCACAAACAGCGCCGGTAGTATTTGCGAGTGACGAAGACAACAGCATTACATCACCAACTTCGGTAACCGTTTCTGCACCCACGGCGCGCGCTGTCGAACTGGACACGGATTATTCCAGCGTCCTCACCAACGGCGGTTCTATCTCTGCAACAGCAAACTCCCTGGCGGTAGGTCTTCAGGCGAACAACCAGTTGCTGCCCTCGGGTCAGATCATCAACACAGGCGCAATAAGCGCTTCCATAACCGGAGGTGCAGCCAACGTTACGGCCTATGGCTTCCTAGCCAATGACGAGTTCGGCGGGGCATTCTCAAACACAGGAACATTGTCGGCCAGCGCATCCACAGTCGCGGACAATGCTGTCGCCACTGGCGGCAGGTTTGAAAATGGCATTCAATCCACAGGATCCGTCATGAATGCAGGAGCCGTTTCAGCGGTCGCTGCGGCAGGATCGTCGAATGCGTCGGCTACGGCTTTGATGTTTGGGGACGACGTCAGCACAACCATCAGGAACACCGGAACTCTCAGCGCCACCACAACAAGCGGTGCTTCGGTTTCAGTGGCCGGTATCAATATCGATGGTGCGCTGAACGGCAGCATTATCAGTTCCAACACAATTACTGTCTCCACTAACACCGGAGCCGAAACGGCAGAGGCCGTTGCTGTCAGAGTCGCTGACGGCATGACGGGCAACTTCCTGAACTCCGGCAACATTTCGGTTTCTGCTCAAGGCAGCAGTGAGGAAACCAACGCCGATGCCTTTTATGTTAGCGGCGGAATGACGGGGAGCATCACCAATTCCAGCAACGTTACGGTCAACGCATCGGGCAATTCGTCGGTCGATGCGGACGCCTTTTATGTCAGTAGCGGCCTGACCGGGAGCTTCCTGAATTCCGGTAGCATCATGGTCAAAGCCGATAGCGACGCGAGTGAAGCAGACGCTGACGGGTTCTACATCAGTAGTGGAATGACTGGTGACATAACAAACAATGGCACCGTCACCATAGAAGCGACCGGCGCGTCGCGGGCTGATGCTGACGCGTTCTACGTCTCCAGCGGGTTTACCGGAAGCTACTCGAATTCCGGCACGGTGTCAGTCAGCGCAAGCGGTGCCACCGACCGTGCATCCGCTTCGGCATTGCACGTTGCGGGCGGAATGGATGGAAACCTGTTGAACTCGGGCACGGTCACCGTTTCCGCCTCAGGGTCTTCCTCGGTGCGTGCGGATGGGTTCGATGTCAGCAGTGGCCTGACCGGTACTATCAACAATAGCGGCACGATTGCCGTGAAGGCAGATGGCAACGGCGAAGTTCGGGTCAACGGGATCGACATCGCCGGCGGATTGACAGGTCATATCCTGAACAGCGGAACAGTTAGGGCCGAGGCCGATGCTGATGGTACCAGCGGACGTGCCAGTGGTATCGACATCACAAGTGGCATGACGGGCAATATCTCTAATTCGGGCAGTATCACCGCCATTGCGCATGCAGGCTCCGACACAGCAAACGCCGCCAGCATACGTATCGGTGGGGGTCTGACGGGCAGTTTCCTGAATTCCGGTACCATAGCAGTTGATGCTCAAGGCGGCATCGATAGAACGGATGCCGATGCTTTCTATGTCAGCGGCGGAATGACAGGCGACATCACCAACGCCAGTACTGTCGCGGTCAATGCTGCGGGGGGCACGTCGGTTTACGCAAGCACGTTTTACGTCAGCAGCGGTCTGACCGGAAATTTCCTCAACTCGGGAAGCTTTACCGTCAAGGCTGATAGTGACTCGGGCGAAGCGGATGCGGATGGACTTTATGTCAGCAGCGGCTTGACCGGTGACATAGCGAACAGTGGGTCTGTGTCAATCGAGGCCATCAGCTCGTCTGAGGCAGATGCCAACGCTTTCTACGTCACCAGTGGATTTGATGGAAACTTCTCAAACACCGGTGTCGTTGCGGTTACTGCGAAAGGTGGCTCTAGCCAGGTTCAGGCGGAGGCCCTGCATGTATCCGGAGGTATGACTGGAAATTTGTCGAATTCTGGTACGGTTGTAGTCAACGCATCAGGATCAACATCCGTCCGCGCGGACGGTGTTGATGTCAGCAGCGGACTGACGGGGACAGTCACAAATAGAGGTACGATTGTTGTTAACGCTAAGGGGTCCGATGAAGTTTCGGCCAATGGTATCGACATCGCCGGCGGACTGACCGGTGACTTCAACAATCTGGGCGGTATCTCGGTCATGGCCGATGCCAGTGGGTCCAGCGCTCGCGCCAGCGGTGTGGACGTTACCAGTGGCATGACCGGCAATATGGCCAACTCAGGCAGCATCAGAGCTGTCGCACGTGCGGGTTCCGATGCCGCGAATGTCGCGGGTTTACGCGTCGGAGGCGGCTTGACCGGCAGCATGACGAACAACGGATCAATCCGTGCAGAGGCCGTTGCATCTTCGTCAGATGCATTTGCTTACGGCATGATCTCTTATGGTGACGTAACCGGGAACATTACCAATGGGGGCTCGGTGTTTGTATCGGCTTCCGGTGAGGATACGGCCACGGCATCGGGCTTTCGCGTCGATGGTAAGCTGACGGGTACGTTCTTCAATTCTGGTAGCGTAGCAGTTACGGCGACTGCCACGGGTGCGTCTCATGAAGATGTCATGGCGAAGGGTCTGGATGTCACGGGTCACATCCAGGGTGGTTTCAACAATTCGGGTGTCCTGTCGGTCAAGGCGATCGGAGAGAACAAACAAGCATATGCCTATGGTCTCTACGCTCAAGATGGCGTGACCGGAGATGTTCTGAACAGCGGGCTTATTCGCAGCGAAGTTGACAGTGGAACGTCGGCAGATGTCTACGGCATTCGGATTGACGAAGGACTGGATGGCGCCTTCTCCAATACGGGCACGATTCAAGTTGTCGGCCGGATCGATGAAGATGACTTGGACGCCTATGGTCTCTATATCAGCGGCGGTGTCACCAAGGATGTCAGCAACAGCGGTACGATAGCGCTACAGGCCGTCGCCGAAGACGAAGCCGAAGCGATTGGGCTGAGGCTGTCCGGTGAGGTTGGCGCAAACATCATGAACTCGGGCAATATCTCGGTCGTCACGCAAAGCACGGCCAATGACGCACTTGGGTATGGCATTTCTGTGGTGTCGGGGCTGGAAGGTAACATCCTCAACTCGGGCGCGATTTCGGTCCAGGGTATTGGTGCGACCGAAGCCACCGTTGCGGGCGTCTATATCAACCGGGAGTGGACCGGCGCGTTGAACAATTCCGGGACGATCCGGGCGATTGCTGACGCGGGAACGAAACAAGCCGAGGCCTATGGGCTGCTAACCAGAAATGATCAGGTTGACGCGGATATCGAAAACTCAGGGTCTTTCGCGGTGCAAGCCAGTTCTGATGATGAATATGCCTACGCCTATGCGCTCTACTTTGACCATGAAGAAGCAGTCAGTACCCTGAACAACACCGGATCGATGACGGTTCGGGCAGCAGCACACAAGGAAGCGCGGGCTGCAGCACTGTATGCACAAGACGGATTTAAAGGTGATTTCCGGAATCAGGGTACCATTTCCATCCGTGCCAAATCGTCAGACAGTGTTGCCAAAGCCTATGGTTTGCATGTGGGAAGCGCAGGTGACGATGACCATTTGAACGGCAACATCGTTAATCAGGGCTCGGTATTTGTGTCGGCAACTGCACAAGACGAAGCCGAGGCCTATGGCTTCAACATCGATGAGCAACTCAATGGCGACTTCTCGAATTCTGGTTCAGTCATCACACAGGCCACATCACAGGAAACCGAAGCGCAAGCTTATGGGATCTATGTAGGAAGCAAGGTTAGTGGTGATGTCGCAAACAGCGGCACTGTTTCAGTTCGCGCAGAAGGCCACAGCGCAAATGTGGCCGGGGTCTTAGTTCGCAATGGGCTAGAGGGCAAGCTAACGAACTCGGGAACGATCACCGCACAGAGTTTTTCGGCCACCGAAGAATCCAGTGCACGCGGAATTTACGTGCGCGGAGGTACCAGTGATACGGTTCAAAATCAGGGTAATATCACAGCTTTTGCCCAGGGGGTCGAACGCGCGCGCGCTCAGGCCGTTCTGTTATGCGATACGATGGCAGGCGACGTCGCAAACACAGGAACAGTTACGGCCACTGCCAGATTGGTCAATGCAACGAACAATGCCGATGGCACCGCCGCTGGGTTCTACATCGAGGACATGCAGGGCAACTTCTCCAACAGCGGCGTCATTCGGGCCGATGCGGCAGGTGGTGACAAGGTCAACGCCTACGGCCTGCACTTCGGGAACTTTGACGGTGTAATCACCGCCGTTGGCGATATCTCCGCGACGTCCGCCTCGGGGGACGCCTATGCGATATATCTGGGAACCGGCGCAGGGACGCTAAACCTTGTCACCCAGGACAAAGTCGGGGGGCTGATCCGGGTACAGGAACATAATGTAAATCTGAATGCCGTCGGTGGCAGCGCGGTGTTTCGGTTCCAGGACGCTGCAACGGGCTCAGGCACATTTGCCACAACAGCCTCTGATGGCCGGTCGGCGTGGTTTGTCCAAGATGAAGGTGGCGCGGCACCGATTTATGCCAGCGTCGATTCCGCCGAACTGTTGAACTCAGCCGACGTGACGGCCTTCTACGGCGGAGTGGTCAATGGCTCCATGGGCACACTGAACTACGGAGGGCAGGCTCAGGTTACGCGCAATTCGGCAACCGGCCGTGTTTCGGGTGTCAGCTTCGGACCCTTCCGCCCCTATGTGATTGTAGATGCTGCGAGTCGCCGTTTCGAAAACGTGCCCGGAGTTGATACCGACGTCACAGTATTCAATGGCAGTGTTGGGTACTCCGGACAACTGGATAATGGTTTGGCGCTGGCGCTCGGGCTGGGTGTCCTCCGCTCTAACGGTGATACCGATACGACAGATTTTGACACAAATGGTGTGTATCTGGACGCGTCTTTGGGACGTCAGATTGGATCTTTCACAATTGAGGCCGGGCTAGGCTATGGCTGGTTGTCGACCAAGCGCTCACGCCAAATTGCCGGCAGCGCCAACGCAAGCGCCGACTACAACAGCACTCTCGCAACGGCCTATCTGGGTGTTGAGCGATCATTTGACGTCAGCGACGCGTTTGCATTGCTGGGTTTCGGCAGTGTTCGCTATACCCGTCAAGATGATGATGATTATACCGAGACCGGTTCATCTGCCAACGCAACTGTCGGAGCCGCAACCACCGAAGTCATCGAAGCCCGCTTGGGTGTCGAAGCCGAACACGCGCTGAACAGCGGCGGTGTCCTGAGCGGCCAACTGTCGGGTGTCCTACGACGTAATCTGGGCAATACTGATGCGAGCGTTACAGTGTTTTCCACAACACAAGACCTTTCGTTCGCATCGACAGATTTCACCGGAGCCAGCGTGCTGCTCGGATACGAGCACGACTTTGCCCGCAACATGACGTTTGAAGCGAATGCCGAACAGGAGTTTGGAAACGACGCACAGGGACCGTTCTTTAAAGCCGGTCTGAGGTGGTCGTTCTGATCAAAAACGACAATAGGCAAGCGTTCATCTAGGTTGTAGATACAAATCGCTCGAGAGTTGCGGCTGCAAGCAACTCATCCAAATTTGGTCAAACGTCAGATAGTGATCGAGTGCACTTTCAAGGACCGGCTGGAACGCTAGGCGCGGTTTTGAACCGGCCTATGGTTCATTTATGCTTACGGCTCGGCCTGCGGAGCCTTCAATCATGTTGTTCAGGCTCTCGTGCGAACTGCAATCCACCTCCGGTGATGGCCCTTGATTGAAGGAGACAGCGCAAATACGGCTTCTTTCATCCCGCTGCGCGTGATGTTCACATGCACGGATGCCAGTAGTTCGCGATGGTCTGCGCAATTAAGTCCACAAGAGAAACAGGCTGCGATCGTTTTGCTATTCCGTTCAGCCAAAGTTGGTTGACCAAGCTAGCCCGGACGGGTCTTTGTCTTCGGTAGTTTATCCGCGTTCTGCGCTGCCCACTCGTGCATTTCATACAACAGTGGGATCAGGCTTTGGCCCAAAGGCGTGAGGCTGTATTCGACGTGTGGCGGTATAGTCCGAAAATCTTTGCGAGAGACAAACCCCGTCTCCTGCAACTCGCTGAGTTGCCGCGTCAATGTGCGATGGGTAATGGATCCCAAGTTGCGTTGGAGTTGATTGAAACGGCAGCTGCCTTGCGCCAACCAATAGATAACCAGCAGTTTCCAACGTCCTGAAATGGCTGAGATCAGTGATTCAATCTGGCAGTGTTCTTCAAGTTCGTCCGATTTCATTACAGTATCCCAAATGACCGTACTTGTTGGATCGATCGTACAAAACTAGCTAACCATCAATGCAACGTGCCGCAATGGGGAACCCGATGACCAAAAAGAAGATCGTGATCGTGGGTGGAGGCTATGTCGGGTTTGAGGTCGCCAAGAAACTGGACGCTTATGCGGATGTCACCCTGATTGAGCAACGCGAAGCCTTCGTGCAGCCGCCTGCCGCGATCCGTGCGCTAGTTGAACCCACATTATTGGACAAGATCATCCTCCCCTACGACAACTTACTGGAGTCGGGAAAAGTTGTGCGGGGTCGTGCAGTTTCAATTTCCCAAACCCAGGTTAGCCTGGACTCTGGAGCCGTTTTCCCGGCGGATTTTATCGTGATCGCAACTGGATCGTCTTATGCGGCCCCATTCAAACCGTCGGGAGACAGCATCGCTGATTTCCGTCAAGCCAGCATGGATGTCAGTGGACGGTTAGCACGGGCGACTTCTGTAGCAATCGTCGGCGCGGGCGCCGTGGGAACTGAACTTGCGGGCGAGATCTCGGCGGCGCAGCCGGGAAAGACCATCACCTTGATTTCTTCCGATGACACCTTGTTTCCAAAATACCCGGCTGGATTTGGTACACAGCTCAAACGCAAACTCGAACGCCTCGGCGTCACTGTCATTCTTGGCCAAAGGGTGCAGGACTTGCGTCATTTGGATCGGCCTTACGAAGGATCTGTGACTCTGGCTGATGGCAGTGTGATTACCGCTGATCTTGTGTTTCCGGTGATTGGCTCTAAACCTCAAACATCATTGGTCCAAAGTCTTCCGGGTGTGACCTCAGGCACTGCAGGCCGTGTTGAGACCGACAAGTGGTTGCGGCCGTCAGACTACCCGAATGTCTTCGTAGCCGGTGACATTGCCAACGTTGGCGACGGAATGACAATTGTCGCGACGACCCGACAAAATCCATGGCTCATCAAGACGCTTAAGAAAGTGATAGATGGTGCATCCGTCGAAAAGCAGAAGCCTTACGTGCCATGGAAAAGAGCTCCCATTCTGGTGCCACTCGGCCCCGTCATCGGAAATAGCTGGCTCTTTGCAACCTTCGGCGACTGGATCACCCGCATGATGAAAGGGAAAGCGCTCTTCATCCCCAAATATCGCAGGGCGTTCGGGTTTACCGACGCTGACAAATAGACCTGCTTCTCTGGAAAGAACTGTCAGCGCTCTTCTTCAGTAACGCCTGTTGAGCTGAGGGTGTCATGTTGCCCTAGTCGAGCCTGAACCCGATTTTCATAGCGACCTGAAAGTGAGCAACCTCGCCATTCTCTATGTGACCTCGAATTTCTGAAACTTCGAACCAATCAAGGTTTTTTACAGTCTCAGCCGCCTTTGAGATTCCCGACTTGATAGCGGCATCGACAGATTCCGTTGACGTGCCGACGACATCGATCTTCTTGTAGGTTGCGTTGGTCATTTTCGCTCTCCCTAGGCTGAAATGGGTGATTGAACGTAAGTCTTATGGCTCCTCTGAAATTACTCTTACGGTCCTTCATCTCTGCAAAGAGATCAACTGGATTGCTCCTTGCAGGTCCACGCCTCGCTGAATGCGGGCACCTGAGCGCCTCAGAGAAGACTGATTAGCAGTTCATCAATAGTGATACGGAAACGCTGATTTCCATATTTTGCACGCAACGTGCGCGTTTTTTCCACCTATCATTGGGCCATTGGACTTCAGGGTTAACCGAATGTTACTCACGGTCTGATAGCTACAGTAGTAGTGGTCCGCTTCCCAAAGCGGGCTTTTTTGTATTGAGGTGGGGCGCAATTTAGCGAGTTAGTTTGCTATGCCCCGCCCCGGCTGTTTGGGACCAATTTCGCCAGTTTTGGACATCATGGCCTTCGCATAGTCACGTCTTGCTGTTGAGCGATCTTCAAATCGAGCATGTACGACACAAAAGAACAGGGCACCATCATCTAGGCCATTGCGAGGTGTAAACCAATCATAGGCGTCGGTTGGCTCTACCGACGCAAACTGTTTAGGCGATGGCGCTACAGGTACTACATTGGCTTCACTATTCGTGATGTCATCAAGCAGCGTTGGGCGCGCTGTGCCCGTATCGGGCGTGAGAATACCCATGATCTGTTCGCGACCAGCCGGAACGAAACGCCCGTTTTCCTCGACTGGAAACCGGATCGGCTGTCCCGCATATACATCTCGTTGAACTTCGCTGTTCTTAACAACAATCGTTCCATTAACGAGCACATAGGGAATACCTTGCGACGGAAGGCCTTGTTGACCCAGTGTATAGTTTGCCTTTTCGGTCACTGTCTGGGGATCAAAAATCGTTATATCGGCGACCATACCTTCCTGCATCCGCCCGCGCACCTGCATTGATCGCAACCCGGTATCACCCAATCGCTTTGCATGGATGTAGCTTAACTGAGTGAGCGTAAGCATTAGTGGCACATTTGCTTCACGTGCCAGCCTTAAGACAAGCGCATGGCTACCGGCAGACCTCGGGTGTCCTGCGTAATCTTCATAGGGCGCATCCCAACTCATCAGATTGCCCTCAATGTCCAACCCGGCCATCCCGTCACCAGAGATGCCGTACCCAGCAATTGTTATCCAATCATTGAGCCACTGCTCTCTTGGCGGACTAAATACTATAGCGGTTCGTCCGGGCTCATTCTCTGCAAAGTTCAAGAACTCGTCTTTGGTTACGAAGCGGTCGAGTTGCGGATCAAAGATTGTCTCTTCGTATTTGTACCCCATCGAGCCTTCCCAGTTTTCCGGGGCGATAATGGAGGCGCCGTAGTTGCCCGACCCGGCGGTCCAGGGATAGTAACTCGACCAGACGTTGTAACCTTGGTCGCGGGCCATCTGTAGTTTTTCCTGGTTTTCCCACCAGCCATAATCGTTGTCGTGATGAATGTGCAGTGGGGCGCCAAGCACCATCGCGTTGACAAGGATTTCATTAACCCCCGTTTGTGTCTCAGTCGGCGTAGAAGCACTGGGGTGAAACCGGTGATGTACAGAGGTCACCCGCCCGTAACGGGCCGCTGCACGTTGCGCTTGGAACATCTCATACGTGGTAATACCTTCACGGGCATACCCGATGGTCGATCCAACGCCGAGCGCGCCAAGACGCAGGCCTTCATCAAGCTGCGCCGTGATTTCGTTCATCTGCTCACGATTGCTTGGAACCGAAGACCATCCTTCAACGCCATCTTCCACCGATTGTGCCCTAAGAGCGAAGAAATTGCGGAAATCGATGTCTCCTCCTTCAAGTGCAAGACCGTCATGAACCCGCATCCGTGCGAACTCTTGCCCAACGACAGTACCGTAATTGGCCTGCGTAACGCCGTCGCGCGCGTCATACCACTCGTCGATGTTCGCGGCCCCGACCTCGAAATCCATTTGGGTTGTGACGCCGTCACGAAGATTTACCTTGATGCCCCACGGGTCCAGGCCGTGTTGCTCGAGGTCGATGAAGCCTGCGGCTACAACATGCCCTGTCGCATCGATGGTCTCAGCGCCTTCAATAGCGTCTTCGGTAATCGACGTAATCCAACCATTGCTTATTCCCACATTAGCGATTTGATCAAATCCGGTTTCCGGATCCATCACACGACCATTGAGAATTACAACGTCGTAAGTTTGCGCGACGCATAGCGTCGCAACAACAGACAAGGTGCCTGCCAGAAACACAGTTCGCATGGACGAAGCCTCCCTTTGATCTGCAGGATAGCGGAAAGCGGCATTCAATCAACAAAACGGCATATATCGATGTCTTGAGGCAACATGTTCGCGAATGAGCTACTGTGTTCGCTAAACTGACGCGGGGACCAGAATCAGATCGGCACAACTGTCCCTTTGTAGCTTAGAATTCTTTCGGATTTGCACCCGAAGATGCAAGCCAAGGGAAGTTATCTTCATGACCCTTGCGCCAAGAGAGAAATGTCCGTCGTTCGAATACGACAGCGTTTTCAACGCTAAACAAAGCGCCTTCTGCAATTAGACCGGCAACCATGCGTTGGGGAAGATAGGCGGAGCCGCCTTCAGAAAGCAGATGCGCAAGCGCCCAATCCGGACTACTGAAGGCAACAGATGCGGTTTCGTCGGTTGGCCAGGCTTCGGCGTGTTGCGCCCTAAATGTGGCGCCGTAGTCCACATAAATGTAATCAGGATCCCAACGCACTGCCTCACGCTGTCGCGTAGCGACCTGGATCAAACTGTCGGTGGTGAATTCACGACTTTCGAAATCCGTCCCGACAAGGGGTTCAGTCAGCAGTGCTGCATCGCTCATCCCACCCTGCAACCAGGATTGAGCATTTCCAGTCAGCCCGGACCAGATCTCAATGGCTGTTTCTGGATGGTTGTCCCGAATTCGCCTGATCCAATTTTGACCTAAGCCAGTCCACAGTCCCGGATCACAAACGAAACTGAAAAGACGTATCACGCCCCGGGGCAGGTTGGCACGCGAGCGCGCGTTTTCCCAGGTGCGAGTAATCACTTCTGCCTGTTCCAGAAACGCAAAGCCCGCTTTGGTCAACATCGCACCCTTACGGGACCGAATGAGCAATCGGGTCCCCAAGGCTTGGTCCAATGCGTCGAGCCGGGCGGTCACCGCAGACTGCGTGATGTTTAGCTCCTCAGCCGCCCGATTTAGATTTCGAGTACGAACGACGCTGAGAAAGGTCTGAATTGCGGCTATGTTCATAGATAGATAATGCAGATTTTTCGATGTAATTGATAGAATAATTCCGTTTTATAGAATTTCTTTTTTCTGGCACCGTAGCGTGGACAGACAAAGGAGGCTTATCATGGAATTCAGCATCCAACTTTCTGCAGATTACCCTGATAAATCCTATGGCGGCGATCGGGTCTATGCCGACATGCTGGAGCAGGCGATCCTCGCGGACCGGTTGGGTTTTGATGCCGTGTCGGTGACCGAACACCACCTGATCAACTGCTTGATGATGCCAGCCCCGCTGCAGTTTGCGGTCAAAATCGCGGCGCATACAAGCCGCGTCAAGATCATGACCTCAATCGTCGTGCTGCCACTACACGACATGCGCACCTATGCAGGCGAATTGGTTGTTGCCGACATCTTTACTGAAGGGCGTCTGATGTTGGGTGTGGGTCGCGGGGCCTTCAAATACGAGATGGAGCGGCTGGGAGTGCCGATGGAGGAAACCCAAGCCCGGTTCAATGAATCGTTGGCCGTTTTGCAGGCACTTCTGTCCGAAGAAGAAGTAAGTTGGGATGGTGACTTCTATCAGTTCGACCCGATCACCATCATGCCACGTCCTCTACGTCCCGGTGGGCCGCAAATGATGATGGCGGTGCTGAACCCCGAAGGTATTTATCACTGCACCAAACGCGGCTTCCACATTCAGACGACACCGCTTGCGGGAAACCAGCAACTGTTGTTGGAACAAGTCGATGGCTTCAGTCGCGCCAAAGGCGAGATGGGCGAAGCTGGGCGTGATCTGACCCTGTCGCTTTCACGGGTTGGCTTTGTAACCCAAAACGAAACCGACCGACAAAAGAAGATCGCGGCTGCGAACAGGTACTACAGCCGTTTCGACAACGTGTTTACCGGACCGGGTGTCGTGGACAACGGAATGATCCGCGAGCTTCCGCGCAAGCAAACTGTCGATGAACTGGCCGAAAGCCTTCTCATCGGCACGCCGCAGGAAATGATCGACAAACTCGGACCCTATTCCGAGCTCGGCATCGACAGGGTAATCCTGAACCCCAATTTCGGGTGCAACGCTCAAGAGACGCTGGATGGGCTGCAGTGTTTCGCCGAAGAGGTC
>NZ_SMMF01000908.1:0-51627 GCF_009711355.1 Roseibium sp. RKSG952 | reverse complement strand
AGCTGCACAGACCAGCAATATGCAGAGGTCACTGCCATGATTTGTGGCTTGCAAATCCGGATGAATATCGCCATGTTCTGATTATCCAAATATTCTTGTAGTATCGAATTATGAGAGACGAAGACGCAATCGGCAGGCTGGCAGCCCTTGCCCATCAGGATCGCCTGGCGACGTTCCGGCTCTTGGTCAAGGCCGGGCCGGAAGGGTTGCCGTCGGGGCGGATTGCGGAGAAGTTGACAATCCCGCCAACCCGCATGTCGTTTCACCTTGCCGCGCTGGAGCGGGCAGGTCTTTTGACGACGCGGCGCGACGGGCGGCGCATTGTCTATGCCGTGGCCTACGGCGAAATGCGGAACTTGCTGGAGTTTCTGACGGAGGACTGTTGCGGCGGTCACCCGGAGATTTGCTCCACACCGGGCCGGATGGTGCCCAGAAACAGGACGGAGCGAACATGAGCATCACAATCTATCACAATCCCAACTGCGGGACTTCCCGCAATACGCTGGCGATGATCCGGCAATCCGGCGAGGAGCCGGAGGTGATCGAATATCTGAAAACGCCTCCGAGCCGCGAAAGGCTGGTTGAACTGATCGGACACATGCAGATCCCGGTGCGCGATCTGCTACGCCGCAAGGGGACGCCCTATGACGATCTCGGTCTGGACGATCCGAAATGGAGTGATGACGAGCTGATCGATTTCATGATGTCCTATCCGATCCTGATCAACCGGCCGATCGTGGTGAGTGCAAAGGGCGTTCGCCTGTGCCGCCCGTCCGAACAGGTGCTCGATCTCCTCGATACCGGCATCGGCGCGTTCACCAAGGAAGATGGGGAAGTGGTCAATACCGGAGGCGGTCATGCCTGACATGATTACCCTCCCCGGCGACCTGCCGAACATCGATCCTGAAGCGTTGAAACCGATTGATCCGGAGAGGCTTGTCTTGTCGGGCGCGCCCACGCATGCGCCGAGGGTGCTCCTGCTGTACGGATCCTTGCGCGAGCGGTCCTACAGCCGGTTTTTGGCAGAAGAGGCGGAACGGCTGTTGCGCTGGTTCGGGGCGGAAACCCGGATCTTCAACCCGTCCGGCCTGCCCTTGCCCGACGATGCCGATCCGGATCATCCGAAGGTGCGTGAACTGAGGGAGCTGGCCGAGTGGTCCGAGGCACAGGTCTGGTCGTCTCCGGAACGCCATGGCGCCATGACTGGCGTCATGAAGGCGCAAATCGACTGGATCCCGCTCAGCATGGGGGCGGTGCGGCCGACGCAAGGCAAGACGCTTGCGCTGCTGCAGGTCTCCGGCGGTTCACAATCGTTCAACGCGCTGAACCAGATGCGGGTCCTCGGGCGCTGGATGCGGATGTTAACGATCCCGAATCAGTCATCGGTGCCCAAAGCGTTTCTGGAATTCGACGACAATGGCCGCATGAAACCGTCGGCACTCTATAACCGGGTTGTCGACGTGATGGAGGAGTTGTTGAAGATCACCTACCTTGTCCGTGGCCGCGAGGACTATCTGGTCGAACGCTATTCGGAGCGGGTGGAAACCGCCGAGCAGCTGTCGAAGCGCGTGAACCAGCACAAGATTGAAGAACCGGTGCTGCCTCAAGCCGGTAGTGGCTGCTGCGGTGGCCGCACCTCCTGACGGGTAGCTTGCTCCCGGCTGGCCGCTTGAACGTTTTTGGCGGCCTGGGCGTCATTTCCGGAAATACGCTTGGAAAGGCACGCACAATATTTTCAACACCCTGCCTTCATCTGCGGCCGGTTATCATTGCGGAGGGCGCATAGGTAGCGTAGTCCGCAAGGACACGGTAGACAGGGTGTCGTGCTTGCGGCGGGAAAAAGGTGGTCGGGGTAGGAAGTTGAGCGTTTGGAACAATCTTGGCGCGATTGTGAGTGCCATCGGGTCCAGTGGTGCGCAGGTTGTCGACCGGCTTGTCCAGCTGGTTCTGGCACGGCCGGAAGGTACCCGCAGTGTCGGTTTTACGGTTGCCATGATTGCCCTGTCCGCGAAAATGGCGAAGGCGGACGGGATCGTCACCAATGATGAGATCATCGCCTTCCGCGACCTGTTCGATGTCCCGCCCGGTGAGGAGCGCAATGTCGCGCGGCTGTTCAATCTGGCACAACAGGATGTCGCCGGCTTTGATGTCTATGCCAAGAAACTCGCCGACCTGTTTCCCTATGATCGGAAGACACTTCTCGACATTCTCGATGGCCTGTTCCACATCGCCAAGGCCGATGGCGTCGTGCATGAAAGCGAAGTGGCCTACCTGGCCAAGGTGGCCGAGGTGTTCGGCCTCGATCACCGCGAGTTCAATCGTGTCCTTGCCAGCCACACGCGTGAGCATGGTGATCCCTACATCGTTCTGGGGATCGGTGCGGATGCGAGCGATAGCGAACTGAAGGCCCAGTACCGGAAGGAAGTTCAGGAAACGCACCCGGACCGGATGATTGCCCGCGGTGTACCGGAAGAGTTTGTCCGCATTGCCAATGACCGCCTTGCGGCGTTGAACGCGGCCTGGGCGCAGATCGCTGCGGAGCGTGGCCTATGAGTGTCCGGACCGATACGGGTGTTGCCGCAAGGGTTCATCCATCACCGAACCACGGTGCGCGCGCGGCCGGTGTGCCAATCGATACGCTTGTGTTGCACTACACCGGCATGAAGAGTGCCGAAGACGCGCTCCGGCGCATGTGTGACCCTGCTTCGGAGGTCTCCGCCCATTATCTGGTCTACGAGGATGGCCGGATCGATCAGCTGGTCCCCGAAAGCCGAAGGGCCTGGCATGCCGGAAAGAGCTGCTGGAAGGGCGAACGGGACATAAACTCCCGCTCCATCGGCGTGGAGATCGTGAACCCCGGCCATGACGGGGGATGCCCCGATTATCCGGGGGCTCAGATCGAAGCGGTGATCGGCCTCTGCCTTGATATCTGCGCCCGCCATGCGATCTCGCCCTGGCGCGTGCTCGCCCATTCCGACATCGCGCCGGATCGTAAAGCGGATCCCGGTGAAAAATTTCCGTGGGACCGATTGGCTCAGGCCGGGGTCGGGCTCCACGTGACACCGGGAGATGCCGGCGGTGGCATACTCATGCAGGAAGGCGAGGCCGGGCAGCCCGTCGAAGCCGTTCAGTCGATGCTGGCGCTTTATGGTTATGACGTCGGCGTAACCGGGCAGTTCGATCGCCGCACCGTTTTGGCCGTAACCGCTTTCCAGCGTCATTTCCGGCCGGCCCGGGTCGATGGCATTGTCGATCAGCCGACCGTCGAAACGCTTTATGCGCTGTTGTCGAAGCTGCCGTCTCTCGAAACATAGACCAATGCTGCCACATGCCTGTCGGAGAAGCTATGGCGACGGGCGGTGGCTCTCTGCGGCAGCGTTGCCCGTTGCCCAAAACGTGGTGGTTGAAGCTCGTGCTTGAAGTGTTCGGAATCTATTCCCAGCCTTTTGACCATACATAATTCTTACAATATTAAATATGACGTAGCGTAGGGGTGTTGGAGCGTCCATTTCGGCGACACGGTTACGCCGCGTATCTGTCCAACTCTCTTTGCCTTGATCCAGAGACTATCAAGCTGCAGCCGCAATTTGTCATGACCCCGTCATGGTTTTGTCTATTTCTGCCGATTCCGTAGGGTTTGTGTGCCAATTCGAAGCATTTATTGACTCCAAATGAAATATTTCGTGACCGGGGCGGGCCGGAATTTTGTCTCAGTGTGCCGTCATTCCTCCCGCCGATTTTGAGTATACCAACAACAACAAACAAGGCTCACTGAATGCTTCAGTCCAGGAAGACCGTCAGCGGTGCAGTTTTTGCGCTGGCTTTCGCAATGACGTTTTCAGCGCAAGCGAGCGCAGCGACCGATGGATCGGATCGCGTGATGCCGGACCCGATCAAGATCAACCGGTCCGGGACGGAAACCTCTTCAGACAAGAACGCCAAGCAGGGTGGCTTGAAGATCCTGAATGCCCATCGCGGCCAAGGTGCGCCGCTGGTGATGGTCAACAGCGGGAAAACAAGCGACGAGAAGGCAACCGCCGAAAAGACCAAGAAGACACCAGCCAAAGCTGCAAGCAAGACTGCATCAAAAACAACCAAATCGTCTTCCTCGCCGAAGGCCAAGAAGGTCGCAAAGTCGTCCAAGAATTCCAAGAGTTCACGGGCTGCAGCCGGGGACAAACAGGGCCTCGAAGCCTTTGAGAAGATGATCAAGAAGGCTGCTGGCAAGCATGGCGTTCCGCTTCACATCGCCAAGGCCGTGGTTGAGGTGGAAAGCAACTTCAATCCGCGTGCACGCGGCAGTGCCGGTGAAGTCGGGCTTATGCAAATCAAGCCAGCCACCGCACGTGGTCTTGGATATAGCGGGTCTGTCAGCGCTCTTTATGATCCGGAAACCAATCTCGAATGGGGCATGAAGTATCTGGCCGGCGCACACGAACGGGCCGACGGAGATCTCTGCGGCACAATCCTGCGCTACAATGCGGGTCACTATGCCAAACGCATGAACCCGGTCAGCAGGCGGTACTGCCAAAAGGTCCAGCAGATTCTGGCAGCGCTTTAATCGGCACAAAACGAGATCGAGTACGGGGTACCGGGTTTCCTACCAACACCGCCCGTATTGATAAAAAGGCCTGAGCCGGTCTGGTGCAGGCCTTTTTCGTTGTTCGCGCGGTTGGTATTAGTTCAGGCGCATTTGCGGGACATCGCCATGGACAATCAGATTTGTCCCTGTCGCCGCAATCACGTCATCAACGGTGCAACCAGGACCATGCTCTTTCAGAACGAGGCCGTTTTCGGTCGGTTCGATAACCGCCATTTCGGTGACGATCAGGCTGACTCTGCGGGCAGCTGTGAGTGGCAGTGTGCATTCCGGGACGATCTTGTGCGCCCCCTTGGCGGTGTGCACCATGGAAACGATGACCTTCTTGGCACCCGATACCAGATCCATGGCGCCGCCCATGCCCGGGACCATCTTGCCCGGGATCATCCAGTTGGCCAGATAACCGCGCGCATCGACTTGCAAACCGCCCAAAACGGTCATGTCCAGATGCCCGCCACGGATCAGCCCGAAACTCATGGCGCTGTCGATTGAGGCAGCACCCGGCACTGCGGTCACGAAGCCGCCGCCTGCATCCGTCAGGTCCGGGTCTTCCATTCCCTCCGGCGGACGCGCGCCCAGACCAATGACGCCGTTTTCGGCCTGAAAGAAGACGTGGACTTTCTCGGGAAGATAGTTGGCCACCATGCTCGGCAAGCCGATGCCGAGATTGACCAGCATGCCTTCGCGGATTTCCTGCGCCACGCGCCGGGCGATGATTTCCTTGGCATCCATCACGCAGCCCTTTCCAAAAGATGGTCGACCAGAACACCGGGGGTCTTGACGGCATCGGGCGAGATCACGCCAACCGGCACGATTGTCTGGGGTTCGGCAATCACGGTTTCCGCCGCCAGCGCCATGATCGGATTGAAGTTGTGTGCGGTCAGCGAATATTCGAGGTTCCCGACATAGTCGGCCTGACGCGCGGCGATCAGGGCGAAGTCGCCGTGGACCGGTTTTTCGAGGAGATAGGCCTTGCCGTCGATCTCGATCTTGTCCTTGCCGTCTTCTACCGGTGTTCCGATCCCGGTGGCGGTCAAAATACCGCCGAGGCCGACGCCTGCCGCCCTGATCCGCTCGACAAGGGTGCCTTGAGGCACCAGTTCGACCTCGATCTCTCCGGCAATCATCTTTTTCTGGGTCTCGGGGTTAAGGCCGATATGTGACGCGATGACCCGGCTGACGGCATCTGCCGTAATCAGCTTGCCAATTCCCTTTCCGGGCAAGGCGGTATCATTGGCAACGACAGTCAAGTCTCTTGTGCCGCGCGCGACAATCGCATCGATTAGCCGGTGGGGCGTGCCAACGCCCATGAAGCCGCCAATCAGCAGAACCGATCCGTCCGGAATGAGTTCAGCAGCCTCTTCCGGCTTTACCGCGTGTTTCATCAATCATTTCTCCCGTGTGCGGGCCAAAAAGATGACCAAACATTAACGGGCGTCCGCTTGCGAAATAAAGTGAAGATTGTGCAACGCAGTAGTTCAACGGATGGGGAAGGGGGATTTCAAATCAAGCAACAGCTTTGCAACGAGACCGGAATAAGCTCCATTGAAAGGACACTGAATCGGTTGGTGAGGAGGGTGCTAGAATGAATGTAGCTGTGTGGCTGGAGCGTGCGGCGCGCCTGTTTCCGGAACGCCCGGCCCTGTTTCACGGTACAAGGCAAATTGCGAGCTACCGGACCTTTCACGAAAGGGTGTGCCGGCTGGCGGGAGGATTGAATGCCCTTCACGGGATCGGTCCGGGAGACCGGGTGGCCGTGTTCATGGCCAATGATACGGAATATCTCCCTCTTCTGTTTGCCATTTGGCAGCTTGGGGCCGTTGTTGTGCCAACAAATTACAAGCTGCATTCGCGCGAGGCCGGGTTCATTCTTGAGAATTCCGGCGCAAGGGTGGTGTTTTGCGATCAAGCACGCGCTGCGGACTTGAGGGGCGGGCCTCATTTGCCGGAGGCGTGCACGTGCATCGTTTCCTCTGATGGCGAGTTGGAGCAACTCCTTGCCCAGGGCGCAACGGAACATGTGTCGAGCCGTCTGCGGGACGACATTGCCTGGCTGTTCTATACGTCCGGTACAACAGGCCGTCCCAAAGGTGTCCAGATCACCCACGGGAATCTTCAGGCCATGACGCTGACCTATTTTGCCGATGTGGACGAAGTGTATGCCGAAGATGTTGCGCTTTATGCCGCGCCGATGTCGCACGGCGCAGGGATTTACAACTTCATGCATATTCTGCGCGGTGCCGGGCATTGCATACCGGAAAGCGGCAGCTTCGAACCGTCGGAAATTTTGAACTTGGCCAAGTCTTTCGGGAGTGTTCACCTGTTCGCGGCTCCGACCATGGTCCACCGTCTGGTTGCTCATGCAAAGGCGGCAGGTTCCACGGGCGAGGGGTTGCGCACCATCGTATATGCCGGGGGGCCGATGTATCTGGCTGACATTATCGAGGCTGTCGAGGTCATGGGACCACGCTTTGTCCAGGTCTACGGGCAGGGGGAGTGCCCGATGTCGATCACCGCGCTGCCACGATCAATGGTCGCAGACCGGTCACATCCCAGGTGGCGGGACAGGCTGGCATCGGTGGGTACAGCCGTTTCCTGTAGCGAGGTGATGGTGCTGGACACAGACCTCCAGCCCTGTGCGCCCGGAGAGACAGGCGAGATTGCCGTGCGGGGAGCAGCTGTCATGCGGGGCTACTGGGACAACCCGGAGGCCACCGCCAGGACCATTCGCGGCGGCTGGCTTCTGACCGGTGATGTCGGCCACATGGACACGGACGGTTTTGTGACGCTTACCGATCGTTCCCGGGATGTGATCATTTCCGGCGGCACCAACATTTATCCGCGCGAAGTCGAGGAGGTCCTGCTGGAGCTCGATGAAGTGGACGAGGTGTCAGTGATCGGGCGTGGCCATCCCGAATGGGGCGAGGAAGTGGTCGCTTGTATCGTTTTTCAGGCGGAGGCGTCGGTGAGCATTGAGGCGCTGGACAGCCATTGCCTGAATTCCATGGCACGCTTCAAGCGGCCGAAAGCCTATCATGTGTTGGAGGCCTTGCCGAAAAATGCCTATGGCAAGGTACTCAAAACGGAACTGCGGAAACGTTTCGGGGGCCGGAATGAAAAGGGGGCGTGAAGGCGTTGCAGCCGTGATCATCGCAGGCGTTCCCGGGACCCTTCATATTCTTGCGGGACGGTGGCGGCCGGACAGCGTATGGAGCTCGGTATCGGGTGCATCGAGCGCTCTTCCGTTCAGGGGGCGGAGCGCATGTTCCGAAATCCGGCCGGTGCTTGACCGGACACGCAAAGCCTCGTAAGTGACGCGCACCAGTCGGCCGGACAGCCGCTGCCGCAAGTGCCGAAAGGCCGCGGGGGAGGAAAGTCCGGGCTCCATGGAAACACGGTGCCGGGTAACGCCCGGCGAGGGTGACCTTAGGGAAAGTGCCACAGAAAGCAAACCGCCCCGGATCAGTCCGGGGTAAGGGTGAAAGGGTGGGGTAAGAGCCCACCGCGCGGACGGCAACGGACGCGGCATGGTAAACCCCACCGGGAGCAAGACCGAATAGGGACAGCGCGGGTCCGCATGCAAGTGCGGCTCAGGCCAGTTTCCGGGCCAGCTGTCCGGGTGGGTTGCGCGAGGCGTCTGGCAACAGGCGTCCCAGATGAATGGCTGTCACGTCTGTGGTTTCGGCCACAGGCCATACCGAACCCGGCTTACAGGCCGACTGGTTTTCAATCCTCACAATCCATCGCAACGCGGGGTGGACACCTCTCGGCCGGGAACAGCCGTTCGATTGTAGCAGCGGACACACTCCTTGGAGGGTCCGAGCCTTGGCCAGCCTCATGGGTTTGGGTGGGCCGAAATACGGTACGCCACATCGTGCAGCGGCCTTATTTTGGGTCGGGCGGAGACGAACCGCTCAGGTTCGGCAAAATGCGTGACCTCCGGCGGTATTTTTTGACCTTCCGGTTCAATTTTTCACAAGTTTAAGCATTTTGTTAACCATGGTCTTCCGCGCGCGGCCAATAGCCGGTTTGGGCAGCGGGCAGGGCGGATCCGGTCTCGAATTTCCGCATTTTCGAAACATCAAACGCTTGGTTTTGCGGCAATTGCCAGTGGTGATGTTGCCGAGCCCGTTTCTGTCTGCCTGTCAAGGAAAGATTAACGCTGGCCGGATCATCTTGCATGGGGGGCTGAAACGGGCCTCTAGTGGGGCGTGAAACCATGAATCTCCATGAGATTCCATTGACGCCCATGAAATTACCATGAATAATCCAGGCGAACCCAGAACGGGGATCGGTGGTCCATGTTTGTCCGGACCATGTGGGCTTGGGGAAGTCAGTTTTTTGTTTTTGGCCCGGTACGTGGCCGCTTTCTCGTTCTTTTAGTTATGGGCTGGGGTGGGCTAAGGCCTGCTTTGTGAGGATTGATGGCGGGCTTTGTTTCGCATTTTACCAACCGGCTGGATGCCAAGGGACGCGTGTCTGTCCCGGCGTCTTTCCGTTCGGTATTGGCGAAGGACGGCTACGAAGGGCTCTACTGCAGTCCGTCCGCTCACTGCCCGGCCATTGATGCAGGTGGAAACGCGTTGCTTGAAGAGCACGAAAAGCAGCTGGAAGCCTTTCGCCGCCTGTCGCCGGATCACGATGCCTTGGCCATGTCACTTTTCGGTGTCAGCGAGCACCTCAAGATCGACGGCGATGGCCGGATCAATCTGTCCGACATGATCCGCGAACACGCCGGATTGAGCGATCAGGTTACCTTTGCGGGCCTGGGCTACAAGTTCCAGATCTGGGAACCGGAAAAGTTTCGCGAGCATCGCGCAGAGGCCCAAAAGCGCGCGCTCGCAATGTTGTCGGGGCAGATCGCCCCGGCTTCCCTGCCAGGAGGCTCGGCATGATGGCGGTCGGCGACAACGGGGATCTCCCCGGCGCTGGCGGACCAGTCCGCCACGTGCCGGTCCTCCTCCGGCAGGTTCTTCAGCATCTCGCCCCTCAGCCCGGTGAAGTGTTTGTTGACGGCACCTTCGGAGCAGGCGGCTATTCACGCGCACTTCTGGAGCGCGGTGCCAAGGTGGTTGGTGTCGACCGGGATCCGGATGCGATTGCGGGCGGACAGGAGCTGGTGTGCGAGAGTGCCGGGAACCTGATCCTTGTGCCGGGACAGTTTGCAGATCTAGAAGCCCATGCCCGCCAGTCAGGTTTTGATGGCGTGGATGGTGTGGTGCTCGATCTGGGCGTGTCCTCCATGCAGCTCGACGAGGCCGAACGGGGGTTTTCCTTCCTGCGGGACGGTCCTCTGGACATGCGCATGGAGCAGGCGGGGCCGAGCGCGGCAGATGTCGTCAACCAGATGAAGGTGAACGACCTGATCCGGGTCATCGCGCTTCTGGGGGAAGAAAAACGGGCCACCACCGTTGCTCATGCGATCGACCGGGCGCGCCAGGAAAAGCCGTTTGCCCGGACGGCGGAACTGGCAGGCCTGATCGAAAAGGTGCTTGGCCGCTCGCCCAAAAAGGCGCAGATCCACCCGGCCACCCGGACGTTCCAGGCCCTGCGGATCTATGTGAACGGCGAACTGCATCAGGCGGCGCGGGCATTGGCAGGGGCCGAGCGGATCTTGAAGCCGGGCGGTCGTCTCGTGCTGGTCAGCTTTCACTCTCTGGAAGACCGGATCGTCAAGCGGTTTCTGGCAGACCGGACAAAAACCCGCGGTGGCGGGTCCCGCCACATGCCGGAAGAGGATGTTCCGCCGCCCACGTTCGAATCTCTTACCCGCAAGGCCGTAGAGGCGGATGAAGACGAGACCGGCCTCAATCCGCGCGCACGTTCCGCGCGCCTGCGCGCAGGCCGCAGGACAGACGCACCTGCGCGCGAACTCGACATTCATGCCGCAGGCGTTCCGCGTCTGGCGGAATTCCATGGGTTGGGAGGCTGACCATGGTGCGCTATCTCAACATCCTTTTCGTTGCAGCGGTCGTCATCGGAGCGGCAACGGTCTACGACATGAAGCTTGCAGCGAAAAAATCCGCTGCGCGGGTGGCCGAGCTTCAGCGCGAGATCAAGGCTGAAGAGGAATCGATCCAGCATCTGAAAGCCGAATGGAGCCTGCTGAACCAGCCGGACCGGCTGCAGCAGCTCGTCGGCCGCTACAACGACTATCTCCAGCTTCAACCGGTTGACGTTCGGCAGATCGTCACCGCGGAGGAATTGCCTGCCCGGCCGGTCATGCTTGAGCCGATCGGCAAGCCCGACACGATGGGCGGTTATGCAGGTTCCAACCAGGTGATCAGGTGAGGGCGGCATCATGGCACTGGCACACGAACCCACATCCTTCCTGCAGGTCCGAAAAGTGAGGCCGCGGCCGGTCCACAGTTCGGTATCTGCAAGCGCGGTCAAATCACGGGTTTATGTCGCGATGGCGGCCTTCGCCATGGTCTATATAGCGATTGCCGGACGTCTCGTTGTTCTGGCGGAAATGGAGGAGGCTCCTTCTTCTGCGCTGATGTCGGCGCAGGATTCGGTCAGCGCGGCCCGGCCTGATCTGATCGACCGCAATGGCGAAATCCTTGCAACCGACATCAAGACCGCCTCCATTTATGCCGAGCCGCGCCGGGTTCTGGACGTGGATGAGGCCGTGGACGGACTGATGCGGGTTCTGCCCGATCTTGATGAGGCCAAGGTCAGGCGGCGTCTGGAGAGCCGGGCGGGTTTCATCTGGCTAAAGCGGGAGGCATCACCTTTCGAGGCGGACCAGGTCCATAATCTCGGCCTTCCGGGCATCAGCTACCTTTATGAAACCCAGCGGTTTTATCCCGGCGGCCCGACCGCCGGGCACATCGTCGGATCGGTCAATGTCGACAACCAGGGCCTGACAGGGATTGAAAAATACATCGACAGGGCATGGCTGTCGGATCTGCAGCAACTCGGGTTCACCGCAGGCCGGACCATGGAGCCGGTCAGGCTGGCCATGGATCTGCGCGTGCAGCATGTTGTGCGGGACGAACTGGTCAAGGCGCTTGAGCGGTATCAGGCAATTGCTGCGGTCGGAATCGTGCTGGATGTGAGGACCGGCGAGGTTGTCGCCATGTCGTCCTTGCCGGACTACGATCCGAACGACCGAGCGCAGGCGCTTGAAAAGGACCGCATGAACCGGGCAACCGGCGGTGTTTATGAAATGGGCTCGGTCTTCAAGGCTTTCACCACGGCAATGGCGCTTGATTCGGGCAAAGTCTCCGTGCAGGACAGTTTCGATGCGACCCGTCCAATTCGTGCGGGCGGGCGGACTATTTCCGATTTCCACGGGAAAAACCGGATCCTTTCGGTCCCTGAAATTTTTATCTATTCCTCGAATATCGGTACCGCAAAAATGATGCTGTCGGCAGGGATCGACAAGCAGCAGGAGTTCCTCGGGCGTCTTGGCCTGACGTCGCGTCTTCAAACGGAACTGCCGGAAAATGCATCTCCGCTGTTGCCACCGAAATGGAATGAACTTGCGGCCATGACCATCTCCTTTGGGCACGGCCTTTCGGTGACGCCGATGCAGACTGCGGTTGCCGCTGCCGCTCTTGTGAACGGTGGGAGGCTGTTGCCGCCGACCTTCCTCCCGCGGACAGAGGATGAGGCTAACGCGCTCGGCAAACAGGTCATTTCGCCGGATGTCAGCAAGGTGATGCGGTATCTGTTCCGCTTGAATGTGCTGTCGGGGTCCGGGCGCCGTTCCAAGGTTTCTGGCTATACGGTCGGCGGTAAGACGGGCACGGCCGAGAAGATTGAAAACGGAAAATATGTTCGTAACAAGCGGCGCAATTCGTTCCTGTCTGCCTTCCCGATGGACGATCCGCGTTATGTGGTTCTGACCGTGATTGACGAACCGAAGCCGGTTCCGCCATCGCGCTCTGCAACTGCCGGACTTAACGCCGGGCCAGTGGCGGCATCCATTATCCGGCGCATTGCGCCGATGCTGGGCGTTATGCCGCGCTACGGAGAGGGCTCGGAACCGATCGAAATATCATATTAGACTGGCACAACGGGCCGGGCGGGGTCGCAGCCGTTTTCCCCGGTCCGAAGATGCCGAACGCAAGACGACGCACGAACCGGATGACCATATGACATGTTGCTTCACCATGTTGCTGGTGGGTTAAACCTGCCTGAGGGCGCAGACGCCCTTGATATTACCGGCATGACCGCTGATAGCCGCGCGGTGAAGCCGGGTTTTTTGTTTGCAGCCCTCAAGGGTGCCAAAGCGGATGGCGCGGCTTTTGCCGGCAAGGCGGTGGCTGCCGGAGCTGCGGCCGTGCTTGCCTCGGGCGAAACTGCGGCGCGGCTTCGCGCCGAGTTGCCCGGCGGAACGGTTGTTCTGGAGGCCGATGATCCGCGCCGGGCGCTGGCCTTGATGGCGGCCCGGTTTTACGGACGCCAGCCAAAGGTGATGGTCGCTGTGACCGGAACCAGCGGCAAGACCTCCGTTGCCGACTTTGTCCGTCAGATTTTCCAGGCAGCGGGCCATTCTTCCGCCAGCATCGGTACGCTTGGAACCGTTACTGCAGACGGGCAGAGCTATGGCGGTCTGACAACTCCGGACCCTGTCGCGCTACAGGCCGAGCTGGCACGTCTGGAAGAAGTCGGCATCACCCATGCCGCCATGGAAGCCTCCAGCCACGGTCTGGACCAGCATCGCCTGGACGGCGTGCGGCTGGTGGCTGCGGGATTTACCAATCTGGGCCGCGACCACATGGACTACCATCCGACCGTCGAGGATTACCTCGAGGCCAAGATGAAGCTGTTTCGCGGTCTTTTGCCCGAGGGGGGCGTTGCGGTCTACGACCCGGGTGAAAAATACACCGGCCGGATCGCAGATATCGCGAAAGAGCGCGGGTTGAGGACATTCACCGTTGGCGAAACCGGGCAGGACCTGCGGCTGGTCGGGTTGAAAACCGATGGGGCGAGCCAGATCCTCACGATTGCCGCGGCGCGCGGGGAATACACCGTTTCCTTGCCGCTTTTGGGCCGGTTTCAGGTGTCGAATGCGCTCGTTGCAGCCGGTCTGGCAATTGCGGCCGGTGTCAACACCGGAACGGCCTTGCGCGCATTGGAAAGCCTGAAAGGTGCGCCCGGGCGGCTGGAATTCGTTGGCCGGAAGGCAAACGGCGGACTGGCCGTGGTCGACTATGCCCACAAACCCGACGCGCTCGACAATGTCCTTGCAGCATTGCGTCCCTTTGCCAAGGGCAAATTGAGCGTCATCGTCGGTGCTGGCGGCGACCGGGACCCGGGCAAGCGGCTGCTGATGGGCGAGATTGCGGCAAAGCGGGCTGATCTGGTTATCGTGACCGATGACAACCCGCGTTCGGAAGACCCGGCCACAATCCGCAAGGCGGTTCTGGCCGGGGCGCCGGAGGCACTTGAGATAGGAGACCGCGCCGAGGCCATCCGGGAAGGGGTCCGGCGTCTCGGGCCTGATGATATTCTTTGTGTGGCAGGCAAGGGTCATGAAACCGGCCAGATTGTGAAAGACACGGTCCTTCCATTTTCCGATCATGAAGCGGTCGCACAGGCCCTGGCAGGGGAGGGACAAGAATGAGCGCGCCACTATGGACGCTAGAGGATCTGGCAAAGGCCGCCGAAGGCGAGATTTCCGGTGCGGCCAGCGCCAGGGTCACAGGAATTTCGATCGACAGCCGCACACTCGAACCCGGTGACGCCTTTGTCGCCATCCGGGGAGACCGGTTTGATGGCCACGACTTCGTCGAGGCCGCACTTGCACGGGACGCGGCGGTTTGCATCATTGCGCGCCACCGCCAGCCGGATTTGCCGGAAGACGGACGCTATCTGCTGGTGGACGATCCGCTCGAGGCGCTTCGGCGCATCGGGATTGCTGCCCGGGCCCGGACCAGCGCCCGGATCGTTGCCGTCACGGGCTCGGTCGGCAAGACAGGAACCAAGGAAGCGCTGAGGCTTTGCCTTGAGCGCTCGGGCAAGACCCATGCGTCGGTCGCGTCTTTCAACAATCACTGGGGTGTGCCGCTGACGCTTGCCCGGATGCCTGCCGATACCGAGTATGGTGTCTTTGAAATCGGCATGAACCACGCAGGCGAAATCACGCCGCTGGTCAAAATGGTGCGTCCGCATGTGGCGATCATCACGACCGTTCAGGCCGTGCATCTTGAGTTCTTCGAATCGGTTGAAAAGATCGCGCGGGCGAAGGCTGAAATCTTTGACGGGCTGGAGCCGGACGGCGTTGCAATTCTCAACCGGGACAACGAGCAATACGATCTCTTGATGTTCCTGGCGACCGCTGCCGGTGTCCGCAATGTCAAGATGTTCGGCGAAAGCAGTGCGGCGAATTCTTTTGTCGAGAAGGTGACCCGCCAGCCGGGCAATTCCAGTGTTCAGGCATCGATTTTGGGGCAGGAGATCACCTACAAGATTGGGGCGGCGGGGCAGCATCATGTGCGCAACAGTCTGGCGGTTCTGACGGCCGTGGTCGAACTTGGCGCCGATCTGGCTCTGGCCGGACTGGCACTGGCCGACATGCACCCGCCGAAGGGACGCGGCGAAGTCAGCCGGTTGCGGGTCCAAAGCGGCACGTTTTCGCTGATCGACGAGAGCTACAACGCCAATCCGGCCAGTATGCGCGCAGCCCTGGCGGTTCTCGGTGAAACACCTGTCACACGCCCGGGGCGCCGGGTAGCGGTGCTCGGCGACATGCGTGAGTTGGGCATCGAGTCCGATGACCTGCATGGCGGGTTGCTGGAACCGACCGAAGCGGCCGGTCTTGATGCGGTCTATTGCGTCGGCCAGCACATGCACCGCCTGTGGGAGCGGCTGCCGGGACATCTCCGGGGTGCTTATGCGGAAAGCTCGGACAAGCTCAAAGACAGATTGCTTGAAGACGTCCGCCCGGGCGACGTGATCATGATAAAGGGCTCGCTGGGCACGCGCATGGGGCCGCTCGTTGAGGCCCTGAAGAAGGAATATCCGCCGGTAGACGAAACCGAAGCGGCGTGAGGATTGTTGAATGTTTTATTTTCTAGGCGAATTTGCCGATCAAGTCTCTGCCCTGAACGTGTTTCGTTACATCACGTTCCGGACCGGCGGAGCGATCATGACGGCGCTGATATTCGTCTTCCTGTTCGGACCGAAGATCATTGCGAGCCTGAGGTTGCGGCAGGGGCATGGCCAGCCGATCCGGGCCGATGGCCCGGAAGGTCACCTGCTGACAAAAAAGGGCACGCCCACAATGGGGGGGCTGATGATCCTTTCCGGGGCGCTGGTCGCCGCGCTGCTTTGGGCGGATTTGTCGAACCCTTATGTCTGGATCGTGATCGGCGTGACGCTGGGCTTTGGCCTGATCGGCTTCTACGACGACTATCTCAAGGTCACAAAGTCCACGCACAAGGGATTTAGCGGCAAGGCGCGGCTTGCGCTGGAATTCCTGATCGCAGCTCTTGCTGCCTATGCGGTGACCGTGCTCGACAATCCGCCGTTTTCGACTTCGATCGCATTTCCGTTCCTGAAGGACCTGACCTTCAATCTCGGTATTTTCTTCATTCCCTTTGCGGCCTTTGTGATGGTTGGTGCCGGCAATGCGGTCAATCTGACCGACGGACTGGACGGTTTGGCCATTGTGCCCGTGATGATCGCTTGCGCATCCTTCGGCCTGATCGCCTATCTGTCCGGCAATGCGGTTTTCTCCGAATATCTCCAGATCCATCATGTCCGCGGCACCGGCGAACTGGCGGTCATTGCGGGCGCCGTGATCGGGGCAGGGCTCGGGTTCTTGTGGTTCAACGCGCCGCCGGCGGCGATCTTCATGGGGGACACCGGCTCGCTTGCCCTTGGCGGCATGATCGGCGCGATTGCCGTTGCGACCAAGCACGAGATCGTGCTGGCGATCATCGGCGGCCTGTTCGTGCTGGAAGCGGTCTCCGTGATCGTTCAGGTGCTCTCGTTCAAGCTGACCGGAAAGCGGGTTTTCCGCATGGCGCCTATCCATCATCATTTCGAGTATCAGGGCTGGACGGAATCCCAGGTCGTGATCCGCTTCTGGATCATTGCCGTGGTGCTTGCCCTGATCGGACTGGCAACCCTGAAGCTGAGGTAAGGCGCGATGATCCCGATTACCTCCTTCAAGGACCGGCATGTGGCGCTCTTCGGGCTCGGAGGCTCCGGGTTGTCGACCGCGCGTGCCCTCGTTGCCGGGGGCTGCCGTGTCACGTGCTGGGATGACAGCGCGGAGCGGGTTAAGGCGGCGGCTGCCGAGGGTCTGCAAACGGCTGACCTGGAGAGCGCGGATTGGAGCGCGTTTTCATCTCTTGTCCTCGCCCCTGGTGTGCCGTTGACGCATCCCGTACCACACTGGACGGTCGACAAGGCCCGTGAAGCGGCGATCGAGGTGATTGGTGATGTGGAGCTGTTTTGCCGGGAACGCCGCCATGTCTGCCCGGATGCTCCGCTGATTGCGATTACCGGCACAAACGGCAAGTCGACGACAACAGCCCTGATTGCCCATCTTCTGAAGGTGCTCGGATACGACACCCAGATGGGTGGCAATATAGGGGTGCCGGTTCTGGATCTGGAGCCGCCGGTCCTGTCGCGCTACTACGTGGTTGAATGTTCCTCCTATCAGATCGATCTCGCCCCGACACTGGATGCGACGGTCGGCATTCACATGAACCTGTCTCCGGATCATCTCGACCGGCACGGTTCGCTGGAAAACTACGCCTCCATCAAGGAACGCCTGGTGGCTGGTGCCAAGCTCGCGGTTGTCGGTGTCGATGACCGCCTGTCGGCGGTCATGGCCGACCGGCTGGAACTGTCGCGCAAACCGGTGGTGCGGATCGCTGGTGAACGGGAATTGCCCGAGGGTGTGTATGCCCGGCAAGGGGAGCTGTTCGAAGCCGCCGACGGAGCCCAGACGCCGGTCGTGTCTCTGGCCGGAATCAACAGCCTTCGCGGTGATCACAATGGCCAGAATGCAGCGGCTGCCTATTCGGCGCTGCGAGCCCTGAACATTCCCGCGGACCACATCGCGGAAGCATTCAAGAGCTTTCCGGGATTGCATCACCGGATGGAAGTGGTCGCCCGGCATGGCCGGGTCCTGTACATCAACGACTCGAAGGCGACCAACGCGGATGCGACCGCCCGGGCGCTGTCCAGTTTCGACCGGATTTACTGGATTGCCGGAGGCCGCGCCAAGGATGGCGGGATCCGGGATCTGGAACAGTATTTCCCGCAAGTTGCCCGGGCCTATCTGATCGGCGAGGCAGCAGAAGACTTTTCCAGGGTCGTGTCCAACCACCGAGTCCCCTTCACAATGTGCGGCACGATCGACAAGGCGGTCGAGGCCGCAAGCCGCGATGTTGCAACGGACGGGGCTGCGGAAATCGCGGTGTTGTTGTCACCGGCCTGCGCATCGTTTGACCAGTTTCCGAATTTTGAAGAGCGCGGCGACGCCTTTGTCAGGGCAGTCCGGGCGCTTGAGGACATCGAGCGAGCAAACGAGGAGGTTGCCTGATGGTCAGCCGCGCCGATCGAAGCCGATTTGCCGAATGGCTCTGGACAGTGGATCACTATCTGCTGGCCGCTTTTGTGCTTCTGATGGTTGGCGGCGTGGTCTTGTCCTTCGCAGCGAGCCCGCCGGTGGCGGAACGTATCGGCGTTGACACCTTTTTCTTCGTCAAGCGGCAGGCGGTTTTCCTGATCCCGGCAATTGCAATCATGCTGGCCGGATCCTTGATGACACCGCGGCTCGTGCGCCGGGTTGCACTGGTCATATTCGTTGTCTCCGTCCTGTTGATGATGGCGACACTGTTCGTGGGGTTCGAGGCCAAGGGCGCCCGGCGCTGGATCTACATTGCCGGATTTTCCCTGCAGCCCTCGGAGTTTCTCAAACCGGCATTCGTGGTTCTTATTGCCTTTCTTCTGTCGGAAAGCGGCCGCCGCAGGGAAGTGCCAGGCGCCATTCTGGCAGTGCTTCTGTTTGCGATCTGTGCGGCACTGTTGATCGCCCAGCCTGATTTCGGGCAGACGCTTTTGCTCGGTGCCGTTTGGGCAGGCCTGTTTTTCCTGAATGGTCTGTCCTGGTTCCTGATTGCCGGGCTGGGGGTTGTCGGGGTTGCCGGGTTGTTCTCGGCCTATCTGTTCCTTCCCCACGTGACCAATCGCGTGAACAGGTTTCTGGATCCGGGTTCCGGCGACACCTATCAGGTTGATACCGCGATGGAGTCGTTTCTGTCCGGCGGCTGGTTTGGCCGCGGACCGGGCGAGGGAACCGTCAAGCGCATCCTGCCTGACAGCCATACGGATTTTATCTTCGCGGTTGTCGGGGAGGAGTTCGGTGTCGTTGTCTGCCTGATTGTTGTGGCGGTGTTTGCGTTCATCGTCATTCGAGGGCTGAACCATGCCAGCAAGGATCAGGATGCCTTCAGCCGGTTGGCGACCGCCGGCCTCGTGGTGGTCTTCGGGCTTCAGGCAACCATCAATTTGAGCGTCAATCTCAATCTCATTCCGCCCAAGGGCATGACGCTGCCCTTCATTTCCTATGGCGGGTCCTCTCTTTTGTCCTCAGCCATGACCGCAGGCGCGCTTCTGGCGTTGACCCGTAAACGCCCCCGCCCGAAACGCGCCGATACGGTCACCGTCAGCCGGTTGTCGCCATCCAGCCTCATGTGAGGAGCAAACGGATTACTATGAAAAAGAAAGTTCTTCTGACCGCCGGTGGAACAGGTGGTCATCTGTTTCCGGCACAGGCGCTGGCCGGTGAACTGGTCAGGCGCGGCTGGGTCGTGGAGCTGGCAACGGACGAGCGGGCTGACAAATACGGGGCCAGCTTTCCCGCAAGCGCGACACATATCATTTCGTCGGCCACCATCCGGGGCAAAAACCCGGTTGCCCTTGCCCGGACAGCCCTGAAGCTCGCACGCGGTTATTTTCAGGCGCGCAAGGTCCTGAATGGGTTCCATCCCGATGTGGTCGTCGGCTTTGGCGGGTATCCGACCTTTCCGCCGATGTATGCCGCCAAGGCCGCCCGTATTCCGACTGTGTTGCATGAAGCCAATGGTGTCATGGGCCGGGCCAACAAGCTGCTTGCCAAGGGCGCGACTGCCATTGCGACCTCGATGTCCATGGAAAATATCGACAGAGACCTTCTGGACAAGATGGTTGAAACCGGCAATCCGGTGCGCGAGGCAGTGATTGCCGCCTCCGGTCGACCCTATGCGCCATCTGAGGATGGCGGGCCGTTGCACCTGCTTGTTTTCGGCGGCTCGCAAGGCGCGCGGGTGTTTTCCAACATCCTGCCGGATGCCCTTAAGATTTTGCCGGAGCCGGACCGGAAGCGCATCAGGCTTGTCCAGCAATGCCGGCCGGAAGATCTCGAGCGGGTCGAGCGCGCCTGCAAGGAGCTCGGGATCGCTGCCGAACTCGGCAGTTTTTTCGCCGACATGCCCGAACGGATTGCCGCGTCTCATCTGGTGATCTGCCGGTCCGGTGCGTCCTCGGTCTGTGAGCTGGCCGTGCTCGGCCGCCCGTCGATCCTGGTCCCCCTGCCGGGTGCAATCGACCAGGACCAGGCTGCCAATGCCCGTCTTCTGGAAAAGGCGGGAGGTGCCTGGCCGATCCGGGAGGTTGACCTGACACCGGAGCGTCTGGCGAAGGAACTGCAAAGGTTTTTGAATGCGCCGGAGATGCTCGCCACAGCCGCCGCGCGTGCCCTTGAAGCGGGCAAGCCGGATGCCGTTGTGCAGCTGGCAGATCTGGTTGAACGAATTGCCGGGAAAACGGCAAAAGATGAAGGAGATGGCGCATGAAGATGCCAGGGGATATCGGCCCGGTTCATTTTGTGGGGATCGGCGGCATAGGCATGAGCGGCATTGCCGAGGTGCTGAAAACCCTTGGCTATCAGGTGCAAGGGTCGGACATGGCGGAGAACGCCAATGTGAAGCGCCTGCGTGACAACGGCATTGCGGTATCGATCGGTCATGCTGCTGAAAATCTCGGCGATGCCGAAGTACTGGTGGTGTCTTCGGCAATCCGGAAGGACAATCCGGAACTCGTCGCGGCCCGTGAAAAGCTGATCCCGGTGGTACGCCGGGCGGAAATGCTGGCCGAGTTGATGCGCTTCAAGCAGGCGATTGCGATTGGCGGCACCCATGGCAAGACCACCACGACCTCGATGGTTGCAGCCCTGCTTGATGCCGGGCGGCAGGATCCGACCGTGATCAATGGCGGTATCATCAATGCCTATGGCACCAATGCCCGCATGGGCGGGGGCGACTGGATGGTGGTCGAGGCGGACGAGAGCGACGGTACCTTCGTCAAGCTGCCGGCCGATATTGCGGTGGTGACGAACATCGATCCCGAGCATCTGGATCACTATGGCGATTTTGCCGGGGTGCGCGCGGCCTTCCGCCAGTTTGTCGAGAATGTGCCATTCTACGGCTTTGCGGTCATGTGCCTCGATCATCCGGAAGTGCAGACCATGATCGGCAACATAGAGGACCGGCGCATCGTGACCTACGGCAGCAATCCGCAGTCGGATGTGCGTTTCATGAATGTATCGATGGATGCGGGCCGGTCGACATTCTCCGTTTCGATCCGTGACCGGCGCAGCGGATCGGCGATCGAGTTGCCGGATCTGGTCCTGCCGATGCCGGGCATCCACAACGTGTCCAACATGACGGCGGCAATTGCGGTCGCGCATGAATTGGGCGTGACCCCTGAGGACATCCGAAAGGGCGTCGAAAGTTTCGGCGGTGTGAAACGGCGCTTTACCCATACCGGGAGCGCCGGTGGCATCAACATCTTCGACGATTACGGCCACCACCCGGTCGAGATCAAGGCGGTGCTGAATGCCGCGCGCGAATCGACCAGAGGCAAGGTCATTGCCGTGGTGCAGCCCCATCGCTACAGCCGCCTCGCCAGCCTGTTCGATGATTTCTCGAACTGCTTCAACGATGCCGATCAGGTGATTGTCGTGCCGGTCTTTGCGGCCGGAGAACAGCCGATTGAAGGTGCCAGCCACGCGGATCTCGTGTCCGGCCTGAAACAGCGCGGACACCGTTCCGCGCTTGCCATCGAAACGCCCGGGGAGCTGGCAGCGCTTATCGCGTCAACCGCCCGCTCCGGCGACATGGTGATTTGTCTTGGAGCGGGCAACATCACGCAGTGGGCCTATGCGCTGCCGGATGAACTCGCCGCAGAGCTCGGAGACAAGGCGTGAGCTTTCCGGACCTTCTCGACCTCTATCCTGATCTGGCCGAAGGCGTTCGTGGCAAGCTGACGGCAAACCAGCCACTTTCCGCAGTGACCTGGTTCCGCACCGGCGGCCCTGCGCAACTGATGTTTCAGCCGGCCGACGAACAGGATCTGGCGCTGTTCCTGCAAAAATTGCCGGCAGACGTACCGGTCTTGCCCGTGGGGCTCGGGTCCAACCTTTTGATCCGCGATGGCGGGTTGCCCGGTGTGGTAATCCGTCTGAGCGCCAAAGGCTTTGGCCACATCGAACAGATCGGAGACAACCGCATTCGGGCCGGTGCGGCAGTCCCGGACAAGCGGCTCGCCGAGGCGGCTGCCAGGGATGGTCTGGGCGGTTTCGCGTTTTACACCGGTATCCCGGGTGCGCTTGGCGGGGCACTGCGCATGAATGCCGGTGCCCATGGCACCGAAACCCGCGAGCGCATGGTCGAACTGGTTGCGCTTGACCGGGCCGGGCAACGCCATGTCCTGACCAATGCCGAAATGGGGTATGCGTATCGCCAGTCTTCCGCATCCAGAGACCTGATCTTTACCGGGGCCGTCTTCGAAGGTGTTCCCGCCAGCCCGGAAGACATCCGCGAGGAAATGGCGGCGGTCGTTGCACATCGCGAAAAGGCGCAACCGATCCGGGAGAAGACGGGAGGCTCGACGTTCAAGAACCCGGAAGGAAACTCCGCCTGGAAGCTGGTGGACGCAGCCGGGTGCCGCGGCTTGACCATCGGCGGCGCGCAAATGTCCGAGCTGCATTGCAATTTCATGATCAATACCGGATCAGCCACCGGGCATGATCTCGAATTGCTTGGGGAAACCGTTCGCATGCGCGTGCTCCAGGCAACCGGGGTACCGCTTGAATGGGAGATCAAGCGTCTTGGGGCGTTTGGGCCGGAAGGGGCAATCGAGCCGTTTTTGGGACAGTACGGGGAAGCAGTTTGATGGCGCAGAAGAAGCACGTTGCCGTGCTCATGGGCGGATGGGTGAGCGAGCGGCCGGTGAGCCTGTCGAGCGGCCGGGAATGCGCAACAGCCCTGGAAGCGGCGGGCTACAAGGTCACCCGGATCGATGTCGACCGCAACATTACCGGAGAGCTGAAACGCCTTAAGCCCGATGTTGTCTTCAATGCGCTTCACGGGCCGTTTGGCGAGGACGGCTGTGTTCAGGGCATCCTTGAAGTGATGAATATCCCGTACACCCATTCTGGCGTGATGGGATCGGCGCTGGCCATGAACAAGGTGAAGGCCAAGGCGGTGATGGCGGCTGCCGGAATTCCGGTGACCGACCATGTGGTCGTTAACCGATTCGACATGACCCGCGAACACCCGATGAAGCCGCCATATGTAATCAAACCGATAAACGAGGGGTCCAGTTTCGGGGTTCTCATCGTTAACGAAGACAATACCTTTCCGCCTCAGGAGCTGACCCGCGAAGATTGGCCGTATCCCGACGTTTTGATGTGCGAAAAGTTCATTCGCGGGCGGGAGCTGACCTGCGCTGTCATGGGCGACAGGGTCTTTGGTGTCATCGACATTGTGCCAAAAGGGCACAGTTTTTACGATTACGACGCCAAATATCTGGAAGGGGGGTCAAAACACATCCTTCCTGCAAAAATTTCACCCTTTGTTTACCAAGAAATACAGACACTGTCGCTAAAGGCGCATCAGGCTCTTGGGTGCCGTGGGGTATCCCGGGCCGACTTCCGATTCGACGAGCGCGAAGACGGGACCGGCGAGCTGATCTGCCTTGAAGTCAACACCCAACCGGGGATGACGCCGACTTCTTTGGTGCCGGAAATGGCGGCGCACGAAGGGATCAGCTTTCAGGACCTGGTGAGCTGGATGGTAGAGGACGCGAGTTGCTGTCGTTAAGGCGCAAAAAGAGGTGGTCGGACCTGAACGCCGTGGAAGCCGGGCTGGCTCCACAGGGGCGCGGCGTCCCCCGTTTGCACCGGCAGCCGGTCTGGCGCGCGGCTGGCCGGCTTAACGATTTGCCGCGTTGGAGCGGCAGCGCTGCCGCACTCGGCTTTCTTGCCCTGACAATTTCCTACGGTATCGTTCTCGGCGGCTATGGCCGCGAAGTGTCCGACGCCCTGTTGAGCGCCTCCGGCTTCGGCGTGGAAACCGTCAAGATTTCCGGCCAGCGCGAAACCAACGACTTCCAGATCCTTGAAGCCCTTGAAATCCACCAGGGCGGCTCGCTCGCTCTTTTTGATGCGGAAGGGGCACGCAAACGGCTGACCGATCTCGCCTGGGTCGAATCGGCCTCGGTGATGAAGCTTTATCCGGGTACGCTCAAGGTGAACCTGGAAGAGCGGATGCCTTTTGCGCTGTGGCAGCGCGGTGATGTGGTGTCCATCATCAACGAGGACGGCGACGTCATTACGGATGATGTTGACGGACGCTACGCCAATCTTCTTCTTGTGGTGAACCACGGCGCACAAAGGCGCGCGGGTGAAATCATCAAGGCGCTTGACAAGTTTCCGGAGTTGCGGCCCCGGGTCCGCGCGGCCTTCCTGGTCAGTGGCCGCCGTTGGGATCTGATGCTGGAAAACGGCATCACCGTCCGATTGCCCGAAGACAAGGTGGTCACAGCACTTGCGGATCTAGTCGACATGGACGCGGAAAACGGGCTTCTCACCCGTGACATCGTTGCCGTCGACCTGAGGCTGGGCGACCGGGTCGTTGTGCGGCTTTCAGAGGATGCGGCCAAACAGCGCCACGATCCGAAAGGCCGCAGAGAACGCCTGGTCAAGCTGGAGCGCCGCACATGAAACGTTCCGGGTCCATTCTGTATTTGCCGCGCATGCGCCCGCTCCCCGGGCGCCGGGCCGTCGTCATGTCGGTCCTCGACGTCGGCTCGACCAAGATCTGCTGCCTGATTGCAAAGCTGACACCGCGCGATGACGGCGCTGTGATGCCGGGCCGGTCTCATGCCATCGAGGTTCTCGGATACGGTTACCAGCGCTCGCAGGGGATCAAGTCCGGTGTCGTGATTGACATGGATGCGGCCGAGCATGCCATTCGTCTGGCGGTGGATTCGGCTGAACGCATGGCAGGGTTGACGGTCGAGTCTCTGATCACGAATGTAAGTTGCGGGCGTCTCAAGAGCGAGATTTTCAGCGCCTCTGTCCCGCTTGCAGGCGATCATGTCAGCGAAGCCGATATTCAACGTGTTCTGGCTGCCGGCGGGTCTCATTCCCTGACCGACGGCCGTGCCGTCACCCATGCGCTTCCGATTTCCTACTCCCTTGACGGCAATCGCGGCATTCGCGACCCGCGCGGCATGATGGGTGTCAAACTTGGCGTCGACATGCAGGTGGTGACCGCCGAGGTGCCGCCGGTTCGCAATCTGGAACTCTGCATCAATCGTGGCCACCTGCATGTGGAAACGTTGGTGGCCACGCCTTTCGCCAGCGGGTTGTCGACGCTCGTGAGCGACGAAACCGAGCTCGGGGTGGCCTGTATCGACATGGGCGGCGGGACGACGACGCTGTCGGTTTTTGTCGAAGGGCACATGGTACATCTGGACGCCATTGCCGTTGGCGGCCACCATGTCACGATGGACATCGCCCGCGCCTTTGCCACCCGCATGCAGGACGCCGAGCGTCTGAAAACCCTTCATGGATCGCCCTTGGCCAGCAGCGCAGATGACCGTGACATCCTCACGGTGCCGCCGCTGGAAAGCGATAGCGATCTGCCGATTCAAATCCCCCGTTCGGCGCTGACACGTGTCATCCGCCCGAGGGTGGAGGAAATTCTCGAACTCGTACGCGACCGTTTGACGGCCTCCGGCTTTGCCGGGCGGGTTGGCAAGCAGATCGTGCTGACCGGCGGTGCCAGTCAGCTCACGGGCTTGAGTGAAGTTGCGCGCCGCGTCCTTGGCCGCAACGTCCGTCTTGGCCGGCCCTTAGGCGTCGCCGGTCTCCCGGAGGCAGCAAAGGGTCCGGCATTCGCTGCGGCCGTCGGTCTCCTCATCTACCCGCAGGTCGCCCAGATCGAGCAGTTCGAACACAAGAGCCGCAGATCCGGATGGGGTGGACAATCTGGCTATCTGGCCCGCGTGGGCCAATGGATCAGGGAGAGCTTTTGACCATGAGCGAAGGACAGGATCTGCCGGAAACGGTTGACGAGATTAGGGAAGAGAACGGGTCCCGGATATCCGGGGCTGAAGTGGGTCGCGAGGATACTATGACCATCAACCTGAAGATGCCCGATATTCAGGAGCTGAAGCCGCGTATTACGGTCTTCGGCGTCGGCGGCGCGGGCGGAAACGCCGTCAATAACATGATCACCGCGGGTCTCCAGGGCTGCGACTTTGTCGTGGCCAACACGGACGCCCAGGCTCTGGCCATGAACCATTCCGAACGCATCGTCCAGATGGGTGTTGCGGTCACGGAAGGGCTCGGGGCCGGGTCGCAGCCGGAGGTCGGCTGTGCGGCCGCCGAAGAGGTGATCGACGAAATCAACGACCATCTGTCCGGGTCGCACATGGTCTTCATCACCGCCGGTATGGGCGGGGGGACCGGGACCGGGGCAGCGCCCGTGATTGCGCGGGCCGCGCGCGAGCAGGGGATCCTGACGGTGGGTGTTGTCACCAAGCCGTTCCAGTTCGAAGGTGGCCGCCGGATGCGCATTGCGGATTCGGGCATCGAGGAGCTGCAGCGGTGCGTCGACACCCTGATCGTGATTCCGAACCAGAACCTGTTTCGGATTGCAAATGCCCAGACCACCTTTGCCGATGCTTTCGCAATGGCTGATCAGGTGCTTTATTCCGGCGTTGCCTGCATCACCGACCTGATGGTCAAGGAAGGCCTGATCAATCTGGATTTTGCCGATGTCCGCTCCGTCATGCGCGGCATGGGCAAGGCGATGATGGGAACCGGCGAAGCCAGCGGCGAAAAGCGCGCCCAGCAGGCCGCAGAAGCCGCAATTGCCAATCCGCTGCTCGACGAATCCTCCATGAAAGGCGCGCGAGGCCTTCTGATCTCGATCACGGGCGGCAACGACCTGACCCTGTTCGAGGTCGACGAAGCGGCAACCCGCATCCGCGAGGAAGTCGATCCGGATGCCAACATCATCCTCGGCGCGACGTTCGACGAGAGCCTTGACGGCATCATCCGTGTTTCCGTGGTGGCCACCGGCATTGACCGGGAAGCCGACATGGAAGGCTCCTATGAAGCATTGGCGGGAAACTCCGCAGCGGCACCGCAGGTTGAGACCGCCGTTCCGGTATCTCAGCCCCGGGTCCAGCAGGCCGCCGCTCAAGCTGTCGCCAATCTCGAACGTGAACTGTCCATCCCGGACGCTGCCCCTCAGCCGGTCGCAGCTTCCTCGGATCCGGAAGTGGAAATCAGCCGGTATACGCCTGCCCCGCAGACCCTGTCCGACAATCAGCCCGTGGTTGATTTCGAGGAAGAAGCACCGCAGGTCCAGGCTCATGCCGAGCCGGAGCCGGTGAACAAGCCTTATATTCCGCCGGTTGCGGAACAGCATACCCCGGCGCCGCGGATGCCGCGTGTCGAGGACTTCCCGCCGATTGCCCAGCGGGAGTTCATGGCACAGCAATCTCCAGCCGAACCGGCCCAGCAGGAAGTTGCCGACGCCGAACCCGCTGTTGCACAGCCTGTGCCGCCGCATCACGAGGCAGAGGAAGAACGCCGTCCGATGGGGCTGCTCCGCCGTCTTGCCAACGGCCTTGGCCGGCGCGAGGAGGAAGAGGTGCATGAGGAAGAGCCTCAGGCTCAGCGTGCGGCTCCGGTTCAGGCCCCGCGCCCGGCTGCGGTTCAGACACCGGCTGCGCCGCGCGTGCCGCAGCAGCGGCCGGTCAACCATGGCGCTGCCGGTCAACTCGACACCACCGGCCGGGTTTCCCCGAAGGCACAGGCGGATGACGAACAGCTGGAAATTCCGGCGTTCCTGAGGCGTCAGGCCAACTGATTCGCTTCCTGATGAGCGATTCGCTTTTCTTCCCTGAGCAGCCTGGACGAAACCGTCCGGGCTGTTTCCCTTGGGGAAGTAATTTCTCAGAAATTTCAGGTGTTTGCCATCCTGTGGACGGTTACAAACCGTAATAAAGCTTTATTTCATGGAAACGCGGTACATGAGTATTGTCGCACCCAAAAGCGGCAGGTAGCCACGGCAGGTGTGCCCTCGTGCATTCCGGACTGGCAGTCGGCACGCTCAGGAAAAGGCTGGGTTTTATGACTTATCACATCGACCGACAAACGACCCTTGCGGATCAGGTGACGTTGACCGGGATCGGTGTCCATTCCGGCAAGCCCGCTTCAATAACTCTTGTGCCCGCCGAATCCGGTGTCGGGATTGTTTTTCATCGAACCGACAGTGACAAGGCGCGGGCTTTTCCCGCACTTTGGAGCAAGGTGTCGGCGACCTCTCTGTGCACGGTGATTGGCGATCCGTCGAAAGACGGCGTGTCAACGGTCGAGCACCTGATGGCCGCCCTTTCCGGTCTCGGTGTCGACAATCTGGTTGTCGAGATTGATGGCCCGGAAATGCCGATCATGGACGGCAGCAGTGAAGTGTTTGTCGAGGCAATCGATCAGGTGGGACTGAAGCAGCTGGACAGACCGCGCCGCTACCTGAAGATCAAGAAGGCCGTTCGCGTCGACAATGGCAGCGCCTGGTGTGAATTGCAGCCGCATCACAAGACCCGTTTCGATGTGACGATTGATTTCGACACACCGCTGATCGGACGTCAGGCATTCGTTTCCGACATGACGCCGGATGTGTTTCGCCGCGAACTGAGCCGGGCCCGGACATTCGGCTACGTCAAGGATGTCGAGCAGCTGTGGAAGATGGGCTTTGCGCTCGGCTCCTCGCTGGAAAATTCCGTTGCGATTGCCGAGGACAAGGTTCTCAATCCGGAAGGTACCCGCTGGCCGGACGAATTTGCGCGTCACAAGGCGCTTGACGCGGTTGGCGACCTTGCGCTGGCAGGTTTGCCGATTTTGGGCCTCTACCGGTCCTACAAAGGCGGTCACAAGATGAATCACGCGATTCTGGTGAAGCTGTTTGACGACAAGGATGCCTACGAAATCGTCGAGGCTCCCGCGTCCTTCCGCGATCTTGCCCAGGGTAAAAATGCAGCGCTTGCAGCCGCAGCTTTCAAGCCGGATCACTCCTGATCCGGTTGGAAACCTCCTGAATGCCGGCGCTGCCGGTCCGTGCCACAAAAAAGCTCAAAAAAAACGGCAGACCTGATCACTCGGGGCGTGACGAGCGGTTGTATAATCCGCTAAACACTTCAGCATTGCGATTTGGAATATCTGTCCGGCTGCGCCAAGATCTTGCATCTGTTGCGCCGGCGAAGGAGTGAAAGCGTGAGATTCATGGGCACCGTGCCGGCAAATGTTCAGTCCAAAGGCCGTCCAGGCCTTATCAAGGTGGTCGCAGTCCTGGCGCCACTGGCCCTTGCCGCCTGCTCTTCCACCGGCGAAAGCGACGATCTGGCGCTGAACGACACTCCGGCCGAAGTGCTCTACAATGAAGGTCTTGCCCTTCGCGCTGAGGGCAAGCTCAAGGATGCGGACAAGAAGTTCTCCGAACTCGACCGGCTGTATCCGTATTCCGAATACGCCAAGAAATCCCTGATCAACATGGCGTATATCAATTTCAGCCGCGGCAAGTATGGCGACGCGATAAACGCAGCGCGCCGTTTCCTGCGGCTTTATCCGGGCAATCCGGACGCGGCTTATGCGCTCTACATCATTGGACAAAGCTATTTCCGCCAGATGCCGGATATCACGCGGGATCAGACGGTGACGGAGCGGGCCGCGCAGACCTTTGCCGAACTGTTGCAGCGTTATCCGGACAGTGAATATGCGCCGGATGCGGAAGAAAAGCTCCTGATTGCCCGTGACCAGCTGGCGGGCAAGGAAATGCAGATCGGCCGCTATTATCTGGAGAAGCGGAACTACATTGCGGCGATCAACCGGTTCAAGGTCGTGGTGCTGGATTACCAGACAACACGCCATGTCGAGGAAGCCCTGTTCCGCCTGACCGAAGCCTACTACGCGCTTGGCGTTGTCAGCGAAGCGCAGACGGCCGCCGCAGTGCTCGGTCACAATTTCCCCGACAGCCAGTGGTACAAGGATGCCTACGCGCTCCTGAACAAGGGTGGGTATGAGCCCTCCGAAGATTCAAGCAGCTGGATCAGCAAGGCATTCAAGGGTATCAACGTCTTCTGATCAGCCTCTGATTTTCGGAAGACCGGGAGCACGCCTTCATGCTTGTCACGCTGTCCATTCGTGACATCGTTCTGATTGACCGCCTTGATCTTGATTTCGCCCCCGGGATGTCGGTTCTGACCGGCGAAACCGGGGCCGGAAAGTCGATCCTGCTTGATTCGTTGTCTCTGGCCATTGGCGGGCGCGGTGATTCGGATCTCGTTCGCCATGGTGAAGCCCAAGGGCAGGTGAGCGCGGTCTTCGATGTACCTGCGGGGCACGCCGTTCGGAGCTTGCTGCGCGAGAATGGTGTGGACGATGATGGCGACGTGATCTTGCGCCGGATCCAGACCGCGGACGGGCGTACCCGGGCTTTCATCAATGATCAGCCGGTCAGTGTGGGCCTGATGCGTCAGGCGGGAACTCTCCTGGTCGAGATCCACGGACAGCATGACGACCGCGCACTGGTTGATCCCGACAGCCACCGCACGCTGGTCGATTCCTTTGCCGGACTTCAAGGTGATGTCGAAAAGACGGGAGCGGCCTTTTCCGCGTGGCGTACGGCCGAAAAGGCCGTGCGGGATCACGAAGCCCGCATCGAGACCGCCCGTCAGGAAGCGGACTATCTGACCGCAGCTGTCGACGAACTCGGCAAGCTTGCCCCGCAATCCGGCGAGGAAGACGAACTGGCCGCCCGGCGCACCGCCATGATGCAGGTCGAAAAGATCGCCGGGGACCTGAACGAGGCGTTCGAATCGCTGAACGGGTCTGCCTCTCCAATCCCGGAACTGTCGAGTTTGCTCCGGCGGATGGAGCGCAAGGCGGACCAGGTGCCGCATCTTCTGAACGGGCCGGTGTCAGCTTTGGCGTCGGCACTTGACCAGCTGGAAGAGGCACGCGGCGGTTTGGAAATGGCCTTGCGGGAAACCGACTTCGATCCGCGTGAACTGGAAAGTGTCGAGGAACGGCTGTTTGCCCTGCGGGCTGCCTCGCGGAAGTTCTCGGTCCCCGCCGACGATCTGGGGGCACTTTGCGAAAAGATGGCCGGTGATCTGGCCGATCTGGATGCCGGGGAAGGCAAGCTCTCGGCGCTCAAGGAACAGGCCGTGGCCTGCCGCGCGGCGTTTGACGCCAAGGCGCAAAAGCTCTCGGAAAAGCGCGTGAAATCCGCCCGGGCGCTCGAAAAGGCCGTGGCTGCGGAATTGCCTGCGCTCAAGCTGGAGCGCGCACGGTTCATTGTCGAGATGTCCAGTGATCCGGACAATCCGGGCCGGACCGGCATCGACCAGATGGAATTTCACGTTCAGACCAATCCGGGCACGCGGCCCGGGCCGATGATGAAAGTTGCCTCGGGTGGCGAGCTGTCCCGGTTTCTTCTGGCATTGAAGGTTTCGCTGGCCGACAAGGGCTCGGCTCCGACGCTGGTTTTTGACGAGATCGACACCGGGGTGGGTGGCGCTGTTGCGGAGGCCATCGGGTTGCGGCTTGCGCGGCTTGCGGCAACGGTTCAGGTGCTCACCGTCACCCATGCGCCGCAGGTCGCTGCCCGGGCCGAAGGTCATTTCCTGATTGCCAAGGAGGCCGCGGCAAAAGACCGGGTCGCGACCCGGGTCAAGCGGATAGACGAGGCGCATCGCCGGGAGGAAATTGCCCGGATGCTGGCCGGCAGTGTCATCACCGAAGAAGCGCGGGCTGCCGCCGGAAAATTGATCGCTCAGGCCGAAACGGATGCGGCATAGGCTCCGGCAGCCAATCGGGCGAAAGAAAAAGCCGGGCCGCATATGCGCCCGGCCATTTTCCCGAATACCTGCAAGCTTCGATCAGCCGTCTCCCTTGCCGGGCAGCGGAACATTCAATTCCTTCTGGTCTCCGCCCGGAGTGGTGAACTCAATCGACAGTCCTTCGCTTGCTTCCTGGCGTTCGGTGTAGATCCACGCGCCGGCAGCCGCAGCCACAATCATTGCCCCCAGAAGGAACCATAGCCCGCGTGATTCCAGAATGGCGGCCGATTTATTGTTGTTGGACTGTATCGTCATATCCCTCTCCGGTGTGGTTTGATCTATAAGCGGCTTAATGTGCAAACGCGCCGGACCCGGACTGGTTCCCCGTCCTGTTCGTTACGTCCCCATTTTTCCTGGTGCTTCCATGTCCGAAAACCTCGACCAAAACGCCGATATCGATACCCTGACGCTTGAACAGGCCCGGGGGGAGCTGGAACGGCTGGCCTCGGAAATCGCAGAGCATGACAGGCGGTACCACCAGGAAGATGCGCCAACGATTTCGGATGCGGACTATGATGCGCTTCGGCTGCGAAATGCGGCCCTGGAAGCGCGCTTTCCGGAACTGGTGCGTGAAGACAGCCCCTCTGCCCGCGTCGGGGCCGCGCCGTCGGAAGCCTTTTCCAAGATCACCCACAAGGTGGCGATGCTGTCGCTGGACAATGCGTTCAAGGATGACGATGTCCGTGACTTTGTCGGCCGGGTGCGCCGGTTTCTGAAATATGATCCGTTGATGGGGGCGCTTGCGGTCACAGCCGAACCCAAGATCGACGGCCTGTCACTGTCCTTGCGCTATGAACGTGGCAAGCTCATCTATGCGGCCACGCGCGGTGACGGCACGACCGGTGAAAATGTGACCGCCAACGCCCGAACCATTTCGGACATCCCGCAGGTTCTGACAGGCGCGGTGCCGGAGGTTGTCGAGGTTCGCGGCGAAGTCTATATGGCGCATGCCGACTTTCAGGCGCTCAACACTCGCATGGCGGCCAATGGCGGCAAGGTGTTTGCCAACCCGCGCAATGCGGCGGCCGGGTCCCTGCGCCAGCTCAACTCCGATATCACCGCCTCCCGGCCCTTGAAGTTCTTTGCCTATGCCTGGGGCGACATGAGTGAGATCCCGGCAAAGACCCAGCTGGACATGGTGCGGATTTTCGAAAGCTGGGGCTTTGTCATCAACCCGCTGATGAAGCGTTGCGAGAGCGTCGAGGAGCTGCTAGAGGTTTACCACCGCATCGAGGAGGAGCGCGCAACGCTCGGCTACGATATTGACGGCGTGGTCTACAAGGTCGACAGGCTTGACCTGCAACAGCGGCTCGGCTTTGTGTCCCGCTCGCCCCGCTGGGCGATTGCCCACAAGTTCCCGGCGGAAAAGGCCTTCACCATCCTGAACGATATCGAGATCCAGGTTGGCCGCACAGGCGCCTTGACGCCGGTTGCCAAACTCGAACCGGTCACGGTCGGTGGTGTGGTGGTCTCCAACGCAACGCTGCACAATGAGGACTACATCAAGGGCATTGGTCAGGACGGCGAACCGATCCGGGGCGGCAAGGATCTTCGGGTTGGCGATACGGTGCAGATCCAGCGTGCCGGTGACGTGATCCCGCAAATCGTCGATGTGGACCTCGCAAAACGGTCCGAAGGGGCGGAAGCCTTTGTGTTCCCGACCCTATGTCCGGCCTGCGGAAGCCATGCGGTTCGGGAGGAAAACGCCAAGTCCGGGCGCATGGATGCCATTCGCCGCTGCACCGGAGGGTTGATCTGTCCGGCACAGGCGACAGAGAAGCTGAAACATTTCGTGTCCCGCAATGCCTTCGATATCGAGGGCCTCGGCGACAAGCAGGTCGATGCCTTCTATCAGGACGGTCTGGTGATGGCACCTGCCGACATTTTCACGCTGGAAGACCGCGACAAGCAGGCCTTGACCAAACTCCGCAATCGCGAAGGCTGGGGCGCGGTCTCGGCCCGCAACCTGTTTGAGGCGATCAACGCACGCCGGAACATCGACCTGAACCGCTTCATCTTCGCGCTCGGCATCCGGCACGTCGGCGAGGGCAACGCCAAGCTTCTGGCCCGGGCCTACGGGTCCTGGGGCGTGTTTTCCGATGCGATGATCGCCGCCCATGACAAGGGCGGAGATGCCTGGACGGATCTCAACAACATTGACGGTATCGGGACCATCGTTGCAGATGCCTTGACGGAATTCTTTGCCGAGGAACACAACCGCGCGCAGCTCGACGCGCTCGTGAAGGAAGTCAGCCCCCGCGACGTGGAAAAGATCGATGCGTCAGGGTCGCCGGTTGCGGGCAAGACCGTGGTGTTTACCGGTTCCCTTGAACGCATGACCCGCGATGAAGCCAAGGCCATGGCCGAACGCTATGGTGCCAAGGTGTCCGGGTCTGTCTCCAAGAAGACAGATCTCGTGGTTGCCGGTCCGAAAGCGGGCTCGAAACTGAAAAAGGCCGAGGAGCTCGGCATCGAGGTGATTTCAGAGGATGCGTGGTTCGAGCGGGTCGAGGGAAGCTGATCGGGTATTCGCACTCTTTGGACCGGGATCGCCGGTGCTCGTCTGACACGCGGATGAGCACCGGCTTCCCCCGGGGGGTGATCGGTTCACTCGAGGCAGCACTTCTTGTACTTCTTGCCCGATCCGCAGGGGCAGGGATCGTTGCGGCCGACATCGCGGTTACGATTCACGATCGGGTCGTTGCCGGAGCTTAAGCTTTCAAAAAGATCAGCCAAAAAACCGTAGTGAGGCTTCGGCGTTTCCCGCTCCCGACGAAAACCCATTTCAATTTCGACATCTTCCAGATCGCCGCAGATCCTCAAGTTGACGGCGTTTGCATTGTAGGCAGCGCGAATTGTTTCAATTGCTTCCACCGCTTTGAGGTCAAGCAAGGACGAAACGATCCAGCCGTTAAGGTCATTGCCGTTTTTTAAGAACTCGAGGAGCTGTTTTTCAAGGACTTCGAGGCATCGGTTCCGAATATCCGGATTTCTTATGCCGATGGTACTAAGGCAATGAGTGGCGGTACACCGATCAATTTCGTTGATACGCCGGTTGCCGAGGTGGGTTGTCAGCGCGTCTATTCCCTCGGTTCCGAATTGGGAAAAGACCAATCGCAACTCTTCATGCAGCCAATCATCATCTGACTGTACAGTACTGTATTTCAGAAGCGCTTCAGCCGTCTCCGCCGCTTTCAACTGCCCGAGCGTGCGCCAGGCATGCAAGGGCGCCCAAACCTCTTTTGTATCCGGGGCTGCGGAATTGAGGGATGGGTCCGTCACCAAACTCAAGAGATCTGGAACGTGTTCCTTGCCAAAGCCGAGCTCAAGGTAATCGGGCCATTGGTCTGCATCGCCGCCAAAATGATCAGGTTCGCCGATTGTCAGGAGTTCACTCAAGGGAGCGGGATAGGAATGTGTCAAGGGAACGGGATCCTTGCTGATATGGTTTGGCTCGGTTTTGGAGGTGTGGAGGGTTTCGGTGATCCTGGGGTTGCCATGAGCCAGGGTGATCGAAACCAAGTTTGGCGAAGACTTATAATGCCATCGGCAATCAAACTGAAACCGATAATGGCCGGGCCGGCCTTGTTGAATTTTGACGGCTCTGGAAGCTGTCGCGAGAGCCCGAAAACGTTCCAGGGAAGCTCTGGTTGCACTTTGAAATTGAATTCGCCCACGGCCTGATCGCGTCAGTCAGCCGGAGCGACACTCGCATCTCTTACTTCATAGACCCCCTTGTTGAGCGTCACGGTAAACGTGGTTGTGTGGTTTTGATTGACGCGAAACGTATAGGTCATTTCATCAAGACTGCGCGAAACGTCATCCATCAGACGGCACAAGGGGGCCTGGTTGGCTTTCAGGAATGCGTAGGACTGCGACTCACAATAGATCAGCGCATAGGCGTCCATGGATTCGTAGTATTTCGCCCTGATCAGCAGGGCCGCGTAAACGGCGAGTATGGCGATGATCGCCGCGACCAGAGCGAATAGTTTCAGACGCATGTGACTGGCTGGTTCCCCGGGACTCGATCCTGAAAGACTGGCATTGATTCGGTCCAAGGGCAATGCGCGGCCTTGTCCCCATTAAATCCTTGGATCATGCCTCGCTCACGGCCAATTCGTTGCTATATTGTTCTCCAACTGTAGCAACCAGAATCGTGACCGCGTTGATGACCATGCCTTCCGGCTTTTCAGATGATTGGGACCCGATGGACCGCGCTTTTGAGCCAGCACCCGCTGCATCGCGCACAGGCGGTATCGCGGCACGCGCGATGGCGGCCCGTCAGGCACCCGACTATCTGACCGGTCTCAACCCGGAACAGCGGCTGGCGGTTGAAACCATCGAGGGCCCGGTGCTGGTGCTCGCCGGAGCCGGAACCGGCAAGACCCGGGTGCTGACGACGCGGATTGCACATATTCTGGCGACTGGTGCGGCGCGTCCCTCGCAAATCCTTGCCGTCACTTTCACCAACAAGGCCGCGCGGGAAATGAAGGAGCGCATTTCCGGCTTTATCGGCGGTTCCATCGAGGGAATGGGCTGGCTTGGAACGTTTCACTCGATTTGCGTGAAGATCCTGCGCCGTCATGCAGAACTGGTCGGGCTCAAGTCGAGCTTTTCGATCCTCGATACCGATGACCAGATCCGGCTGATCAAGCAGGTGATCCAGGCTGAAGGGCTCGATGACAAGCGTTGGACGGCCAAGGCCTTTGCGGCAATGATGGATGGCTGGAAGAACCGCGCGCTTGGGCCCAAGGATGTGCCTGAAGGCGAGGCGGCGGCTTTCGGCAATGGCCGGGGGCGGAAGATCTATGCCGAGTATCAGGACCGCCTGTCGGTTCTGAATGCGGCTGATTTCGGCGACCTGCTGCTGCATGTCATCACCCTGTTCAGGACCAACCCGGATGTTCTCAAGGACTATCAGCACCGGTTCCGCTACATGCTGGTGGACGAGTATCAGGACACCAACATTGCCCAGTATTTGTGGTTACGGCTGCTCGCACAGGGCAATCCGAATGTCTGTTGCGTGGGCGACGATGATCAGTCGATCTACGGTTGGCGCGGGGCGGAAGTCGACAATATCCTGCGCTTCGACCACGACTTCAAGGGCGCGACGGTCATCCGGCTGGAGCGCAATTACCGCTCGACCAGCCATATCCTGGCGGCCGCCTCGCATCTGATCTCGCACAATGAGGGGCGGCTCGGGAAGACGCTGTTCACGGACTTTCACGAGGAAGACCATGATCTCGTTTGTGTCGCCTCGGCGTGGGATTCGGAAGAAGAGGCCCGGTCGATTGGCGACGAGATCGAGTCGCTTCAGCAAAAGGGCCACAAGCTCAATGACATGGCGATCCTGGTGCGGGCGTCCTTCCAGATGCGTGAGTTCGAGGACCGTTTCATAACGCTCGGCCTGAATTACCGTGTGATCGGCGGCCCGAGGTTCTATGAGCGCATGGAAATCCGCGATGCGCTCGCCTATTTCCGCTGCACGGTTCAGCCCGCCGACGATCTGGCCTTTGAGCGGATCGTCAACACACCGAAGCGCGGGCTCGGTGAAGCCACCTTGAAAATGGTGCATGAACTGGCCCGGGCCGAGCGCATTCCTCTGCTGCAGGCAGCCCAACAGCTCTGCGATACGGAAGAGCTGAAACCCAAGCCGCGCAATTCGCTCCGTCAGGTGCTTGGAAATTTCGAACGCTGGCGGGGTCAGGTCGAGACCCTGTCGCACACGGAACTGGCCGAAATCATCCTTGATGAGAGTGGCTACACGGAAATGTGGCGCAAGGACCGCTCTGCCGAGGCTCCCGGCCGGCTCGACAACCTGAAGGAACTCATCCGCTCCATGGAAGAGTTCGAATCAATGGCGGGCTTTCTGGAGCATATCGCCCTCGTCATGGACCGCGATTCCAACGACGACAATGATGCCGTCTCGATCATGACGCTGCATTCGGCGAAGGGGCTGGAATTCGACACGGTGTTTCTGCCCGGCTGGGAGGAGGGGCTGTTTCCGCACCAGAGATCGCTGGACGATAGCGGTCGTGCCGGGCTGGAGGAGGAGCGGCGGCTCGCCTATGTCGGCATTACGCGGGCGAAGAAGCGTGCCAAGATCTGGTTCACGTCCAACAGGCGTATTCACGGAACCTGGCAATCGAGCATTCCGTCCCGGTTTCTCGACGAGCTGCCGCCCGAACACGTCGAGATTGCCGAGCCGTCCACGCGCTATGGCGGGTATGGCGGCGGAGGCTATTCGTCCCGTTTCGACAAGTCTGACCCCTTCGAGGCGGGCAGCTATTCAACTCCCGGCTGGCAACGGGCCCAAAAGGCGCGCAAGTCTCAAAGCGACGACATCTTTGGCAAGTATGATGTCCGCTCCAAACGGACAAAACAGCAGGGCCCTTTGACGATTGAGGGTGAACTGGTTGCCAAGTCGGTCAGCGATACGCCCTCGGCCTATTCCGTCGGCGAGCGGGTGTTTCACATCAAGTTCGGCTACGGCGCGATTGCCTCGATCGAGGGCAACAAGCTGACCATCGAATTCGAAAAGGCGGGCCGCAAGAAGGTGATCGACAGCTTTGTCGAGCGGCACTGATTTCTTGCGCGCAGTCGAACTGAAATGCGCTCAGTGAACACATCTCCCGAACGCTGTCGAATGGCTGAGGTTGAAACCTCTGCGCGTAACGGTAAGGCGCGGTAGCGTGCAGAGAACTGCCGCCACAGTCCGTTCCGCCTGCCCATGCCGCAGCCGTTCAAAAAGTGACGCTGAGCTCAAAGCCAAGGACCCCGGCATTTTCAATATCCGGGTCTCCGTCCGGGTGAATGATGTATTGCGCCATGGGTTGAATATAGAGCCAGGGCGTGGCCTGGAACCGGTGGTTGATTTCCATGGCCAGCTCGAAATCCTGATCCTCCAGATCTTCGCTGAAAGACGCATAGAACAGACCGAACGCGGTCGTGTCGTTATCCCGGTTGGGAAACAGCCCCTGATAAAGCAGACCGGCAAAGAGGCCGAGAGGAACCGGGTTGATGGTCTGGTCCGGGTTCACTGTGAGGGCGGCCCATGCGGTGAGCCCCTGACCCCTGTCAGAGGTTTCGCGCGTCAGCTGTTGTTGGCCGATGGCGTAGAAGCCGTAATTGCCGAAGATCTCATCGTCTTCGTCTTCGTCTTCGTCATCGACCTTGGCATACTTGCTGCTGTCTCCATAACCGCCGGCAAGGACTTTGCCCGGCAGGCCTCCGGTGCTGTTTTGATCATTCCAGCTGTAACTCAGCTGAGCCATGGTCAGGACGCCACGGTCGAGCCGCAGTGAAAAGTCGGTGCCGCCGTTGCTATCCTCCAGGGGTGAAAGGTCAGCGTTGTAGGCTCCCAGGGTAACCTCCCAACCATCCGCAATATCGGCGTTTCCCCGGATCCCCCATTGGGCCCTCGGATACGCAGTGAAGGCGGGAAGGTTGTCTCCGATGCTGCCCGGGTTCCCGTTTATTCCTGCGCTGACGTAGTCACCAAACAGGTCGAGCGCGGCAAAGTCCGCGCCGCTGGACAGGCGGCCAAGCGCAATGTTGTAACGGTCATTTGCAAGAGATTGCTCCAGGTACAGGTCAACAAGCCGCGCCTGCCGGCCTGCGAAAACCTGTTGGATCTGAAAAAGGTTGCCGACGGCCTCTGTGGTCAGATCCGTTCCGCCAGCCCAGTTGCCACCCGCATAGAAGGAAAGCCCTTTTGTGCCAAACAGCTTTTCGAAATCGAATGACATGGAGCCGCCTAGCTGGGCAGCATAGCTGAGGTCTTGCCGTTTCCCTCCAAACGGATTGCCGGCCACATCCGTCGTGTAGGTCAAGGCCGGAGTAATGCCCGCTTGTTCCAGACGATCCCGTTGCCCGCCCCAATTTCCGGTGAGATAGTCCCGGTGCAGAACGTCCTCGGCATGCGCCGTTGTGAAGAGGCTTTGGATCGAAAGAATGATGAGACCAAGGCCCGCAGCTTTCATGAGTTTCCTGTTTGCAAGATATGAAGACAAGAAGGGCCGGGCATTTGAATGGGGGTCAAAAACAAAAATCTTTTGATTGCCCATGTATTTGGTCCCTGCAGATCAGGCTGCATTGCATGCGGCCCGCCTAGAAATCGATGCTGAGTTCGAAGCCGATCACGCCCGCATCGTGTATGTCCGATTGGCCATTCGGGTTGATGATGTATTGCGCCGAAGGCATGACATAAAGCCAGGGTGCGATCTGGAAGCGGTGGTTGAGTTCCATCGCAATCTCGAAATTCTGATCTTCAAGATCCTCGCTGAAAGCAGTGTAGAAGAGCCCGAACGCCGTGCTGTCTTCATCTCTGCCGGGAAACAGGCCCTGATAGATCAAACCGCCAAACAGACCGATCGGAACCTCGTTTATGGTTTGATCCGGCGTCACAGTCACGGCGGCCCAGCCCGTCAGGCCTTGATTTACGGAGGCAGCCTCGCGGGTTAGCTGCTGGTGCCCGAAGGCATAAAAGCCATAGTTGCCATAGGTCTCGTCGCTTGAATCAGCCAACGCGGCGTATTTGCTGCTGTCACCAAAGCCCCCCAGAATGATCTCTCCAGGCAGAGCGTTCCCGGAAGGTGTCCGGTTCCAGCTGTAGCTTGCTTGCGCGAAGGTGAGAACGCCGAGGCCCGGGCGGAACGAAAAATCCAGACCGCCATTGCTGGCATCCTTGACAGACGGATCGGCATTGTATGTCCCGACGGTTAACTGGAAGCCATTTTGCAGATCAAGGTGTCCACGAGCGCCCCACTGCGTATCCGGGAGCGTGGTCCATCCGGGAACGTTTTCGATGATCGTCAGGGCGTGGTGCCCGACCCCTGCGTTCATATAGTAGGTAAAAGGCTTCATGGTTCCGAAATCGTCGCCAATCGCAATGCGTCCTGCCGCAATGTCCAGTTTTTTATCGAAGAGTGACTTTTCCACGTACAACTCGGAAAGCCGGAACGTGCGGCCCGAGAAGACTTCCTGGACAATGAAGAAGTTGCCGATCGTGTCGGAGGACAGGTCCCGTCCATGCGCCCAGGATGCACTCACCAATGCGGACCAGCCACGGGCCCCAAACAGTTTTTCGAAATCGAAGCGCGTCGATCCGTAGAGAACCCCGGCATAGTCTGCACCTTGACGTTCGCCTCCAACCGGATTTGCGGCGGGGTCTGCTGTATAATTCAGGGCCGGTGTTATTCCGGCATTTTCCAGTCTGGTGCGTTCACCGCCCCAATCGCCGGTCAGTTCTTCCCGTTCGAACAGATCATCCTGTTGTGCCAGGGTTGGGGTGGTTCCAATCACTGCAAGGAAAGCCGTTGCGGCGGTCAGAACACTGAGAACGCTGCGAGACAGGGTTGCTCTTCGCCAGTGTTTTCGCGGCAGGAGTGTCTGGAAATCACGCTTTATTGGCACGCTCATGACTAATTGCTGCCGCTGGTTTTGATGGGAAACCTCACAAAAAAGCACTAGAAGTCGACACTGAAGGCAAGCCCGATGACGCCAGCGTCATCAATGTCGGTTCTTCCGTCCGGGTTGATGATGTATTGCAGTTGCGGGGTGAGCTGGAGCCACTGAGCCACCTGGAAGTGATGATTGAGCTCAATGGTCAGTTCGAAGTCCTGATCATCCAGATCCTCACTGAAGGAGGCGAAGTACAGGCCCAGGGCGGTCACATCCTCATCCCGGCCCGGAAACAGACCCTGATATGTCAGGCCGCCGAATATGTTGAGCGGTGCAATATTGATGGTTTGGTCCGGGCTGAAAGAAAGTGCGCCCCAAGCCGTCAGGCCTTGGGTGCGATCCTCGCCTTCCTGCGTGAGTTGCTGCTGTACGATCCCGTAAAACCCGTAGTTTCCATAGCTGCTCTTGTCCGGGTCAGTAAGGTGATCGTATTTGCTGCTGTCGCCAAAACCGCCAAACCAGATTGAACCCGGCAAACCCGGAGCGTTCGGCTGTCCGTTCCAGCTGTAGCTGGCTTGCGCGAAGGAAAGAACCCCCTCTGCGGGGCGAAACGAAAAATCGACCCCGCCATTGTCTGGATCCAGGACTTCAGTATCCGCATCGTAAGCACCGACGGAAAATTCGAAACCGTTGGGGAGGGTCAGGTCGGCCTTGGCGCCCCAGGTTGCATAGGGCGGATACACATATGCAGGCAGGTAGGTAACGTAGTTGATCAGGCCGCCATTTACATAATTGCCGAATATTGGAACGTCGGCGAAATCCGCCCCCGGCGTTCGGCGGCCCGCCGACAGCGTGATCATGCCCTGGGCAAAGGATTGCTCAACGTAGAGTCTGCCCAAACGCACGGTCGGGGCGGAAAAGACGCCCTGGACCTCGAAAATGTTCCCGATCGACGTTTCCGAAAGGCTGGTTCCATGCAGCCAGCCAACGCTTGCGAAGAGGGACAAGCCCTGGGCGCCGAACAATTTTTCAAAATCAAACTTGGACGATGCGGTGAGGTTCCCTGCATATGCTGCGCCCTCGCTCTCGCCACCAATCGGATTGGCTGCAAACTCTCCCAGATAATGGAGGGACGGTGTGATCCCTGCGGCTTCCAGCTCGCTTCTTTTGCCGCCCCAGTCACCGGTCAAGTGTTTCCGGGTCAAGAGATCCGATGATTGCGCAATAGCTGTGTTCCCCGCACTAAGGCAAACCGCCGACAAAAACGCCGCGAGTGATGCTGTCCTGATCAAAAGGGATTGCCGTTTGTCTCCGCGCGCCTGTACTGCGCGTTTCTGAAGCGCTGCAATACCCTGTTCGTTGCCCATGTGGTCACCACCATGAAGGGAAAATGTTCTTTCCTTCCGTCAGGTTATCTTGTCCGGAGCCAAGATAGAATTCAGCTTTGACACTTCGAGGGGCAAAAGTATGGAGTGTTGCAATTTTGCACGGCTGTTGCTGATAGAGCAGAATGAAATTTGAATATACGCTGTGTTTCTCCGGACACTGCTCAAGTTGGGTGCAAAAAAGCCGGTCACTTGGAGGTGACCGGCTGGCTGCCATCGCAAATACTACTGTTGGATGGGGGTAAATAGCCTTTGGTCAAGGCAGCCGGGCCTGAGTGTTCCGGAAATCTGGGGATTAGATTAAGAAACTATGGTGTGCGTGCTGCTGCTGGCCGTGATGTGTTTGTCGATATCTTCCGTTTTTTGTGAACCACCAATTGAGGTGTTTTACCGATCTTGTCGAAATCCCCAGCCTCATTTTTAATGAAGCCATGGTTCAAACGCAGGCCATTATTCTTACGTTTTCATTTTCAGTTGTTTTGAGTAGATGGTGTCCCATATTAATAAATATTAAATGGTCTGCGTTTTTAGTTTTCTTGTATTTTCTATATTTCATATCAGAAAATAAATGAAACAAAACTGTACAATTTGAGACGTGATTTTTGTATCTGTTTGGGCATACTGTAATCATGACAAAGTCAACACATATTCTGATCGTTGAAGACGACCCTGAAATCGGTGCCTTGATGCAGCGGCACCTTTCGGAAAACGAGTGGCGTGTGAGTCTTGCGGCCAACGCCGCCGAGATGGACCGAAAGTTGGCGGGCGCACGGATCGACCTGCTGATTCTGGACGTCATGCTTCCGGGCGAAGATGGTATCAGCATCTGCCGGCGGGTCAGGGCGTCCAGCCCTGTGCCGATCATCATCGTCTCCGCCAAGGGAGATGATATTGACAAGGTTGTCGGTCTCGAAATCGGAGCCGACGACTATCTTCCGAAGCCTTTCAATCCGCGTGAGCTGACAGCCCGCGTCCGGGCCATGTTACGCCGCATGGAAATGGGGTCCGTTGCACCCACAACAAATGCTCAATCCATTGGCTTTGAGGGGTGGGAATTGAATTGCACCTTGCGGCAGTTGAAAAACCCGGAAGGGGCCGAGATCTCGTTGACGGGTGGCGAATTCGATCTGCTGCAGGTCTTGTGCGAGCGCGCGGGACGTGTCCTGAGCCGGGAGCAATTGATCGACTTGACGCAGGGCCGGATCGGCGCGTCGAACGGGCGTAACATTGACATTCTGATCAGCCGCGTCCGTTCGAAACTCGAGGCGGGAGGTGCCCCTTACCGCTTCATCCGGACAGTCCGCTCGGGCGGTTACGAGTTTATTGCCAAGGTCAGTCCGGTTTGAAGAACGTTTTGGTTCAGGTCTGCCCGCGGCGAATTGCGGGCCAGATCATGCTGCTGTTGCTGTTTGCGCTCGTGAGCGTGGCAGCATTGTTCCTCATCTACATGACCTTCGCGCAGCGCGATGACGGCGAAAACGAATCGGCCACGATCGCCGTAAAAAACAGCATTGCGATAGCGGAACTCAACCATACCCCGCCAGACAAGCGCGGCGCGTTTATCCGCGCGCTTCAGGCAACGGAACCGGAAGTCAATCTCGCAATCATTGAGCACTACACTCCGCCGTCCGGGCCCAGGCACTTGCCTCCGTTTTGGCCGTTTCGTGAAGGGTCGGTGGGATTTGGAATTACCTTGCTGGATGCCGAGCCGGGCGGCGGGCCAGTGGAAGGTCCGGGGCCGCCCATCCTGTATTTTTCCTTGGCTGACGGCACCGTGGTACGCGCAATCCTAGCCCCTGCGGGCGTGCCTGGGCCGCCACCGGGGCCGGGCGGCGGGCTTCTCAATCGCCTTTACATCTCGCTCGCGTTGTTTTCGCTTCTGCTCTTCGTGCTGCTTGTCTGGGCGACCAGAACGCTGATCCGTCCCTTGTCACAGCTGTCGCGGGCGGCATCGTCCTTCGGACACCAGTCAATGGATCCGGTGCCGCTGGCCGAGCGTGGGCCCCTTGAGGTTCGTGAAGCCGCCAGGGCCTTTAACCGGATGCAGACCCGGATCAACCAGTTTGTCGACCGGCGCACCCGTATGCTGGCTGCGATCAGTCACGACTTGCGTACGCCCTTGACGCGGTTGCGCTTGCGGATCCACTTCATGGAAGATGAAGATCAAAAGCAGCGTAATCTGGCTGATCTCGACCTGATGGAAAACCAGCTGAACAGCGCGCTGCATTTCCTGAAACAGGGCCAAAGCGACGAACCCTTTGCCAAGATTGCACTTGGCAGTTTCGTGCAGTCCCTAACGGATCAGTTTTCCGATCTCGGCTTTGAAGTCTCGCTGGAAATGGAGACAGGTCTGACCGTGAATGCGCGCAGGAACGATTTGATCCGGGCCTTGTCCAATCTGATCGATAATGCGCGTAAATATGCCGGGGAAGTCACCGTAGCCGTCAAGCGGCACAACAACCAGGCGGAGATCCGGGTGATCGACCATGGGCCGGGGATTGCGGAAGAGGATTTCGAGAGGATGCTGGAACCTTTCGAGCGCGGCGACCTTGCCCGGCAGGTTCAGCCCGGGACGGGCTTCGGGCTGGGGCTTGCGACATCCAGGGGAATTGCCGAGGCCCATGGCGGCAGCTTGTGCCTCATGGAAACGCCCGGCGGGGGATTGACCGTCAGTTTGCGCCTGCCGCTGGTTCAATCTGAAGCTTGAACGCCATTAGCTCTGGCAGCCGGAAGCTTCAGCCGGTATATCGCGGCATCTTGACTTGAACGAGGCGCGAATTGGGCGATGAAGACCATCAGGGTACGCATCACGGCGGAAGAACTGGAAGCAAAACGGATTGCGGAAATCCTTGAGCGGGCTTTTGAGGACGACGGCAATCCGGTAACGATCTATGAGGCTTCTGCCGACGGCAGGATCTGGGCCGCAGAGGTGCTTCTGTTCGATATCGAGGCCGAAGATGCGGCCGGTGCTGTTCGGGACCGGGTCGGAGCCGATGCATTTGCAGCGCCATTGGAAGCCGAGGAACTTCCCGATATCAACTGGGTGGAAAAGAGCCTCGAGGGCTTGGCGCCGGTGCGTGCCGGGCGGTTCATGGTGCACGGCAGCCACGATCGGGACAAAGTTCCAGGTGGGGCCGTCGGCCTTGAAATCGAGGCAGCCCTTGCCTTTGGAACCGGCCATCACGGCACGACCGCCGGCTGTCTTGAGGAAATTGACCGGCTTTTGTGCATGCGTAGCTATGATGCCATTCTGGATCTGGGGACCGGAACCGGTGTCCTGGCGATCGCGGCTGCAAGCCTCGCCCGGCAGCCGGTTCTCGCAACCGATATTGATCCCGTCGCCACCCAGACGGCTGCCGAAAATGCGCGGCTGAACGAGGTCGGGCATTTGGTCCACACCTTTACCGCCAACGGCATGGCCGATCACAGGTTCGGCTATTATGGCCCGTTTGATCTGGTGATCGCGAATATTCTAGCCCGCCCGCTCATGCAGATGGCCAAGTCGATTTCGGCGCAGATGACGGCTACGGCGACGCTGGTCTTGTCGGGCTTGCGGATTGAGGACGGCCCGAGAATTCTGTTCGCCTACCGGACGCAAGGGTTCCATCTGGTGCGCCGGCGCGAGAAGGATGGATGGTTGACCCTGACCCTTGTCCGCGGCCGTCAGGACGCGTAACCGGCAGAGCCCGGCTCCATCCTGCCAAATGGCAAAAAAAGAGCGCGAAGGTCGGACCTTCGCGCTTCTTTTGTTTTCCGGGGGGCGGAAATGGTCAAAAGACCATGGAGCTCGCACCTTCGCGCTCCAGCTCCGCGCGGTCATAGCCATGGGCGGCCAGCGTTGCGTCGTCCAGCGACAGCAGATAGCCGTTCACATAGCGCTGTGCTTGTGCGGCACGGGCATCGATCATGCGTGAGAAGGCGCGGCGGACAAAGCTGCCGCGGGTCGAGTTTCTTGTTTCCATTACCATCTTGTTCTCCGTGCAATGAGGTCCGGCGGTGATGTCCGGAAGGAGCACGTCCTGATTTTCTTGTGCCGGATATGAGCAATTTCAACGCGATAAGCTAGCCACCGCGATGCATGACAGGCTTGCGTTTTTCGCATGTGCGAAATGTAATGTTGCGTTGCGAGCTTGCTATGCTGGATTGCCGGGGCAAAAGATGTTCTCCCCGGACGGTTGGCGCCTTTTCGGTTTTCATCTTGATCCGGTCCGATGGTTGGTATTAGCGTCCCGAACCATGTTCCAGACATTCGACGATCTTTCCGATCCATCCTGCGGAGCGCCGCATGCAGCGCTTCTCAGGTCCGAACTGAAGCGCCTCGCGCTTGACGGTTTTCTGATTCCGCGCGCCGATGCGCATCAGGGCGAATATGTCCCGGCAGCTGATTGCCGCCTGGAATGGTTGACGGGTTTTTCGGGCTCGGCCGGGATGGCGGCCGTGCTCGGCGAAGAAGCGGCCGTTTTTGTGGATGGACGCTACACGATCCAGGTTCGCGAGCAGGTCGACATGGCTGTTTTTCCAGCCCGGCACCTGATCAATGAACCGGTTACGGACTGGTTGGCTGCGCGTCTGAAATCCGGACAGCGTCTTGGCATTGATGCCATGCTTCACACCGTGCGCGAGGTGCGGCGCTTGCGCAAGGTATGTGAGGACGCGGGAGCCGAACTGGTGCTTCTGGATGACAATCCGGTTGACGCGGTCTGGGTAGACCGGCCCGAGCCGCCTCTGGGGGCCGTCACATTGCATCCCCTCGACAAGGCCGGTCTTGCGTCAAAGAGCAAACTTGCGGATATCCGGAAGGCTATTTCAGACAAGAAGGCGGATGCATGCGTCTTGACCCAGCCGGATTCGATAGCCTGGCTGTTCAATATCCGTGGCTCGGATGTTCCCCATGCACCGCTTCCCCTGTCCTTTGCGATTGTCCCGGCAGAGGACAAGCCGTCCCTTTTCATTGATGGCCGCAAGCTGTCCAATTCGGTGCGGGACGGCTTGTCCGGTCTGACCGGCCTTGCCGATCCCTCGGAGCTCAAACCGGCCCTGAATGCTCTTGGCGCGGCTGGCAAGACCGTCCTGATTGATCCGGCTTTGGCCGGTGAAGGCATTGCGGCGGCAATCCGAGACGCGGGGGGCACGCTCGTGGAAGGCAGCGACCCGGTTCTGTTGCCGAAGGCGGTCAAGAACAGCGTGGAAATTCAAGGTGCGCGCGCGGCCCAATTGCGCGATGCCGTCGCCTATGCGAAGTTTCTGTGCTGGTTTGACGAAGTGGCCCCGTCTGGTGACCTCGACGAGATCGGGGCTGCCGAAAAACTGGAACAGTTCCGGCTTGAGACCGGCGTCCTGAAAGACATTTCCTTTGATACGATTTCGGGCGCAGGCCCGAATGGAGCAATCTGCCACTACAGGGTCACCCGGTCGAGCAATCTCAAGATCCCGGCAGGCAAACCCTATCTGATCGATTCAGGCGCTCAATACGAAGACGGTACCACCGACATCACGCGCACGCTGGCCGTTGGCGAAATGACCGCCGGCATGAAGCGGCACTATACGCTGGTGCTGAAAGGGCATATCGCGATTTCCACGGCACGGTTTCCGGAAGGCACGACAGGTGCGCAACTGGATACGCTCGCGCGCATCGATCTGTGGAAGGCGGGGCTGGATTTCGACCATGGCACGGGTCACGGCGTGGGCTCCTATCTGTCTGTCCATGAAGGACCGCAGCGGATCGCCAAGACCGGCGCCACGCCGCTCAAGCCCGGGATGATCCTTTCCAATGAGCCTGGTTACTATCCGGCCGGCGAATACGGTATCCGGCTGGAAAACCTGGAACTTGTCACGCAAGCGCAGGCAGTCGAGGGCGGCGAACGGCCGATGCTCGGGTTTGAAACCCTGACCCTTGCGCCGTTCGATCTGCGGCTTGTCGACACCACCTTGTTGACCGAAGCGGAGCGGTGCTGGTTGAATGACTATCACAAGCGCGTTGCCGAAACGGTCGGACCGCTGCTGGACGACAAGACCTGGAAGTGGCTGGAGAACGCGACCGCCGCAGTTTAGGCGGGCGCATATCGCAACTTGACCTTGTCAGGCGCCATGGTGTTTATGGCGCCTGATTGTTTTTTCGAGCCAAGCATATGAAACCCGTCGATATTTTGAAATCACCCTTGTGGGCGGCAGAGCTTGCGACCGGCGCCAAGTCCTTCTGCGACAATCCGATCATCGGAAGCCGGAGACTGAATGCGCGGGGCCTGCATGTCGGGCGCGTCCGGCTTGCGCAGCAGATGAGCGACTGGCGCCGCAGGAGGCTGGCTTCCTTTGTTCCGGAGGACATGCGGGCAAACTACGACCGGGACGGGTATCTGCGGTATGACAACGTCTTGAGCGAGACCGATCTGGCGGGTCTGCGGGCGGAAGTCGAGCAAAACCGGTTCCACGCCTGGGACATGAAGCAAGGCAATGCGGTGACCCGGTTTATCCCGCTGCCGCCGTCCGTTCTACGCGACAAGCCGTGTCTGAACGCGTTTGTGAACAGCAGCCTGTTTCGCAAGAGCCTGCAATATGTGGCCAGCACCAACGCGGATCCGATCGTTTACCTGCACATCGTCCTGACCAATCCGCAAAAGGGACGTCCAGACCCGCAGACACACTTTCATTCCGATACGTTTCAACCGACCTCCAAGTCGTGGTTCTTTCTTTATGATGTGCCCGCAGAAGAAGGCCCTTTCACCTATGTGCCGGGATCGCACAAGCTGACGGCGGAGCGGGCACGATGGGAGCAGCTGCAAAGCGAGGAGGCGGCCACGAACAAGAACCGTCTGCATGCCCGTGGCTCGTTCCGGGCAACCGCGGACGAGATCCGGCAAATGGGGTTTGGCGATCCGGTGCCGTTTGCCGTTCCCGGCAACACCTATGTGGTGGCCGACACGCATGGATTTCATGCAAGAGGGCCCAGCGTGCGCCCGTCCGTCCGGGTCGGGATCTACGGATCCTTGCGCCGGAACCCGTTCCTGCCGTTCACTGGGCTGGCGCCGTTTACCTGGCCGGGCCTGTATGGCCGTCAGGCGCTTTTGCACATGAAAACAAAAGACCTCCGGAAACGGTATTTCAACACGCACAATTCGCATCAGTATGTCGGTGCCGTTTTGCCCACGGACCCGTCTCCGCGCTGATCATTCCCGGTGAGGGGTTAGCGATGTTCTTCCTCGCTGACCTGGATCAGGGCCTTGTTGAAATAGCTCAGTGCCTTGACATGCCGGGCAATGCCGATGATCCGTCCGGCGTCGCCGCTTGCGACAACCGGCAGTTCTTCATGTCCGCCGGCATCAAACGTCTTCAGCGCGCTTTCCAGCGTGTCGGTGGCGTGTAGATAGGGACGGCCGCCGCCGGGAGAAAAGTGACGGTCTTCTTCCTTTTCCGGTGGCGGATCCATGAAGTCGCGCACTTTCACGGTTTCACGCAAATACTGGTGCGCACCCTCGTGCAGGCAGACCCCACGGGTTTCAAGCTGCCAGTGGAAGAAGGATTTGCCGTGGACCAGATGCGTCAGTCCGGTCGAGATCGATACGGTCAAGAGCAGCGAGATCGACAAGGCATAGCCGCCGGTAAGCTCGAACACGATCATGGTGGTTGAAATCGGGGCGCCGAGCATGGCCGCGGCAACGGCCCCCATGCCGAGAATGGAATAAAAGGTCTGGCTCGACGCAGATTCGGGAAAGATGGCCGCGGCAACGATCCCGAATGCCCCTCCTGCCATGGCACCGAGATAAAGGGACGGCGAAAAGATTCCGCCCCCGAAACGCGATGCCAAAGTGATTGCGGTGGCCGCGGTCTTTGCCACCACAAGGCCGATCAACATCAGGAACGGCAATTCCTCCTTGAGTGCCAGGTCGGTCGCGCCGTAGCCGACCCCAAGTACGCCCGGGAAGGCGATGGCAATGGCACCTACCGCAAAACCGCCCACAACCGGCCGCAGCCACAAGGGCATCCTGATGTTCCGTGCGAACCAGTCCGTTCCAATGAGCGAGAACTGGAAGACAATTGCGACAATGGCACAGACGACCCCCAGCAGCGCAAAGGCCGGGATCTCTGAGTAATGCGGAAACGCAAAGGCCGGGATTTCGAAGGCAGCCGCATTGCCGAAATACTGGATTGCCAGCACCGTTCCGACCGTTGCCGACAGGACAATCGGAACGAATGCCGAGAGCGCATAGTGGCCGAGAACGACTTCATGGGCAAACAGGACGCCTGCAATCGGGGCGTTGAAGGACGCGGAGATCGCGCTGGCAACGCCGCAGGCAAGCAGGATGCGCCGGGCCGAATCGGGCAGGCTGAAGACCCGGCAAAGTGCGGTGCCGAGCGTCGCTCCCAGATGGACCACGGGCCCTTCGCGGCCCGCACTTGCTCCGAAACCCAGGGAGATGACCGTAATGAGAGCGGACATCAGCCCGTCGCGCAAGGGCAAGCCGCGCCCTCCCAGAGCCCGTGCCTCGATGACATCTGCAACCCCGCCGGTCCGCTGCTTCTTGGTCAGGAATTGCAGGAGCAATCCGACGATCAGCCCGCCTGCTGCCGGTGCACTCAAGATGAGCCACCAGGGTTGATGAATGGCCGATTGCATGACCTTCTCGGACGTGGTTCCAAGCCATGTCCACTGGATCAGCCCAATCCCCATGCGGAACAGGATTGCGGCCACGGCCACCAAAACGCCGATCACGAGGGAAAGCACCCAGACAGTCGGCATCCGGCTGTCCAGAAACATGCGCAGGTTCGGCGAGATCCATGTTTTCAGGATTTGGGGAAGCCGGCGGAGAGGATCTGGAATGATTTGCATGGGCCGTTTGATCTCGAACGCCGGCGCCGGCATCCCGCAGGGGTGGACAAGGCTCGTGTTTCCGTTCTTCCGCCAAAAACGAAGTGTCTGCAAGGTTTGTCGCGTCCGGTTGGCCTCTTTTTTGTGGCTCGCTCGACAGAATTGCGTATTCATGGCTCACTTGAAGAGACCTTTGCATATTGCTGGTCTGTGCAGCTGAACGC
>NZ_SMMF01000066.1:0-234 GCF_009711355.1 Roseibium sp. RKSG952 | reverse complement strand
TTCGCGGCACTTTCAACTAATGGCAGCAATCATGTGCAAAGCCGACCGGGGCGGTAGCCCGGATTAATCAGTGCGCTCCGACTGCGCGTAATGCCAGTGGAGGAGCTCTCCACCCAGAGCTAATTGAAGGCGGGATACCATTTTCACTCAAATGCGCTCCCACGCCCCACCCCGTTAATGAGCGCTTTTAATCAACGGGCTGACAGGGTTGCGGTACGCAGAGGCTGTCATGTT
>NZ_SMMF01000371.1:0-739 GCF_009711355.1 Roseibium sp. RKSG952 | reverse complement strand
TTGCCGCTGCAAGTGCCGCCGGTATCGCCATGGTGCGCACAGGCCTGCAGACAGTCGATGCGCAGGCCAAGCTCGCACAATCGCTCGGCACCACCGTCGCCTCGATCCAGACGCTGGAGCGGGCGGGCGAACTCGCCGGTGTCTCCATGTCCGGCATTGAACAGGCAACGAAGGACCTGACACGCCGCCTCAGCCAGGCGGCCACCGGGACAGGTCCCGCCGCCGACGCGCTGGAGCGTCTGGGGCTGTCGGCCGCCGACCTGATTTCCCTGCCGCTGGATCAGCGCGTCGAGGCAATCAACGCCGCCATCGAGGAGTTCGTGCCCGCTGCCGAGCGCGCCGCCGTTGCGGGAAAACTCTTTGGCGAGGAAGGCTCCATCGCCATGTCGCGGATCGACACGGCGACTCTTCGCCAGGCAACGGAAGACGTGCGCGCCTTCGGTGTCGTGGTGTCGGAACAGGATGCCGACCAGATCGAGCGGACGAACGATGCGATCTCCCGGCTCGGGCTGATCTGGCGCGGTCTGTCGAACCAGCTGGCGGTTGCCGCAGCACCCGCGCTGGAAGCAACCGCCGACGCCATGGCGGCACTCGCCAGCCGGACCGGGCCGCTTGGCACCGCGATCCGAAGGCTGTTCGACAACATCGGCCGTCTGACGGCCTACACAGGCACCTTCGCAACCTTCTTTGCGGGACGCTGGGTGGCCGGCATGGCCGCTGCAGCACTCTCTGTCCGTGG
>NZ_SMMF01000585.1:0-2146 GCF_009711355.1 Roseibium sp. RKSG952 | reverse complement strand
CCCGTCCTTCAGGACGGGGAAGACGTTAAGGCAGAAAATCACGAGTCTTCATCATTCTCGAAGTTCGCGGCGGGAATGGTGTCCTCAAAGCGCTCGTGTTGCGGCCCATCCAGAACGACCGCGTTCAGGTTTTCGCAATCCATCACGTGAATTCTGAGGGGGATGTTGTTGCCTGGGCCGATTTGGTTCATCAGCCAGCCAACGCAATGCGCCTCCTCGCCGGGAGGCGATTCATGGCAAGCGAAGGAACGACCCGTTCCCGCAATACTACCCGGATCCGCGATCGTTGACACAAGCGCCTCGTGAAGTTCACGACTGTAACCGTTCGGGATCTCGTTCGGGTCGGTCGAAACCTTCCAAGGGCACTTCTCGCACTGACGGACTCTCTTCAACTTCCAGGGCATAATCTCTCCGCAGGTTCGACATCGGCGCGGGCTGGGCGGTCGGAATCTACGGCTGGAAATCTGCTTTGTCAACAATTAACCCCTGCGGCCGAGACCGGGAAGCCCCTTGATCATTCCGTTTGGCTCGGCCGCCTGACCATGCATCCAGTGCTTCACCGTCTGCACGTGACCCTCGCGGACGAATTTCGCGACTCGGTTGCGAAATTCCGAGAAATGAAACCCCTCGGCCGTACGCAGAACCCAACCCTCGGAACGATCCCAGTCGGTAGGCTGATGAAGGGATCTCAATGCCGTCTCGTCGAACTCTCCGTCGAAGAGAACCTCCACGGGAGTGACGCCGAGAAGGTCAAACCATTCGAGAGTGTCGTCCCATGACAGACATTCGTTCCGGTCAGTCCAGATCGAAAAGCCCATGAAATAACTCGAAAGATCCTCATAGCGGATCGAATGCACCGCATAGAGGTTTTCGCCACACAAGCGCCAGCCTTCGGGAATGTCTCCGCAGATCGTGGACCAGAAATTCTTAACCCAGTTCCGACTGGGGTGATGTCTGCCATCCAGGCTGCGCGCATGAATGTAATCCCGATACATTGTCGTGTTTTCACCGTCCATCTTCTCGGTGGCGATGACCCGAGCGCCCTCGAACGCCGACATCACCGGGATCCGCCGATCATCCTCGTTCATACCGGGGGACCATGGGACGTGATGTGTCCGGGGGTATTTCACAAAATGCGTGAAGTCGCCCAGCACGCCACCGGCCTTCAGGATCTTCTGAACGCTTTCGTCGTGAAACAGCTCGCCCATGAGGCGCATTCCGTTTGGCAGTACCGGATTGCCCCATTTGTCGTAAGGCTGATCGGCGTAAAGATGCGGAGGAACCAGAACCTTGCGGATGCCACAGGCAGCCCGCACGTCTTCTACCGATAACAACGTTTTCTCGCAAGCAATGTGATGCTCTTTACAAACGGACGCGCCATTGTCGCGATAGTAGCCCCCGTCGGGCCACAGACGTCTTTCAAGGATGTGATGAGCGTCGACGGCGGGTTCTTCGCAGAAAACACACTTATGCGCGTCGCGTTCAAAAACGGATTCTCTGAACTCGCGCCGCTCCAGCAACCGGGGCGCTTTAGGTTCTTTTCTCATTGTTCTTGACCGACAAAGCGGACCTCCGTGAAATCGGAAAGGAAATTCGAGAGGATAGAGGAAGGGAAAGTGAGGGCTTCTGTTGCCAGGTGCCTTCGAACCCCGCCACGGGCGCTATATCCCGCGGACTTAAACCGGACTACCGGCACCGCCCTCAGGCAGCGACAGCGAAATCCTTTGCGAAGTTATCGTTTGCAGATACTAAGCTTGGCCCGATAACGGCGGATACCATTCCGAACGGCACACATCACCTTTCAACGCCTGTCGATCCTATTTCGCCCCCATCAGCAACCCATACGTCATTTAGCAAACGGGATTCTTTATTCCGAAAGGTGTCCTACCGTTTTCCTCGCGGAGACCCGACCGTATGGGCTGTTGGTGGAGGCGCCGGGTTCTGCCCCCGGGTCCAGAACATCTAGTACGTCACGCACTCTACCGTCATAGTCGCCGAAGCGACAAGAATGATTTATACATGAATTTAAAAAAAAATCAAAGACTCACCTTTGAACAATCAATCAAAAATTAGACTGAATCCCCGTCACGTCATCGGGATTGGAATCGTGTCACGCTTAACGTCTTCCGCGCCCTGAAGGACGGGG
>NZ_SMMF01000360.1:0-709 GCF_009711355.1 Roseibium sp. RKSG952 | reverse complement strand
CGACAATGTTTCCGCCGCCGGTTGTGTCCACCGTCCCGTCGATTTCGGCGTCAGAAACCGCACTGTTGCCCAGAACAATGCTGTTGGTGAGGGTAACGGCATCGTCCGCCGAGATGCCTCCACCTTCACTGCCTGCAGTATTGCCAGACACAGTGCTGTTGATGAGAGTAGCAGCGCCGTCTGCGTTGACGCCACCGCCGCTTTCCGTTGCCGTGTTGCCGGACACAGTGCTGTTGGTGAGGGTAAGAGCCCCCGCCGCATTGACGCCACCGCCGCTAAGCGTTGCTGAGTTACCCGAAACGGTGGTGTTGCTGATGTCAAAGGTACGCGTCCCGTGGACGCCTCCACCAGTCCGAGCGGAGTTTCCGGATACAGTGCTGTTGGTGAGGGTCAGCTCAGCGTCTGCCCTTACACCACCGCCGAAAACCCTTGCGGAGTTTCCGGAAACGGTGCTGTTTGCAATGGTAAGAGCACCATCCCCGAAGACGCCTCCGCCGCTACGGAGTGCGGTGTTGCCGGACACGGTACTGTTGTAAACCGTCAGGCTTGCGGCGCTGTAGACCGCTCCGCCTGAACTAGCCTCGCCGCCGGTCAGAACAAGACCCGTCAGCCCGGTATCCGCGGATGCGCTGGTGATGTGGAAGATCCGGCTGTTGTCACTCAGAAGATCCTCGCCGAATTCGTCGGTCTCGCCGTCGCCGTCATTGTC
>NZ_SMMF01000085.1:0-241 GCF_009711355.1 Roseibium sp. RKSG952 | reverse complement strand
TTCCTTCAATTGCTCATGTTGAGCCATCTCAGCACCTTGGTCCCACGTCAGTGATTTGCACAGATGCTTGGGGACGGTCTGAATGGATTTGGTGATGGCATCTCGAACAGCTTCAGCTCCGTGTGCCGCGAGTGCGGGACCGTTCTTTTTGCGCGGCCCGGCGCCATGACCTGGCATCGGTGGTAGGTGCAGTAGAAGGGTGAAGCGCGTTGAGCGTTCCACCAGAGTGCCGATCGCCGAG
>NZ_SMMF01000138.1:0-286 GCF_009711355.1 Roseibium sp. RKSG952 | reverse complement strand
TCAACATGAGCAATTGAAGGAACACACCGGTATCCAGATATTCTTCTGCGATCCACAAAGTCCTTGGCAACGCGGGAGCAATGAGAACACCAATGGGCTATTGCGCCAGTACTTTCCCAAGGGCACAGATCTCAGCGCCCATGATGAAAGAACTCTCGATGCTGTCGCATACACTCTGAACAATCGGCCTCGAAAAACGCTCGGATGGAAAACGCCCGCAGAGGCGTTGGAAGAAGTCCTAACATGAGATAAACATCAACCGTTGCGACGACCGCTTGAATCCGCC
>NZ_SMMF01000239.1:0-419 GCF_009711355.1 Roseibium sp. RKSG952 | reverse complement strand
GGCCTCTCTTCGCCCGCACGCGGATAAAGAGGCCCCGCAGAGGCTCTGACGCATTGGCCGCCGCCCAAGCCGCTTCGACCAACACGGCACGGGCATGGCTGCGACCGGCCTTGCTGATGCGGCCGTGATGCGCGGAGCCGAGGCCGGACTGTCGTACTCGCGGGTTCAGCCCGAAGTAGCTCACCAATTTCTAAGGGCTGGCGAAGCGGTCGATGCTGCCGATCACCGTCATGAGCCCCGCAGCGACGGTCAGGTTCACACCAGTAATCGTCAGAAGACGGTGGATTGCAGCGTCGTCCAGCGCATCCTGCGGGCATGAAGCCAATGCGGACATGAACGCCGCCCGCAACATTCTTACAGCCGGAACGCGGCCGGTGCCAAGTGAACGAGCAAGAGCCCGTCAGCAACGCGAATCTCGT
>NZ_SMMF01000665.1:0-3584 GCF_009711355.1 Roseibium sp. RKSG952 | reverse complement strand
CACGTCCTTCAGGGCGGGGAAGACGTTAATAATCATAACAAATGCCCTTTGTTGTGCAAAAATAGAATACTAGGTTCGATACCCCATCGCGATCATCATGAGCGCTTCGGCATCGTCCACGGCGTTCATCGCACCCGTTTCGACGACGGCGCTAGAACCTACCGAAACCTGCTTGGCGTAAAGGTCTGCCAGATAGAGGGGGAACGGCTCCTTGATCGCAGGGATCTCGGTCGCGTCCCGAATTGCGCGCAACATCCCGTGGAACCGACTTCCACTGTCGTGCGCGCCGGACGTGATGTCGAGGCGATAGGCGGGAGTCCATACGTGAGGTCTATAGTAGAAGGATTTGACCCCGGACAAGGATTCGGAAAAGACGGTCCGATCACCGTCGCCGAAGCCTAGGGCTGGACCGATGCGTTGCTTTGGATTTTCGACCGTTCCTTCGAACAGACCGGTCATCTCCCCGGGGTTGAGTGCGAGCGTCGCCAGGGTTTTCGCATCCTGAAGACGAAACGGTTCCGGTACGCGAGGCGCGAATTCGTTCGTCGTTGTGTACTTTGGCATCGCGACAAATTTGGTGCCGCTCAGGATCTTCAGAACGGCATCGCGGAAGACACCCGACGGGATGGCGGCCGCCCGCTCTGCCAAGGGGCCGTTCGTGCTCTTGGCGGTGTAAATTGATTTCGAGACGTTGATCAACGTCGAGAGCATGGAGCCGTCGATGAGAACGAGATCCGCTTCCGATTGCGCCGCAAGCATAACTTCCATGGATGACATGATGCCACCCAGTATCGTCGCATTCTTCGGCGACCTAGCGACGCTCTCGATGAAGACATCGCATCCCCCGGGAGTGTCCTCCGGGCCAACCCGGACACCGACGGCAGTGCAAAGGTCGCCCATGCTTCGTGAATCGACGACCATCCCCCCATCTGTGGCGGCCACGGAAAAAACAGGAGCGGTCACTAGTTGCTCCTCGCTGACGGGCAAGATCATGTCCGCGATGCTTTCACGGATCGCGGAGCGAGAACCGGAAAAGTCGAGCGCCGAGCGCGCAGCCTTACCGGCAATCCGTCCGCCTTCTTCCAGAAGACGGGAAACGATTTCGGCGGGCAGGTTGGAAAGCTGATCAAGACTCATTCGGTCTACACAATATCTCGAAATTTTTCGAACGTTTTCGATGTGACATACAAGATGTCGAAATTCAGTCTAAGCGAGTCCAGACTTAAACAGAAAGAAGCCGAAGTCAGACACTGGATCCATCGGAATCTCGCGATCGCCTTCAACAACGGCCGTTTGCCATTGCTCCATAAGCGGGTGCCAGTGTTTTCGCCACTTTCGGTAATCGGTCGGGAGATCATTCAGCCACTCGTAGTTCAAGTTCGCGATCTCCCATTGCTGCTGATCCAGCACCTCGACGTCGAACGCGAGGGTACCGAGGATGTCCCTACGGTTCTCCTCGTCGGAGAAGAATCCGATGAAGGGGCCGTATGGACTGCCGCTGCCGACCTGGACATCAATCTTCCCGGCATCGAGCTTACCCAGAAAGACCTCCTCGACCTGATAGAGTTCGTTCGGAGTGAGGCGATGCAGGTCGGCAGATGAGATGACCGGGATCATTCGCCGGAGCGGATGCTCGCGTGCGATAACGACGGACGCCCGGCAAGCGAGGAGGTTTCGATCCCGGATTTCATCCTTAGCGGCCAGATCGGCGAGCACCTGAAGCTTGTCGGCAGACATGCCGGACAGTCGTTCGTCGTATCTGGCGGCGGCGTATTGCTGAAAAAGAGCAAGTTCGTCCGGGATTTCCGGCAGGAATCGGATGTCGGAGACCTTCATGTCGCGGATCGAGCTGTGATCGGAACCCGTTTCCATGAACTTGTTGATGTAAAGCTCGCAAATGGTGGAGAACACCTCCCCGGGATTGCCCTCCGCTTCGCGCAAGAACAAGGCCGACAGGGTCGCGAGAAGGGGGTTGTCTGCGAGACGGCATCTTTGTGCCAGCGCGATCTCCTGCGGCCAGACGAACCCGTAGAGACGCGTTGTCCAGCTAGCGCCGTAGGTCTCCCGGGCCGCCTCGATCTTTCGGAACGTGACGTGATATCGGTTCTTAGATCGTACCGAGATCCAGTTCAGGAATTGCGTGTCGGGATCGGACGATGCCTGACGAAAGTCCTCGGAACTCGAGACGAGAATGTCGTTGAGCCACTCCTTGCGCAGAAGATTACCGAGACCAGATCCGCGCATGCCGTTGTCCTGGCAGATATTCGTGGCCAGCTCAATGGTGTCATTGGAAACCGCGAGGGCGGCGACTCGCTTCTCGAGGAGACGGGTTCGGCTTTTCACATCCACCATCGCTCAGGTTCCCTCCAGCAGGGCACCAAACACGTCGTCGTCGACGTCGGCGAGAGCGGCATTGGAATCCTTTTCGATCTTCATTTCGAGCCAGGCGATGAAGGCCCGGTTGGCGTCATTGTAGACCTTGCCCTTTGAGCTGTCGCGCCACTCGAGCAGAAGATCCTCAACCGTTTCCGGGTCGGAGACAAGTTCCGCGGCATTTTCAAGAGTTTCGGAGGTAATCTCGGCCGGCCCGCCGCGCTCGGCTCCCGTCTTACCGTCGAGAAGGTCGATGGTCTTATCGTCCTTTGGAGCTGATTTCTTCCGTCCGATGCCGGAAGCCTTGGTGGCGCTCGCCTCCACGAGCCGATGGTGCGATTTGCTGACGGGCTTGAATGTAACGCTGACGACCGGACCACCGCGACCGGAGCGGTCGTAGGAAACATGAACGTCGAAGGTGGCAACGGCGTTCACGGCATCTACCGCCTTTTCGATGACGTTCCTCCGGAAGTTGTCGAAGCGTTTGTAGCTGTTGGAGGCACCGAAGATCTCGCGAAGGTCATCGATGCCGATCGTCCATGCCGCGTTGTGCCGACGCCGGCGGACGAGTTCCATGTGCTCGTAGAGCTTCTGCCCGGGAGCAAAGCGGATGTCGCGAACCCGGTTGATCTCGATCAGCGCGTAGACCTTAGGATCCTTGATGAAGTGCCACAGGATCGGATCGAATGCGAAGTGAAGGAAGCCGTCCGCCGCGTGTGGGGCGTCCATGGACAAGAGGTGGCATGAAAGGCTTCTGTCGCCCTCCTCGGATTCGTAGTCGACGCGGATATTGGCCTGACAAAGACGGTTGATCGAGTCCTTGATCTTCGCTGGCCGGGAGCATCCCATGAACTCGAGGGCGTCACGCATCGGAATTCGGTGAACCTTCGCGCTGGCGTTCAGAAAGTCCTTCGCGAATTCCGTCTGCGCGCGTTGCAGTAGGTAATTGAAGAAGGCGTTGTCGGCGGAGGTGAGGTCTATGTCACTCTGTTCGACCCGGGCATCGACGACGTTACTGCCCTTCTTGACCACGGGCTCCTTGCCTGTTGCCTTCATTCTCTCAACTCCGCATGCTTTTTTCACAAGAACGCACTCGAAGTTCCCTAACGAGTGCAAGAATTGGGTGGTAACTTCGTATGGATTCGTAGTGAAGTCAATAGGATTGAGCCGTTTCGAATTCCAGGGATCTTTGTTCCGAGTTTTAGGGATCT
>NZ_SMMF01000330.1:0-617 GCF_009711355.1 Roseibium sp. RKSG952 | reverse complement strand
GCCAGGGCCGTTGCCGTCAACACGCCAATGCCTGGTATTGTGGCCAGTCGCTGGCTTGTCTCGCTCTGGCCGTGCCAAGCCTTTATCTCGCGATCGAGCCGCGCGATCTCGACCTCCTGGGCATCCAGTTGCCTCACCAGGCACAGCAAGGCTGCCCGCCCACCTCAGGAAGGCCATCCGTGGCAGTCTCAAGGTCGGTAACAAGGCAACGTACCTGCTGTGGGCCCCGGGCGGCCACAATGCCGAATTCTGCAAGGTGCGCGCGCAAGGCATTGACCAGCATCGTACGCTGGTGCACCAGCAGATCCCGAGCGCGATGCAGCATCAATACAGCGTGCTGGGCAGCGCTTTTGATCGCGACGAAATGCATGTTCGGCCGGGTGACGGCTTCACATATCGCTTCGGCATCCGCCATGTCATTCTTTTGCCGCTTCACATAAGGTTTGACGTAAGCTGGCGGGACCAAACGCACTTCATGCCCTAATGCTGCGATCTCACGAGCCCAATAATGACTGGTCGCACAGGCTTCCATGCCAATCAGGCAGGGGGAGAGATCCGACAGGACCTGCAGCAATACACCGCGCCGAACCTTCTTCTTGAGTATCACACCTGCGTTC
>NZ_SMMF01000271.1:0-479 GCF_009711355.1 Roseibium sp. RKSG952 | reverse complement strand
AGGACGGGGTTTCCAGCGCACTGTTCAGATAAGGATCTTCAGGAAGGAAAGCTACTTGGCTTCTCCGTGCGCAGAACGGCGACGTGTGTCCTTGCAACGTAAGCTTGGATGTTGACCGGGATATTACCCGAGACGGCGTTCACTACGGCGGAAGTTTTCGCCATTGCTTCCTCAAAAAATGCGTTCAACAATTTTTTAGCCTCCCGGAGTGTTGCGTCAATCGCCCGAGGGGGATTACGGCCCGCGAGGATCTGGTGGTCTCGAGTTTCCCTTTTGTTTTCAGGAAACATCGATCCTCCGGAAAAGAGTTACTCTCCGGACCTTCGTTTTGCACGCCGTTAAAAATCCTTGCATTTCCTTGGGATTCGTGAGCATGTGCAAAACGAAGGTTTTAATTCTTCCGTTCTTCGATATCCAATAAATCCAATGACTTCTCCCTGAAAACGGAGAGTTCGCCGCCGCACAGGCGGCTCTGAAGA
>NZ_SMMF01000526.1:0-1581 GCF_009711355.1 Roseibium sp. RKSG952 | reverse complement strand
TAAGCGCCCTTGACACTCAATCCCTTATGAAAAAATCGCAAGAAAGCCTTTCAAGTCACATTATACCTTGAAAGGCCTTCCCCGAGAAAGAGCGCTGCAAATTGAGCAGCTTACATTGTGTTGATCTTCGCGCTTGAAATCACCGAGCCTGTTGGACGTCCTGTTGCCTTGGAAACCTGAGAGGAGATGTTCGGGGGAGGCTTATTCGCTTTAACTTGGTCAACTGACGGAGACTGAGCAATGCTCTGCCGCAACGAAACCAGCACCACTGTCTTTGACAGGTGCGAATCATCCGTACGAAGCTATTGCCGCCGCTTTCCGGCACGTTTTGCACGCGCAACCGGATCTGAGCTTTTTGATGTTTCCGGCGCCCGGTATATCGATTTTCTTGCAGGTTGTGGCTCACTCAATTTCGGGCACAATCATCCCGCGATGAAGGCAGCGTTGATCGATTATCTCGAAATGGATGGCATCGGCCATGCGCTTGACCTGCACACAGATGTGAAGGCACGTTTCATCGACACCTTTGAACGGATCATCTTGACTCCGAGAAAAATGAACCATCGCTTGATGTTTGTCGGCCCGACAGGGACAAATGCAATTGAAGCTGCCTTGAAAGTTGCTCGAAAGGCGACCGGCCGGAGCAATGTGATCGCCTTTACCAACGGGTTTCATGGTGTCACACAAGGAGCATTGGCTGCGACAGGCAGCAGCCACCATCGCGGGTCCGCTGAAGCGCTTTTGGCAGGAGTAACGCGGTTGCCTTTCGATGGATATCTTGGTGCGGATCTAGACACGGCCGATTTGCTGGAAAAACTACTGGAGGACCCTTCAAGCGGCCTTGATGCGCCAGCTGCAATTCTACTGGAATGCATTCAGGGAGAAGGCGGTTTGAATGTAGCCTCGTCATCTTGGTTGCGCCGCATATCGGCATTGGCCAAAAAGCATGGAGCGGTACTGATCATCGATGAAATTCAAGCAGGTTGTGGCCGGTCCGGTCCGTTCTTCGCATTTGAAAGGGCCGGTATTGTTCCCGATGTCGTGACTATGGCCAAATCAATTTCAGGCTTTGGCCTTCCGATGGCAATGGTCTTGGTCAATCCGGATCTGGATGTTTTTGGACATGGAGAGCATAATGGCACCTTTCGTGGAAATTCTCATGCCTTTCTGACTGGACATGTCATGTTGGAAAATTTTTGGGAATCGAATGAGTTGGCTATCAAAACCACTGATAGTACCAAGATTGTAACGGATTCTTTGAGAGTACTCTCCGAGATACTACCGCATAGTCGGCTTAAGGGCCTGGGCATGATGCAGGGAATTGATGTCGGCAGTCAAAAATTGGCTGACAATATATGCAGGAACGCTTTCGAACTTGGCTTGATTATTGAAACCGCAGGACCTCATGATGAAGTACTGAAGATCTTGCCCCCGCTCACCACCTCGGAAGGGGTTCTCCGGGAAGGATTATCTTACCTTCATCAGGCCGCTACCAAGTCCATTTGAACGTGGCTCGTATTTAACCTTCGCTCTTTGGCGCAATCATGTTTCAGGCCCTGTCGAACCGAAGCTGAGTGTGTG
>NZ_SMMF01000257.1:0-442 GCF_009711355.1 Roseibium sp. RKSG952 | reverse complement strand
AAAAGCACCCCGACGAGGGGAGTGAAACAGTACCTGAAACCGAACGCCTACAATCAGTCGGAGGCTCCTTGCGAGCTGACGGCGTACCTTTTGTATAATGGGTCATCGACTTGGTCTCACGAGCAAGCTTAAGCCGTTAGGTGTAGGCGTAGCGAAAGCGAGTCTTAATAGGGCGTATGAGTTCGTGGGATCAGACCCGAAACCGAGTGATCTAGGCATGGCCAGGTTGAAGGTAAGGTAACACTTACTGGAGGACCGAACCCACATCTGTTGAAAAAGATCGGGATGAGCTGTGCCTAGGGGTGAAAGGCCAATCAAACTCGGAGATAGCTGGTTCTCTGCGAAATCTATTTAGGTAGAGCGTCATCCGAATACCCCGGGGGGTAGAGCACTGGATGGGTAATGGGGCCCCACAGGCTTACTGATCCTAACCAAACTCCGA
>NZ_SMMF01000306.1:0-548 GCF_009711355.1 Roseibium sp. RKSG952 | reverse complement strand
CACATCTCACCTATCTGATCGATCTGGACCAGCTCGCCCGCAAGCAGGTGGAAAGCACGCCATTGCAAGCCCGAGGCAATCTGTTGACTGCCCGGGTGCGTCACAGACTTGTGAGCGCATTCCCGGATCTGGCGGCGTGTCTGGCGATCGCTATTGCCGATGCCGGAGCTCTCGACGAAGCTGCCGTGCTGCGTGTTACCGGGGCGTCCCGGAAGACACTTGGTGAGGCACCGCAAGGTGCGCTGGAAGAACTGGTGGCTGGGTGCTTCGCCGAGGTTTTGGAGCGGGAGCGGGTGGACCGGGACACGGATTTTTTTGAGGAAGGCGGCAATTCGCTTCAGGTGGCCCGGCTCACCGGGCGGCTTCAGGAAAAGAGTGGGCATGAGGTGTCGCTACGGCAGGTGTTCGAGACCCCGACTGTCCGGAAATTGGCCACAGCACTCGAAGGCTGCGCCCGATCGGCCCCGGTTCCCTTGACACCTGTGGATCGTTCCAGACCGATCCCGCTGTCGTGGCAACAGGAGAGCCTGTGGTTCCTCGACAAGCTC
>NZ_SMMF01000504.1:0-1424 GCF_009711355.1 Roseibium sp. RKSG952 | reverse complement strand
CGTCCTTCAGGGCGGGGAAGACGTTAATAAGCGAAATAGGCATCCACATCCCCCGTCCATAAAATGCTTGCTGTCTGTCCCCACTTACTGAAGCGATCCATGACAAAGGTTGCTCAAAAGTCTTGAAAAAAACAAGCCAGCCTTTAGCAAAACCGTTACCGGTCGGGGATTGCCGAAGCTGCTGGCGGCTCCGTAGTACAAATCCTTAAATACTTGAGTACCTCAAGTCAATAATTTTCCACAGCTCCGACGTAAACTCTCCGCAAAGTGGGCCGCCGACAAACCATCGAGACCCCGCCCGGTCATTCCAGGCGGGTCTTTTTAAACAGCGTTGACCTAAACCACAAGAATTCGCCTCTCCGAGTGTAGTTGACTTTTGGGATTCGGTTAGTACTCTTGCCGAGAAAAGAGAGAACTTATGAGAAGCATCAAATTGCAGTCGCACGGAGATTTATTGAAGGACGACCTCAAGCTGGCCATTGCGCGCGAGAACGAGGTTTTGCGCGGATTGATCGGCTCCGAGGCTCACGGGACCAATATCCCCGGGAAGGGGGATCGGGACGAACTCGGCATCTACGTTGAACCGAAGCCGCAAGCTCTCGGCTTGTCGACGTTCGACCACCACGTCTATCGGTCCGTCGGGAACCACAACTCCCCGAGCCGAACGGGCGATCTGGATCTCACCTATCATTCTGCTCGCAAATTCCTGCGCCTCTGCGCCGGCGGGAATCCGACCATGCTTCTCCTGTTGTGGCTCCCGGAGTACCTGTCAAAAACTGAGGCGGGTGAACTCATGGTTCAGAACCGAGATCTGTTCACGACCCGAAGGGCCGGGCGTAGTTTTCGTGGGTTTATGGGCAAGGTCCTGCGCGAAATGCCTCGAGACGACGATCTCGGATATCACCCAAAGTCGGCCATGCACGCCCTGCGTCTCGGAATTCAGGGCCGCGCCTTGCTTGAGACAGGTGTCATGCCCGTACCCTTGAAGGATTCAGATCGGAAATGGCTTACCGATGTCAGGCTCGGCTTGTACTCGCTCGCCGAAATCTCCAACATGGTCGAGGAGGCGGAATCTGCGATCAAAAACGTCATCGAAACCTATGCCGGACCCGAGCAGGTCGATCTCTCCGCCGTGAATTCTCTCTTCGTCGATGTGCACGAGGCGCATTGGGACTCGGTCCCGGCTCCGGTCAACAGGTGGTGCTCATGAGCCGGGAGACTATGATGGATAGGTTCGTCGGCGAGATGTATGCAGCCACCGACTATGGCGAAAGCAGGTTTCATCCAATGGATAGGCGGTGCGTCAAGCGCGCCGCCCGCATCATGGGCTTCACGAGCTACACCGACAGCGCCGAGTTCCTAAACAGGCTCTTAACGTCTTCCCCGCCCCTCATGGCGGGGATTTTAGCGAAGCGCAAGCCGTC
>NZ_SMMF01000176.1:0-332 GCF_009711355.1 Roseibium sp. RKSG952 | reverse complement strand
CGGCCCGCATCGAAAAACCTTCACCAAAGCGGTCATGCGCGGTACTCTTGGGCACTGCGATGCAACATACCAAACCTGGTCATTCAGAACAGATCGCCTGTTTTTGTGCTCCGAACCATTAGAATTCGCATTTTGACGGCTGACCCATCAATTCGATAATAAGGTAGCCTCTCGCTAGAAACACTGGATCTCGTCGCTTTCGAAAATGCAGACCGGCGGGGAGTCCTGCCTGGCGCTTTCAGCCATGGCTTTCGCGACCTGCGCGGTACTGATGGTACGGTACTTTCTTAAAGGGCCCTGAAGCGATAACGTATAAAATTTTTCGCACATTT
>NZ_SMMF01000320.1:0-584 GCF_009711355.1 Roseibium sp. RKSG952 | reverse complement strand
TAGCGCAGGATTTTTTACAAATCTTGTTCTTGCCCCTATCTCTGAAGAAATTCAGTCATTGCTGTCAGAGCCAACTGGGCATAAGGGGCAAGTTCCGAGTAGCTGACGGAGTTGCCCAAGGCGTATCCAATGCCGATGTAGAACAACCGGACCATATTTTGTTTTCCTTTTAAGGGGAGAGTAGAAATGCCGTTCCCGGTCGTTGGCAGGTTATTTAAGTGCCTGGCAGGCTCTTTTTGCGCTAAAAGCTTGTTTTGCACTTTGAGTGGAAATGGATTGCGTCGTCCGATTTTTGCTGTCCCGGAGATATTGCTGTGCCCGGTGATCTGGGCATCACCGAAAACCTCAGCAGCGCCGTATATGCGCGCAAATCCAGAAACCTGAGCATTTCCATAGACTTTAGCGTTCAGGAAAACCCATGCACTGCCTGCAATCTTAGCTTGTTCATAGATTTGTGCGTCTCCGAGGACACGTGCGTCACCTGTCACCTCCGCGAGGTCAAAGACTTTCGCATGATCGTAAACTTCGCATTTCCCGCTAATTTGAGCATTATACCAAGTCCATTTGATCAGAACCCATACGCC
>NZ_SMMF01000891.1:0-34645 GCF_009711355.1 Roseibium sp. RKSG952 | reverse complement strand
GCGGTCCTGACCGGACTGATCCTGCCACTTGCGTGTTTGCAGCTGGCCCTCGAGGTAAACCTTGGAGCCCTTGCGCAGATAATTTTCAGCGACCTTGCAAAGGCCCTCATTAAAGATGACCACCCGGTGCCATTCGGTTTTCTCGCGCCGCTCGCCGCTGTTGCGGTCGCGCCAGGTTTCCGAGGTGGCAATCCTCAAATTGGCGATCGGGCGGCCGTCCTGAGTCCGGCGGATTTCGGGATCCGCTCCGAGATTGCCAACCAAAATGACTTTATTGACGCTGCCCGCCATTGTCGTTCCTTCCTTAATCTGATTGCTCAAGCACCCACTCAAGCCGTGATCCGCTGTGGCTTGCCGGTTTCCTGTCCTGCCGAGAGCGGCTGTATCAGCCTTGCCTGCAGGCTTCCAGACCTCTTCCGCCAAAGGCTGTCATTCGGTACCAGACCATATCCTGTCATTCACTGCCGGGCGCCGTATTTCCCCCATCCGCCGCGCTTTTCCACAAACCGGCTGGCAGTCACGCCCCAAAATCATCCCAGTCCGTGTTTTTCGCCCGGATGAAAAGCGTGGCCGCTCCCTGCGCAGTTGCCCGATTTCCATTGCCGAGAGGTTCGGACGTAAACAGTAATCCGGCGCTGCACCTATTGCCACAAATTTGTTCTTGTTTTGTACCTTTTCGGTTTCTATGCTGGGAGCCTGCGGAATAGCTCGCGAAGACTGACAGTCACGGCACGGCTGGAACCTCGGCCGAAAGGTGCTATATCCGCGGTGTCCGTTCCGTCGGACAGCATCAACACCGACAGTCCCACTTGGCACGGCGATATCTGGCTCCGTGCGACCCAGAGGCACACCAGACACATGGCGCAAAAAGCCAAGACCCAGGCCCCGGGCCTTCAGACCGATCCGACACGCACCATTTCCGTTCGCGGCGCCCGGGAGCACAACCTCAAGGGGGTCGATCTCGACCTGCCGCGCGACAAGCTGATCGTCATGACGGGCCTGTCCGGCTCGGGCAAGTCATCCCTTGCATTCGACACGATCTATGCCGAGGGCCAGCGCCGCTATGTCGAAAGCCTGTCTGCCTACGCGCGCCAGTTTCTGGAAATGATGCAGAAGCCGGATGTCGACCAGATCGACGGTCTGTCCCCGGCAATCTCGATCGAACAGAAGACAACGTCGCGCAACCCGCGTTCCACGGTCGGCACCGTCACCGAAATCTATGACTACATGCGCCTTTTGTTTGCGCGTGTCGGGGTTCCCTATTCCCCTGCCACCGGTTTGCCGATCGAAAGCCAGACGGTGAGCCAGATGGTCGACCGGGTGATGGATCTGGAGGAAGGCACGCGGCTTTACCTGCTCGCGCCGATCGTGCGCGGCCGCAAGGGCGAGTACCGCAAGGAACTGGCCGAGCTGATGAAGAAGGGCTTTCAGCGTGTCAAGATAGACGGCGCCTTCCACGAGATCGCCGATGCCCCGGCGCTCGACAAGAAATTCAAGCACGACATTGACGTGGTGGTCGACCGGATCGTTGTGCGGGATGATATTGCTGGCCGGCTGGCAGATTCCTTCGAGACCGCCCTGCAACTTGCCGACGGCATAGCCATTGCCGAGTTCGCGGACCGCGCCGACGACAAGGGCGCTCCCGAACGGCTGGTCTTTTCCGAGAAATTTGCCTGTCCGGTCTCCGGCTTCACGATCCCTGAAATAGAACCCCGGCTATTTTCTTTCAACAATCCGTTCGGAGCATGCCCGACATGTGATGGTCTGGGCACCACTCTTGCCTTCGAGGCTGATCTGGTTGTCCCGGACCACACCCTGTCCCTGCGCGAAGGCGCGATCCTGCCCTGGGCCAAGACCGGCTCGACCTCGCCTTATTATACCCAGACGCTGGAGGCCCTTTGCCGCCACTTCGACGCTTCTATGGCAACCGCCTGGAAGGACTTGCCCAAGGCATTCCAGAACGCTGTTTTGAACGGAACGGGCAAGGAGACGGTCGAGTTTGTCTATGATGACGGCGTACGCAGTTACCGCACCGACAAGACTTTTGAAGGCGTCATCGGCAATATCGAGCGCCGCTGGCGCGAGACCGAATCAGCCTGGGTGCGCGAGGAACTGTCGCGTTTTCAATCCGATCACGCCTGCCCGGCCTGTAACGGATATCGCCTGAAGCCCGAGGCCCTCGCAGTCAAGATCGCCGGGCGCCATATCGGACATGCAACCCAGCTCTCGATACGCGAGGCAGGTGACTGGTTCAACGCCCTCCCCGATCAACTGACACCGAAACAGCAGGAAATCGCTGGCAGGATCCTTAAGGAAATTCGCGAGCGGCTCAAATTCCTCAACGATGTCGGCCTCGAATACCTGACCCTGTCCCGCTCGTCGGGCACGCTGTCTGGCGGAGAAAGCCAGCGGATACGGCTCGCTTCCCAGATCGGCTCCGGCCTGACCGGAGTGCTTTATGTACTGGACGAGCCTTCGATCGGCCTGCACCAGCGCGACAACGCCCGCCTGCTCGACACGCTCAAGCATCTGCGAGACCTCGGCAACACGGTGATCGTCGTCGAGCATGACGAAGATGCCGTCCTGACCGCTGACTATGTGGTCGATGTGGGCCCCGGAGCGGGCGTCCATGGCGGCGAGGTGGTTGCCAGTGGCACACCAAATGACATCATGGCAAATCCGAAATCGCTGACAGGGCAGTATCTGTCGGGCACGCGCATGATCCCGATGCCGCCCGAGCGCAGGAAAATCAACAAGAAGAAGAAAATCTCGGTCGTCGGCGCGAGGGGAAACAATCTCAAGGATGTTTCGGTCGACGTTCCGCTGGGCACTTTCACCTGCGTGACCGGGGTGTCCGGCGGCGGCAAGTCGACCTTCCTGATCGACACCCTGTACAAGGCGGCCGCACGACGGCTCAATGGAGCCCGCGACAACCCGGCCCCCCATGACCGGATTGACGGCCTCGAAACGCTCGACAAGGTGATCGACATCGATCAGTCGCCCATCGGGCGCACGCCGCGGTCAAACCCGGCCACCTATACCGGCGCCTTCACGCCCATTCGCGAATGGTTTGCCGGAATGCCGGAGGCCAAGGCGCGCGGTTATGCGCCCGGACGGTTTTCCTTTAACGTCAAGGGCGGTCGCTGCGAAGCCTGCCAGGGCGACGGCGTCATCAAGATCGAAATGCACTTCCTGCCGGACATCTATGTGACCTGCGATGTCTGCAAGGGCAAACGCTATAATCGGGAAACGCTCGAGGTCCAGTTCAAGGGCAAGTCGATTGCAGATATTCTGGACATGACGGTTGAAGAAGCCGCCGGTTTCTTTTCCGCTGTTCCGGCGGTGCGCGACAAGATGGAAACCCTTGCAAGGGTCGGGCTCGGCTATATCAAGGTCGGCCAGCAGGCCACCACCCTGTCAGGCGGCGAAGCCCAGCGGGTCAAGCTGGCCAAGGAACTGTCCAGACGCTCGACCGGACGGACGCTCTATATCCTGGATGAACCGACCACCGGGCTGCATTTTCACGATGTCGCCAAGCTTCTGGAAGTGCTGCACGAGCTGGTTGAGCAGGGCAACACGGTGCTGGTGATCGAACATAACCTCGAGGTCATCAAGACGGCCGACTGGATCATTGATCTGGGGCCGGAGGGAGGTGACGGCGGCGGAACGATTGTGGCCACCGGCCGGCCCGAAGACGTGGCCGAAGTGCGACAAAGTTATACAGGGCACTTCCTGAAGGAACTGCTGGAACGCCGCCCACACAGGCCGCAAACCGCCGCCGAGTAATCGGTATGCTGCGCCGCACAGGCAAAAAAAGACCGAATTTCCGGTCTTTTTTAACAGTCGCGCTGATTTTGCAGAGCTTTCCTTGTGCAATGCATCCTTCGCATGACTGACATGCGCAGATCGCGCTTCTATAATTTAGGACGGTAAACTATATCAATCCTCAACAAGAGCGAAACTTTCCGCTTACGTAAACGGAAAGTTTGAGCTATGATATTTTCAGTTCGCGCTTGAAAGGTCACCTCCTCCCAGACCGACTAGAGCGTGCGACCCGGCGGGGTATCCTCCTCCCAACCTCGCCACGTCAAAACGACGCCCGCCAGTTCCTCCTCCCACTGGCGGGCGATCGTTTTTCTGAAGCGGCCCGATTTCAAGACACATCACAATAGAAATGTTTGACGCATGAACCATGGGGCCTGCGTCCGGACGCCCCCCCCTTGAGTCGCCAAGCCTTTGTTGCTTGACGCTTTCGGGCGGGAACATGGTTCACGGTATTGACCTGCATTTTTGGCAGATCTGGATTGCAGCTCCCCCCCTAGCTCAAGTTGCAGCGCAGCATTAGATGTGTGCCAACACTTGATGAGCAGGACAACGCGCCGAGACAAGGCGCCAGATCCGGCAACAAAACAAAAGAGAGAGTGAGGCCACCATGATCGATACGGTCCTTCGCAAATACAAGAACTGGAAGCGTTACCGGACAACCTATGACGAGCTGTCTTCCCTGAGTGACCGGGAATTGACCGATCTCGGGATTTCCCGCGTCGACATCGACAGATACGCGCGCGCTTCCATTCGCTAGTACAGTACTCCGCGCCGCAACCATCTCTTGGTTTGCGTGCATCAGAGCTTGCGTGCGAACGCTGCCTGAACCAACACCCGCCGGCCCTCCCTCCGGCGGGCGTTTTTTTAAGTGGCGTCATCAGGCTTGACGCCAAACAATACGTTCCACCTTCCGGTCAAACAGTTAATTCGCTCCATAGCCTTGACAAACTTCCGCTACGGCAGCCTTGGTAGATCACATGGCACGAGTGGAGCAGATCGTCTGGTGACCGGCAAACCAACTCAGTTTTAGACGCGTATCCCCCGCAAAAACGGCCTGATCACAGAAGCCGCCCGGGACGGGCGCTTCCCTTTCATGGTAGCCTATTGGGGCGCATCAGCCGCCATTTTTCTTCCTGCCGCTATAGTCATAGGCGAACTGCATCATTTGTCGGTCACCGGTCTCGTTGCTTCGGGCCTGCTCAGCTGGACATTTGCCGAATATGCCATTCACCGCTGGCTGATGCATCGTGACCCCTTAATTCCGAAATGGGACAAGGTCGTGGAAAGGTCCATTCCACATCGGACGCATCACAGAAAACCCGAAGCGCCGGACATCGCAATTATCGAAAGGCCGCTCAAACCCTTGTCGATGTGTATCGTATTTGCATTCGCCTTGTCTGTGCTCATCCCCTGGCCGCATGCGGGCTCCTATGCACTTGGAACCGGGCTTGGATACTTTTTGTATGAAGCCGTCCATTTCAGCACCCACAAGTGCAAGATGGACAACCCGGTTGGGCGCTATCTGATGCGGCATCACATGTTGCATCACTATGCTGATCCGACCCGGAACTATGGAGTGACGACACCGATCTGGGATTTCATTTTCGCGACCTACTACCGGCCAAAGGACGCGCCCGCGACGAAAAGCCCCCATTCAGGGGGCGCGGCGGCTGAACCAGATGCTCAGATCGGCAATCACCGGCGGCTCACCATTGGCACGCGGCCAAGAGTCAACAGCGAAGACCACACCTGACCGCTTGTCCCGGACCGTTGCGGTTGCATGCGGGTATCTGCCATCGAGGAAAAAGCCGCGCGCAACGGGAGAGGATACGGTGTGGTGGCGCAGAAACCCGTGACGCTGCGCGAGAAGCAAAAGCGATGTCGTGTTGGTGGCCTCGTCAATACAATCCATTTGGCCTCGTGTACCCGCATTATGAAGGTCTAAGCCGCCGATGTCCGAAGATGATCCTGCGGCGCTCGCAACCCGTCTTTCCTGCCATTGCACGGCTCTTGAAATTGCGCGACGCTCTGCCTGGGCGGAGCCGCGCCCGCTCGAGAGAATTGATCGCAATCGGCGGAGATCGCTTCCAGTGTACGAAACCGGTGTTTTGTAGGCACATCCAAATCCGTGACAGATGTAAATCCGTTCCGCGCGCGGCGCGATGCCGTCATGATTGCCGTACCACGAGAGGGCGTTGCCACCGGATTGCGCTGCACAGGCCGACAAGCTTACTAGTACAGAGACGGCCATGCAGTTGGGCAAATGGAACAGGAATGCACACATGTCGTTTCCGCCCTTTCAAGGGACCGATAGCCGTTCACAAGCCTATCGTTTCTGAGGGCCTTCTCCCAGCAAAAAACATAAGCCGCTCATTGCCGGAACCGGCGGAAAACTGTATCTGTCTGCTTCAAATAGACCGGCAGTGCTATTGCAATTCTGCCGGGACTGTCAGCGCGCGATGCAGACCCTCCTGCACACGCAGCGCCAATCACAAACAATCAACCCAGGTTGAGGAAAACCCATGACGCCAATTCATGTGATAGGAGGCGGTCTCGCCGGTTCGGAAGCTGCCTGGCAAATCGCGCAGCGCGGTATTCCGGTGGTGCTTCATGAAATGCGCCCTGCCCGCAAGACCGAAGCCCATCAGACGGAAGGCCTCGCCGAACTGGTGTGCTCGAACTCCTTCCGCTCCGACGATTCCGAGCAAAATGCGGTTGGCCTTCTGCATCATGAATTGCGCCGCGCCGGTTCATTGATCATGCAATGCGGCGATGCCAATCAGGTACCTGCGGGCAGCGCCCTGGCCGTCGATCGGGACGGCTTCTCCGACGCGGTGACAAAGGCGCTCGAAAACCACCCGCTGGTGACAATCGAGCGCGCGGAAATCGCCGGTCTGCCGCCTTCGGACTGGCAGGAGGTGATCATTGCCACCGGCCCCCTGACCTCCCCGGCATTGTCACAGGCTGTTCTCGACAAAAGCGGCGAGGATGCGCTTGCGTTTTTCGATGCGATTGCCCCAATCATCCATTTCGACAGCATTGATCTCGACAAGGCCTGGTTCCAGTCCCGCTATGACAAGGTTGGGCCGGGCGGAACCGGCAAGGACTATCTCAATTGTCCGATGGACAAGGACCAGTACGAAGCCTTCATCGATGCGCTGCTTGCGGGCGAGACGGCCGACTTCAAGGAATGGGAGGCCAACACCCCCTATTTCGACGGTTGCCTTCCGATCGAGGTGATGGCGTCGCGGGGCCGGGAAACCCTCCGTCATGGCCCGATGAAGCCGATGGGTTTGACCAATGCCCACAATCCGGAGGTCAAGGCTTATGCCGTCGTTCAGCTGCGCCAGGACAACGCGCTCGGCACGCTCTACAATATGGTCGGGTTTCAGACCAAGCTGAAATACGGCATCCAGGCCGAAATCTTCAAGATGATCCCGGGACTTGAAAATGCCCAATTCGCCCGTCTTGGCGGCTTGCACCGCAACACATTCCTGAACAGTCCCAAGGTGCTGGACGGCCGCCTCCGCCTGAAGGCTGAACCGCGTCTGCGGTTTGCCGGTCAGATCACGGGGTGCGAAGGCTATGTCGAATCCGCCAGTGTCGGCTGCATGGCCGGGATTTTCGCCGTGCAGGAGCGGCTGGGGCAGGATGTGGCTCCGCCACCTGACACAACCGCCATGGGCGCTCTGCTCGCCCATATCACCGGCGGCCATATCGCGCGCGATGAAGACGCCGGAAAACCCCGCTCGTTCCAGCCGATGAATGTCAATTTCGGCTTGTTCCCGCCTGTTGAAGCCCCGAAGACCGACGAGACCGGCAAACGCCTGAAGGGCAAGGACAAGACCCGCGCCAAGAAACTGGTCATGACCCAAAGGGCCAAAGCCGACTTCGAGCACTGGATTTCTCCGCTGGAACCTCGCATGGCGGCCGAATAATTAAAAACCGCGCGGAACAGGCCGCGCGGTTTTTTTACGACTTCATGAAAAGTCCGCAAACGCATTTTTGCCCTCAGAAACCGGAAAACGGCTTTCGCGATGCGCGCCACACGGTCCACTGACGCCGCAACCTAGATATCTCGACAGGCTCCTTGATCGGGTCCCGGTCCACCTTCTCCAGCTTGCCCAAATAGCGCTCTGTCAGTGCAAGAGGCAAATAGGCCGGTGCGAGAGCCACGGGCAGATCCTTCGCAAATTGCCCGACGCGCTTCAGGTGATGGCGCGCATGCCCGGCCATTTCACCCAGGGCCCCGCGCAATTCGGGCGTTGTTTCACCGGCAAACACCTTCTCGGCATCCACATTGTGCCGCGCGAGCACGTCGGCTGGCAAATACATCTGCCTGCGCGCGGCGTGTTGCGGCAGGCCCCGCATGAGACCGGCAATCGCATAAACGACTCCCGCATGGCCTGCCGCCTCTGCGGATTTTGGGTCCGCACCATCGTTCAGGATAAGCCCCGCAAGCTGGAAGATCGCCGACGCCGTTTCACCAGCGTAGCCTTCCAAGTCGTTCAAACTCGGCATCGGGTCGTCGTAAAGATCAAAGACCCGCGCATCAATGAGGGCCGTCAGCGAGTGCCTTGGCAGATCGTATTTCGTGACTGTTTCCATGAAGGCCGCAGCCATAGGATTACCTCCCGCATCGCCATGTGCCTGCCCCTCGATCAGGTCACGCCACCACTGCAGCCGAATTTCACCAGGCATCGGATTGCTGATCTGATCCCGAACCCGGGCAATTTCGGCATTGAAGGCATATAGCGCGAAAAGACCCGGCCGATGCCTTTCATGGGCAAACAGAACCGAGAGATAGCGGTCCCAGTCATGGACCCGCACACTCTCGGCTGCATGGTCATAATTTGAAGTCATCTGGTTTGGCTGCCCCCTTCTTCCGGGCCAGCTCGCCAAGCGGGCCCGGAAAGATCTGATCAGTCAACTGCGACAAGCGCCGCAGCGACGGCCCGGTCCTCGGACAACAGAACGTTCAACGTCCTGACCGCCGCCCCTGTCGACATAGGATCCGCCAAAACCCCGGCCTCGCGAAAGGCCTCGCGGATCTCGGGCGGCAGAGGACGCAGGTCCTGCCCGGTTCCGATCAGTAAAACCTCGATATCCCCGGCTTCTGCCAGAACCTTTTCAAGGGCCGCCACAGACAGGTTCTCCGGAGCTGAAACATCCCAGCCATAGATGCCGCTTGGCAAGCACAGGATCGAGCCCCGGTGGGACATCTCAGCAAAGCGGAACCCGCCGCCGCCATAGGCGTCGACGGGTGCGCGTCCGGGAAAATGCGCGTCACGAATTTCCATCAAGATATCCTCAAGCGCTCCCGGTCTTGGCCGGTTTCGCCTTGGCGGTTCCTTCCTTCTCGGTGCCTCCCGATCCGTCGCTACGCAACTTCAACAGGATCAGCAGCGGAGCTGCGAGGAAAATCGACGAATAGGTGCCGATCAGAACCCCGAAGATCATCGCCAAGGTGAAGGACTGGATCACTTCGCCGCCGAAAATGTAGAGCGACAAGAGCGCCAGAAGCGTGGTGACCGAAGTCAGGACCGTCCGCGACAATGTCTGGTTGATCGACAAATCCAGAACTTCGGGCAAGTCCATTTTCTTGTATTTGCGCAGATTTTCGCGGATCCGGTCATAAACGACCACTGTGTCGTTCAAAGAGTAGCCGATGATGGTCAGGACTGCCGCGATACTCGACAAGGAAAAATCAAGCCTCAGAAGCACAAACAAACCGATCGTGACCAAGACGTCGTTGGCGGTCGTGATAATCGCGCCCACAGCGAACTGCCATTCGAACCGGAACCAGATATAGATCAGGATCGCAAACAGCGACGCACCGACCGCGATCAACCCGGCTCGGGCCAATTCCCCCGAAACCCGTGGTCCGACCACCTCGATCCGGCGGAACGTGTAATTGTCCTTTTCAAACAGGGCCCGGATCTTGCCGACCACCGCCTGCTGGGCCAATTCGCCTCCAGGCTGCTCCTCGATCCGGACCAGAACCTCGTCGTCTCCGCCAAACTGCTGAACCTGAACATCGCCCAGGTTCAACTGGTTCATTTCCGAGCGTATCCCGGCAATGTCTGCCGGTCCTGGCGTTTTCAGTTCGATCACTGTCCCGCCCTTGAAGTCGATGCCGTAGTTCAGCCCGATGCTGAAAAACAGGACAACCGATGCAATCGCGATGACCAACGAGATCGGAAAGCTCACCTTGCGCAGCCACATGAAGCGATAGTTCGTGTGGTCGGGAATAAGTCTCATCAATGCCACAAGTCTTCTCCCGTCTTAGATTGGCAGCTTGGAAGGCCTGCGGGCACGTACCCAAAGGGCAACCAGCAACCGGCTGAAAGTGAATGCAGAGAACACTGTCGTGAAAATCCCGATGGCGAGTGTGACCGCAAATCCGCGGACCGGTCCAGAACCGAGCTGGAACAGGATGACGGCTGCAATCAAGGTGGTAACATTCGCGTCAAGGATGGTCCCCAGCGCACGCTTGTAGCCAGCGTCAATTGCGGTAATCGCAGATCGTCCCGCTCTTGCTTCTTCCCGGATACGCTCAAAGATCAGCACGTTGGCATCAACCGCCATGCCGATCGTCAATACGATCCCGGCAATGCCCGGAAGGGTCAGTGTTGCCTGCAATGTGGTCAGCGCGCCAAAAATCAGCAAGATGTTCGCGACAAGTGCCAGATCGGCGATAACCCCGAACCGGCCATAGGCGAGGATCATGAAGATGATCACCGCGGCACCGCCAATGAGCGAGGCAATTTCCCCGGCTGCAATAGAGTCGGCACCAAGACCCGGACCGATCGAGCGCTCCTCGATCACGGTCAGCTTTGCAGGCAATGCACCTGCCCGCAAAAGAACAGCAAGATCATTTGCGCCCTGAACCGTGAAACTCCCGGAAATCTGACCCGAACCGCCTGTAATGGGTTCACGGATCACCGGTGCGGAGATCACCTCATTGTCGAGAACGATCGCAAACGGACGCCCAACATTCTGCTGGGTCACCGTGGCAAACTTGCGTGCACCCGAGGTGTTGAACCGGAAGTTCACCACAGGCTCGTTGGTGCGCTGGTCAAAGCTTACCTGCGCATCGACAAGATCCTCACCACTCAGAAGCGGTGTTTCATCAAGCAGGTAGGGGATTGGCGGGTCATCAATCGAATAGCGGATCATGGTGCCTGCTGGAGGGCGGCTCTGGAGCGCCTGTTCAGCCGACATGGAGGTGTCAACCAGATGGAAGGTCAGCTGAGCCGTCTGGCCCACGAGATCCTTGAGCCGTTCCGGATCGTCTTCGCCCGGCGCTTCCACCAGAATGCGATCTGTGCCCTGACGTTGAATGCTGGGCTCGGTCGTCCCCAGTTCGTCGACACGACGGCGGATCACCTCAATCGATTGCTGCACAATCGATTGCATCCGGTCTCTCAGCCCGGCTTCTGAATAGGTAAACCGGACGAGACCGTCATCTGAGACCGAAATATTGAACTCGTCCACGGGCTGCCCGCCAAACAGGGACGATGCCAGGGGATTGCGCAAGGGTTCAAGCCGCTCTTCGGCTTCATTCAACCGGCTGAGGTCGCGGATGCGCACCTGTGCACCGTCATTTTGAACGCCAAGCCCCGTATAGCCGATACGGGGATTTTCGCGCAGCGCGGTCCGTATTTCCCCGACAAGTGCCTGCAGGCGTTTTTGGACATAGTCCTGCTCATCCACCTGATAAAGCAGGTAGGCACCGCCTTGCAGGTCCAGGCCCAGCACCAATTGCTTTTTCGGCAGGAAGTCTGGCCAGCTTTCAAGCGTTTTGGCAGAAAAAAAGTTCGGCAGGGTCGTGATGAACCCTGCAAAAATCACCAGAGCGATCAGCGCGATCTTCCAGCGAGCAAAATAGAGCATGACGGTAAGCCTGTGCTTGTGTGCCGGGCCTGATCCGAGAGAATCCTGCTGGCCCGGCAAAGGTCATTCCAAAGTGCGTATGATCAAGCGCCTTCTTTGGCCGGCTCCGACTTGGTACGGACTTCCTGAACCATCGACCGCACAATGCGGACCTTAACACCCTCGGTCAGCTCGATCTGGATCTCGCCGTCGTCAACGACCTTGGCCACCTTGCCGATGAGGCCGCCGCTGGTGACGACCGTATCGCCGCGGCGTAAATTGGCAACCATTTCCTGATGTTTTTTCATCCGTTGGCGTTGCGGACGAATAATCAGGAAATACATGATCGCAAAGATCAGCACGAACGGCAGGATCTGCACCAGCATGGATGGTGCCCCGGCAAGAGCGTCCTGTGCGTAGGCGGGTGTGATGAACATTAAACTCTCCTAGAATGCCCCATCGCGTCTCCACCCTATGGGCGCGACGTCGGGCCGTTTTTCTGTGGCGCGGACTATAACGGTGGCGCGCGCGTTTTCAAGGGATCGCGGGTGCGTCATGCGTACCGGATCCTGCATTCGCGCAGTTTTCGATGCCATTATCACGTGATAGTTCTTCGCCCCTTAACGAACCGCCCACACATGGGCGTTTTGACAATGGGATGCAAGGCCATATGTCTGACCAAAGCGAACTGCAAAAACTCAACGCAAAACTCGATTCGCTGCTCGAGTTGATCGCGCGTGCGGTCCCGGCGAAAGCCCCTGCCCCGGACTGGGCTGCGGCCGATGCGTTTGTCTGGGCTCCGGCCGACGGCGCATTGCAGCCCGTTCCGAAAGTCAATCGCGTCGATATCGCACTTTTACGCGCCGTGACACATGTGCGGGATTTGCTACTCGACAACACAAGACGCTTTGCCCAGGGCCTGCCGGCCAACAATGCCCTGCTTTGGGGTACGCGCGGGATGGGCAAGTCTTCTCTGGTCAAGGCGGCACATGCCGCGGTCAATCAGAACAGCTCTGCGCCCCTATTGAAACTGATCGAAATCCATCGGGAGGACATCGACAGCCTTCCGGCACTCATGGATCTGATCCGTCCCGCTCCCTTCCGCTTCATCATTTTCTGTGACGACTTGAGTTTTGGCGAAGACGACACGTCCTACAAGTCCCTGAAAGCTGTGCTTGAAGGCGGGATCGAGGGCCGGCCGGAAAATGTCATTTTCTATGCCACTTCGAACAGGCGTCACCTGCTTCCGCGCGACATGATCGAAAACGAACGGTCGACTGCAATCAACCCGGGAGAAGCTGTGGAAGAAAAAGTCTCGCTCTCCGACCGGTTCGGGTTATGGCTCGGCTTCCACAAATGCAGCCAGGAAGATTACCTCGAAATGATCGCCGGCTATGCCGCCCATTACCGGCTCGATATCGAGGATGAGGCCCTCAAGGCCCTCGCTCTGGAGTGGTCAGCAACCCGGGGCAGCCGGTCAGGGCGCGTCGCCTACCAGTTCATTCAGGACCTCGCCGGACGGCTGGGACAAAGGCTGGACTAGTTTCAAGGTGCAAGTTCCAGAGCACAAATCAACCTGACACCAACTCGCGGCAGGTCTGATTTTCCAATTGAGAAAATCAGATCAAGATATTGAAAACCTGACGGAATGCGCCTTTAATCTCTTGCTTGAAGGTCACTGCGACCAACCAGTCAGGAGGTCAGGGCGTGTCTGGAAAAATAGTGTGTTTTCAAGTTTCCAAAGTGCTGCTGGTGGGCAGCGCGGGTCTGTTCGCGCTGCTGACATGCCTGTCCAATCTACAAGACCCGCAAGCCAACTTGCCATTTGTTCGGCACGTCTTGTCCATGGACACCGTGTTTCCAAACACCCCCTTGTTCTGGCGCGCAATTACAAATCCCACGCTCCATTATGTTGCCTTTGCCGCTATTGTCGTGGCGGAGTTCCTCGTGGCCGCACTTTGCCTTTTTGGCGCGTTCAAACTCGCACGCAACATCGGGAAACCAGAAGAAGCATTTGAAAACGCGAAGGGACTGTCGGCTTTTGGCCTCACCTTGGGCGTATTGCTCTGGTTCACGGGATTTCTGACCATTGGTGGCGAATGGTTCCTGATGTGGCAAAGCAGCCAATGGTCAGGCACGGAAGCTGCATTTCTATTTTCCGCCCTCTTGCTTCTGATCCTGATTTACCTCAAGCAGCCGGAAACCTAGAGCCGGTTGCCATCTGCAGCCCCCCCACCGTAAAAACAAAAAAGCCGCCTTCCGGCGAAGGCGGCCATTAATTCTGCAAGTGGGTCACCGTCTAACCCTTCGGAAGATACTTGACCGGATCAACCGGCTTGTTGCCCTGACGCAGTTCGAAATGCACTTGTGGCTGGGTGACGGACCCTGTGCGTCCTGCCAAACCAATCACATCGCCGCGCCGGACCGCATCGCCGCGCTTCACTTTCAGTTCGCTGTTATGCGCGTAGGCGGACACCCACCCCTCATCATGACGGATCAGAACGAGATTGCCGTAACCCTTCAGTTCATTACCTGAATAGATTACAGTCCCCTCATCTGCCGCCTTGACCGGCGTGCCTTCGGGAACTGCAAGATTGACCCCGTCGTTTCGTGCCCCGCCCGGTTTTGAACCGAAGTCCGAAATGACCCGGCCCCGAACCGGCCACCTGAAGCGCGGAGCACCGGCATCCGCCGGCTCAGCATTTGCCACACCAACCGGACGCTTGATGGCTTCCGTCGGCCGGACGTCTGCGCCGGAGGCTTTCGGTGAAACAGCAGCCGTCTCCACAGCTTGTGCGCCGGGTGCCGCGGTCTTATTTGCGGCGGGCACAGCGGGTTCGGCCTTCGACGTGGTTACAACACGGGAAACCACTTGTTCTTCCGGCTTTTGCTGCGGCAGGGAGGCAACAACGACGGGCTGTGACGCAGATGATGGCGCCGATTGCTGAGGCGCAACGCTGGCGGTCCGAACCTGACGGCTGGAGGCACTGTGCACCGGCTTTTTGTCCGGCGACGGGACATTGCCGTAATTCACGGAAGCATCAGCCGGTGACCGTGTGGCTGGTAACTGTGTCGCAGGTGCTGCCGAGGTGAGCTGAACGGGGCGATTGTTGTTTGCCGCCCTAACCGGCTGCGCGCTGTGAGTGGTGGTTTTGCGAGACGATACCGGAGCCGCAGGCTCGCCCGCTTGAACAATGGCCGGCTCCGGCAAGGGGGCCGACCGCACCGCGCTGTTGCTTGTTGCCGACTGTTGCGGCAAGGAACCGGTGTAAACCGTGCGCGTTTGGGAGCTGCCTGACGGCAGCCCGGCAGGTGTTCCGGCCGGGCCTTCTGAGATTTCCTGATAGGTCGGCTGACGATTGTTTTCCGCGAGGATGTCGCGCTGATTTTCCGTGCCGCCAGTGTAGACCGGCGCATCGCCGAACCGCTCGACAGCGGAGCTGCAGCCAGCCAGAACAGCTGCGGTCATTGAAATGAAAGCAACCCTGCACAAAAGATCGCTGCGGAGGATACGCATCCGCTTGGTCATCGCACCACTCAACCCGGGACAGTGAACAGATTGGCGATGATTAGAGTTCAGTAAGGTTTACAAAGACTGAACAACCAGGGGGAAATGCGGATGGCCGCGATGATTTCCGCAATTTCACAGCACCTGCGCGAGGCCGGGCATCAGACTCACCACCCGGACTTCTCCGATCTGATCGGCGACATCCGCCGTCGGCGTCCTGCGCACCCGCGTGAGAACCTGCGGACTTCCAGCCGGTCCGACCGGCGCGATGATCATCCCCGCCGGTGCGAGCTGGCTGTAAAGGACTTCCGGGATTTCGGTCACGGCACCCGTCAGTATGATCCGGTCGAAAGGGGCGCGGGATTTCAGGCCCAGCAATCCGTCCTCGTGGTGGACGCTGACATTGTCGAGCTTGAGTGCCGCAAGCCGCTGGGCTGCCAGCGTGCATAGGGTTTTGTACCGGTCGATCGTCTCGACGCGCCCGGCAAGATGCGCCAGAACGGCAGCCTGGTAACCCGACCCTGTCCCGATTTCCAGAACGCTGTGGTCCGGCTTGAGTTGCAGGGTCTGCGCAATGCGAGCCACCTGGGAGGGTGCCGACACCACCTGACCGCACTCGATCGGCAATTGGGCATCATCATAGGCGAGCCGGTGCAAGCGGGCGGACAGAAACAACCGCCTCGGTACCCGCTCAATGGCCGACAACAGGGTCCGGTCCCCGATCCCCCTGCCCCGAAGCGCCAGAACCAGCCCGGCCCGCGCCTCGATTTCATCGGCAGCCGGCTCGGCCGCGGTCTCGAAATCAGCAAACATTCCGTTAGAGGTCACGGGTCCCGACATTGCCTGGCACTCCTCAACTCAGCTCCCGGGACAACCCGTCGATCAGGTCATGGGCCGTCAGATCGATACGCAAGGGTGTGACCGATACATACCGGTCCGCGATGGCCTGCAGGTCCGAATTGCCGCGGATGGACTTGCCACGGTCCCGGAAACCCAGCCAGTAATAGGGCATGCCGCGGGGGTCGACGCGCTCATCTATGATCAGACCGCTTTGCTCGTGATGCCCCTGCACGGTGACTTTCGTGCCGCGGACCTCTTCCGGCGTACAAACCGGGAAATTCACGTTGAACAGGGAATAGTCCGGCAAGGGAAATTCCAGAAGCCGCTTGAACAGGGCCGGCGCATGGGCCTCCGCCGTCTCGTAGGGCGGTTCTGTACCGGCTGCCCAGTCACAGGCCTGAGACACCGCGATGGACGGGATCCCGAGGATCGCGCCCTCCATCGCACCGGCCACCGTACCCGAATAGGTCACATCCTCGGCCAGGTTCTGCCCGCGATTGATGCCGGACAAAACAAGATCCGGCATGCCCGGCAGCACATTCCGGACCCCCATGATGACACAGTCGGTCGGCGTCCCGCGCACGGCAAATCGTTGCCGGCCAACTTGCCGGAGCCGCAGAGGCTCACTGAGTGTGAGGGAATGCGCAACACCGCTTTGATCGGTTTCAGGGGCAATCACCCAGATGTCGTCGGACAATGCGCTGGCAATGCGCTCCAGGGCCTCAAGCCCCGGAGAGTGAATTCCGTCGTCATTCGTGATCAGAATACGCATCAACCGATTGTCTCCAAACCGTTCATGTAGGGCCGCAAAACGTCCGGCACGGTCACGGTGCCGTCGCCGTTCTGGTAATTTTCCATCACCGCGATCAGGGCGCGCCCGACAGCCACCCCGGATCCGTTCAGCGTGTGGACATGGCCCAGCTGCTTGCCGCCGCCGATCCGGTAGCGGGCATTCATGCGCCGTGCCTGGAAATCACCGCAGACCGAACAGGAAGAAATTTCACGATAAGTGTTTTGCCCCGGAATCCAAGCCTCGATGTCATAGGTCTTGCGCGCGCCAAAACCCATATCGCCGGTGCACAGGGTCATGACCCGGTAGTGAATCCCGAGCTTTTTGAGCACGTTCTCGGCACAATCGAGCATCCGATCCAGCTCTTCCAGCGACTTGTCCGGTGTGGTGACCGAGACGAGTTCACACTTCTCGAACTGGTGCTGGCGCAACATGCCGCGCGTGTCGCGTCCGGCAGACCCCGCTTCCGACCGGAAACAATAGGTCAAAGCGGTCACCCGCAGCGGCAACTCGTCCTCGCCCAGGATTTCACCGGCCACGAGATTGGTGAGCGGCACCTCCGCCGTGGGGATCATGTAATGCCCGTCGGTGGTCTTGAACTGGTCTTCCTCGAATTTCGGCAGCTGACCGGTCCCGAACAGCGGCTCGGCATTGACCAGAAGCGGCGGCGAGACTTCGGTGTAGCCGTGCTCCTGCGTGTGCAGGTCGATCATGAACTGGCCAAGCGCGCGCTCCAGACGGGCGATCTGCCCCTTCAGGACGACAAAACGCGAGCCCGAAAGTTTCGCGGCAGCGGCAAAATCCATCCCGCCCAGAGCCTCGCCCAGCTCGTAATGCTCCTTGGGCGCTTCGTTGAAGCTGAAGGCAGGCTTTTGCCCGTGCTCGCGGTGAAAGACGTTGTCCTTCTCGTCCTCTCCCAACGGCACATCGTCAAACGGCAGGTTCGGGATCCCGGCCATGGCGGCCTCGAGTGCGGCAATCAGCTTGCGCTCTTCTTCCTCGCCGGACTGGATGAACGACTTGATCTCGGCAACTTCATCGATGAGCTTCTGCGCCGCCTCATTATCACCGGACGCTTTCGCCTTGCCGATTTCCTTCGAGGCCGCGTTCCGGCGCTCCTGTGCTTCCTGAAGCCTGGTGATATGATGCCGGCGGGCATCGTCAAGGGAGAGCAGCTTTGCGCTCGAGGCTTCGAAGCCACGCTTGGCAAGGGCCTTGTCGAAGGCGTCGCTGTTGTCTCTGATCCACTTGATGTCAAACATGGTAGTTCCCGGAACGGCGTATTGAGGGATCGACCGCCGAACCGGGGACTGGTTTTTGAAGGTGCTAAGCCGCTTCTTCGGCTTCCTTCTGGGCCCGTTTCCGCTCGACGAGTCTCACTGAAATGATGGAGACTTCGTAGAGAAGGAGCGTGGGCAGTGCAAGACCGATCTGCGAAATCGGATCAGGAGGTGTGAGAACTGCAGCCGCGACAAAGGCGGCAACGACCGCATATTTGCGCTTCTGCTTGAGCGTCTGGGACCCAACGATCCCGGCACGGCCCAACAGGGTCAGAACCACCGGCAGCTGAAACACGAGACCGAATGCAAAGATCAGGATCATGATCAAGCCAAGGTATTCACTCACCCTTGGCAGCAGGGAAATCGCCGCCTGCCCGGCCCCGCCCTCCTGCTCCATCGACAGGAAGAAGCTCATGGCCATGGGCATGACCAGGAAATAGACAAGACACGCGCCGATCAGGAACAGGATCGGGGTCGCCACCAGAAACGGCAGAAAAGCGCCCCGTTCTTCCTTGTAAAGACCCGGGGCCACGAACATGTAGATCTGGCTTGCAACCACCGGAAACGCCAGAAAAAGCGCACCGAACAAGGCAAGCTTCAACTGGGTGAAAAAATATTCCTGTGGAGCCGTATAGATCAGCTCGATGGAGCGGGTCGCTCCCGCCGCCCGCTCATATGGCACGATCAGAATGTTGAAGATGTCGTTTGCAAATATGAAGCAAACGATGAACATGACAATGATCGCGGCAATTGACCACATCAACCGCTGGCGCAGCTCGATGAGATGCTCGATCAAGGGCGCTTTCGAGGCGTCGATATCTTCCTGGCTCATGCCTTGTTTTCTTCTTGAACAGGCTTTGGTGCATTATCCGCCGATTGAACCGGCTCGTTCGGGCCCGTCTTATCGGACGGTTCGGTAGCCGGCACGGAACCATTGCCGGACGCCGTCTCTTTTTGCCCGGTCATCTCTGCGGTGGCAGCGCCGTTGGACTGTCTTTTGGGACGATAGTCTTCCTCAATGGATTTCTTGAGGTCGCCAAGAGGGTTGAAGTTACCCGCCTCTTCGACCTGCTTTTTCATATCGGCGATGTCCGCCTGTTTTTCCGCTTCCCTAAGAGCCTCGTTTAAGGTCGACTGGAACTCGCGCGACATGCGCCGCATTTGCCCAATCGTCTGTCCGAGGCTGCGCAACATCTTGGGAAGGTCTTTCGGACCGACAACGATGATCGCGATACATGCGACCACCAGCAGTTCGGTCCATCCAATATCGAACATGAACGGTCCGCCGTCTCAAGGTTCAGCGATTAAGAACGCACACAAGGAACCCAGATCAGCTGGCCTTGGACTGGTCCTTGGTTTCCTCGGCCTTCACGGACTCAGTCGCCTGATGATCGATTGTCTTGGCGGTGTCGGTCGTGCTGGGCGTATCGTCCTCAGCCATTCCCTTCTTGAAGCTCTTGATTCCCTGAGCCACATCACCCATCAGCCCGGAGATTTTTCCGCGACCGAACAGCAGAACAACGATCACGGCTATGATCAGGATCTGCCAAAAACTAATTCCCATACGCCAAACTCCCGTTGGTGAGCCCTCGTGAGGCTCTTGCATCCTGTATTACAAAAAAGGCGTACCCGCTGCAACATGCAGGGTCTGCGACATTCGACCTAACCTAGCGGCACATCTCAACCGCTTGCGGGCGTGTCAGGCTCGCGGTGAAAGACAAGAACGTTTTGCGGGTCTGCGGCAACCCCTACATCCATGCCCTCTTGCAAGCCGCTTCCACCCCGGACCCTTGCGTGCACAGGCCTTTCCAAACCGTCGACCGCAACGCTGATCAGATCGACCTCGCCCACGAACCGGCGCGACAGGATCCGACCCGATGCGCCGCACATGGCCGCCCTGTTCAGGACAACCCCTTGCGGGCGAATGCAGACATCAACCTTGTCTCCAGGCGCGAAGCCGTTCAACGGCAACGTTCCGAGTGCGGTTTCGACCCCCACAGACGTCGCTGTACCGTCTATATGGTTCAATTCGGAAAAAAAGCGAGCGGCAAAAATGTCAGTGGGCGCGTTGTAAAGGTCATCCGCCGTGCCGTGCTGGATCAAGCGGCCACGGCGCATCAGGGCAATCTTGTCCCCCATGCGCATGGCCTCTTCCGGGTCATGGGTCACAACGATGCAGGTTGCGCGGGTTTCCCTCAATATGGTGAGGGTTTCCTCGCGCACCGTGTCCCGAAGCCTTCGGTCCAGCCCGGAAAAGGGCTCATCCATCAGCAATATGCCCGGACGCGGTGCAATCGCGCGCGCCAGAGCCACACGTTGTTGTTCGCCGCCCGAAAGCGCATGAGGATAGTCCTCGGCATAGCCATCCAGACCGACCCGGGAGAGAACGGCCAGAGCGACGTTGCGCGCCTCCGCCTTCGGCATATTCGTCAAACCGAACATCACATTGTCCAGATTGCTCATATGCGGAAACAGGGCATAGTCCTGGAACATCAGTCCGACGCCGCGTTTTTCCGGGGGCATGAAGGCGCCGGGACCGGCGACCTCCCGGCCGTTGATCAGCACCCGCCCCTTCGACTGGCGTTCGATCCCTGCCGCAATCCGCATGAGCGTTGTCTTGCCACAGCCGGAATGGCCGAGCAGACACAGCACCTCGCCCGGCGCGACTTCGAGAGACAGGCCCTGGATCGACCCGACGCCATCATAATCGTGAAAGATCCCGTCGAATGTCAGTCCGGCGGCAATCGTGGCCCCGGCCGTCCCGATCGCGCCCCAGCCCGGGCCGCCATTCCATTCACCGCCCGAACGGGGAGATCCATTTTTCTGCGCGGAAGTAGTCAGTGTTCTTGTTCCGAGTTGGTTTCGTCGTCATCAACGAGCGCATCTTCATCGTCACCAAGAGCGTCGTCATCATTTGGAGTGGGCACCATGAAGGACGCCGGGATCGCGCTGTCAAGCAGGCCCGCCCCTTTCAACTCCTCAAGCCCCGGCAAATCCCTTACCGTATCCAGCCCAAAGTGCTCCAGAAACACGTCCGTTGTGCCGTATGTCACCGGGCGGCCCGGCGTCCTGCGGCGGCCACGCATCCGAATCCAGCCGGTTTCCAACAAGACATCCAGCGTGCCTTTGGAGGTCGACACCCCCCGGATCTCCTCGATTTCTGCACGGGTCACCGGCTGGTGGTAGGCGATTATCGACAGCGTTTCAAGCGCCGCACGGGAGAGCTTCTTCTGCTCTTCCATGCTTCGGGACATCAGATGAGACAGGTCTTCAGCCGTACGGAAGCACCACTTCCCGGCAACCTTGACCAGATTGACCCCCCGCGTCGCGTAGAGGCGCCGCACTTCCAGCAAGGCTTCCTCGACCCGGGTTCCGCGCGGCAAGCGATCTTTCAGTTCTTGCTGGCTGAGGGGCTCGGCAGACGCAAACAACATGGCCTCGACCATGCGCACCGCCAGACGATCGACCGGCGCAATCTGCTCTTCGCCGGCAACACCTTCAAGCAGATCGGGCTTAACGCTCATTGGCCGGCTCCGGCGGTGGTTCGGTGCGGCGCGATCGGATGTATACCGGCGAAAACGGTTCGCCCTGCCGCAATTCGATCTCGCCTTCGCGCACCATTTCCAGACTTGCGGTGAAGGTACTCGCCACTATGGTTGCCCAATTTTCCTCTTCCTGCAGGTATTTCTGCAAAAAAACCGTGATCGGTGCCCACTCGGCCATCTCGCCGACCAGACGCGCCAGCAGTTCGCGCGCCTCCTGCAAGGACCAGACCTTGCGTTTCCGCACCCGGACAGACGTCACCGATTGGCGCTGGCGCTGCGTGGCATAGGCGGACAAGAGATCGTAGGTCGTTGCCGACCAGACGCTCTTGCGGATGATCGACTCGGTTTCCGGCATGCCCCGGGCGAACACATCCCGGCCCAGCCGGTTGCGCGCCATGAGTTTGTCTGCGGCAGCCCGCATCGCCTCCAGACGTCGAAGCCTGAACGCAAGCGCCGCCGCCAGTTCTTCACCGGTAGGTTCATCCTCGTTCTTCTCCTCAGGCAGCAAAAGCTTGGATTTCAGATAGGCAAGCCACGCCGCCATCACCAGATAATCTGCAGCCAATTCAAGCCGCAACCGCCGGGCTTCCGTGACAAAATGCAGGTATTGCTCGACCAGCGGCAGGATCGAAATCCGCTTGAGATCCACCTTCTGCGTCCGAGCGAGGCTCAACAGCAGGTCGAGCGGACCTTCGAAGCCATCCACATCGACGACCAGCTGCGGCTCCGACGTTGCACGCTCTGCCTGAGCCGCATCCAGAAAGTCGAAGTCGTCCTGTACTGCCATTCAGCGAATTCCCGTGACGGCGCTCATCGCTCAGGCCGTCCAGCCGGTCAAATCCCGGAATTCTGCCCAAAGAGCCTCGATATCGGAATCTTGCCGTCCGGCCGAAGGGAAAGAAAGGGCCCGCCTGCAGCGTTCAAGGGTTTTCCCTTGGAGAACCGGCGAAACCTGTGCCAATTCACGCATCTGATCCATCTCGCCATTGCAATGAAGCACGATATCGCAGCCTGCCTCATAGGATCTTTCCGACCGCTCGCGAATCGATCCGCTCAAAGCAAGCATTGAGACATCGTCCGTCATCAACAGGCCGTCGAACGCCAACTGGCCCCGGATAACGGTTTCAATCACCTCCCGGCTCTGGGTCGCGGGCCGGTCCGGATCAATGGCCTCAAAGACAATATGTGCAGTCATCGCCATCGGACTGTCGGACAGGCTCCTGAACGGGATAAAGTCGGCCTTTTCCAGTTCCAGGCGGCTGGCAGCGACCCTCGGCAAATGCAAGTGGCTGTCCACCGTTCCCCGTCCGTGCCCGGGAACGTGTTTCATGACCGGCAGAACACCCCCTGCCATCAAACCATCGCTGACGGCGCGGCCCAGCTCGGCCACCATGGCCGGATCATTTCCGAAGGACCGGTCCCCGATCACATCGGACATGCCTTCGGCAGCCACATCAAGCAGCGGCAGGCAATCAACCGTGATTTCCAGATCCGTGAGCGTGTCGGCAATCAGACGCGCACCCAGCCATGCAGCCCTCAGACCAGACTTCCCGTTTTCCCGGTAAAGATCGCCGAACACCCTTTGCGGCGGGAAAGAGGGCCAGTGCGGCGGCAGCAATCGCTGGACCCGCCCGCCTTCCTGATCAATCAGCACCGGCGCATCAGGCCGCCCGACGCAGGCCCGGAACGCCCTGACCAACTCCCGAACCTGGCCGGGGGTATCTATGTTCCGGCGAAACAGGATCAGGCCCCACGGGTCTTCGGACCTGAAAAAGGCTGTTTCTTCGGATGTCAATGCATGACCCGAACAGCCGGTTATGAATGCTTTTGTCATGGCAACCGATTACCCCCGCGTCCGGCGGGGGTCAAGCAAGGCCCCGTGTCCCGACAGTGCAGTGCCGCAGCGAAGCGGTTGCACTTGGGGCCTCCCCCTGCCAAACAGGTGCCAAGTTTTTCGTTTGGGAGATTTTCATGCGCAGGCGTCCGGACATTCCAGCAGGTCAGCTACATCGTTTCAAAATTCCGTCCCAGATCCTGGGGTCCAACCGGTTGGGCGACCCATCCGACCGGGAAGTCATCGTCTACATTCCGCATGGCGAAACCGGAGAAGGCCTGCCGCTGCTTGTGGATCTGGTCGGTTTTACGGCAGGCGGACCGGCGCATACCAACTGGAAAAATTTCGGTGAAAACGTTCCCGAGCGTGCCGACCGTCTGATCCATGAAGGCAAAATGCCGCCTGTCGCGATCGCGTTTCCGGATTGCTTCACCCGGCTTGGCGGCAACCAATATATCGACAGCAACACCATGGGCCCCTGGGCAACATGGCTCACGACCGAATTCCTTGATGCGGTCGAAACCCGTTTCAAGTGCGGAGGCTGGGGAAAGCGCGGCGTCTTCGGCAAGTCGTCCGGCGGGTACGGGTCGATCGTCCACGCCATGATGCATGCGGACGTCTGGACGGCCGCAGCCTGTCATTCCGGCGACATGGCGTTTGAGCTCTGCTACTTGCCGGAAATGCCGAGCGCCTTGCGGGCAATCGCCCAAAAGGGATCGATCGAGGCTTTCCTGACCGATTTCGAAAGCGGGCCGAAATATCCGGGCAGCGCCATGCATGACCTGATGACCTTCGCGATGGCCGCCACCTACGATCCGGACCCCGATCCGGAGGTCTTTTGCGGCATCCGGCTGCCCGTGGACCTGGAGACGTGCGAGATCATTCCGGAGCGCTGGAGCGCGTGGCTGAAATGGGATCCGATCCTGCTGGCAGACACCCATACGGACGCTCTCAAGACACTGAAAGGCCTCTGGATCGATTGTGGCCGGGTTGACCAGTACAACCTCGTTTACGGCGCACGCCGTCTTCACCGCAAACTGGAGGCCGCAAAAGTCGACCATGTCTATGAGGAGTTTGACGACAACCACTCCTCGGTCGATTACCGCATGGACGAAAGCCTGCCCTATCTTGCCGAAAGGCTGACAGCTTAAAGCCTCGCCGTTCAGCGGCGCGGGGTCTTCCTGCGCCGTTGTCTCTTGGTCCCTGTCAAAGCGCTGTATCTTGCCGCCGCCGGATTGAACGCGGCAGGCGCCCCTTCATGGTCAGGATCAGCCCGCCCAGAATAATCAATCCTGCTCCAAATCCCGCCTCAATCGTGGGAACCTCATGATACAGGACAAATCCCAACAATCCCGCGAAAATAACCCAGGAATAGCTAACAGGAGCAAGTGTCGCCGCCCCTGCCCTGCGATAGGCCGCGACATTGAATGACTGGCCCGCAATCGCACAAGGTCCAAGCAGCAAAAACCAGACCGCAACCGACCAATCCACACTCTGGCTGGCTGCGATCCAGATCACCGGAATTGTGAGGATCAAAGCGGCAATGACATTGACATATGTGAGCATAACGACCGTGCCCTCGCGTTGGGCAAGGTAGCGGATCACCAGGGCTTCACTGGCCATGAAAAACGCCCCCAAGAGCGCGGCGATGATCCCGTCGAGTGCAAGATGGCTGGCACCCGCCGTGTCGGCGGCGGCAGACTGGACCACCAGAAGCGCACCCAGCCCGCAGACAATCCCGGCAATCCAATGCCGTGCGACAACGCTTTCCCCAAGAATCAGGCCGGCGAGAGCAATTGCCATGATACCTTTCGTCAAACCGATTGCGGCGGAATCGGCTACAGGAAGCACGGAACTGGCATAAATCATCCCGCCCAAGCCCCCAATCGCCAGAGCGCCGCGCAGCAGATGAATGCGCCACAACGGGCTGATGTACCCCTCTTCCGGTGCCCCCTTGACAAGATTGACGGCTCCAAGTGTCAGAGCCCCCCCGAAGAAACGCAACCACACCAGCACCAGCGCCGGAACCGCACCGCCTGCAAGCTTGCCTGCCGCAAATACAGGCGTAAAAAGGGCGATGCCGCAAAGGGCAAGCAGAACGGCAAGCGGTGTGTTTTCTGCAAGCCGGTACCGGCTGTGATCGGACATGTTTTAACTCTGGACTGATTGGATCTTGGCGCCGTCTAGCACGCGGACCATTGACCGGGCAGCCTCCAATAGCTGATATCCCTTATGCATATACGCATGACATTGCGTATCTTCTACTGAATACGCATAGTGGGCGCATGAACTGGGATGACATGAAAATCGTGGATGCTGCGGCGCGAACGCTGTCCTTGTCGCGCGCATCCAAACTGCTCGGCATGAGCCAGCCGCAACTCAGCCGCCGGTTGCGCCAATTCGAGGATCAGGTCGGAGCACGCCTGTTCGATCGAACCCCTTCGGGCTTGAAGCCGACAGAAGCGGGCGCCCGGTTGATTCCGCTTGCCGCCGACATGAGATTGCAGGCAGACGCGGCAGCCCGCGCCCTGCCGGATCTTGCCGCCACGTCCATGCGCGTCGTGCGCGTTTCCGTCGACGAAGTCCGGGCTGACATTCTCGCCAGCGGGCTGGCACGCCATGACGCTCAGCTGAAAGGCATCGAACTTGAGCTGATTGACGCGCAGCTTCATGCTGACCATCAAAACCGGGGAACCGAGCTTCAGATCCGCACCTGCCTGCCGGATACCGATACGCTCGTGGCACGCCGTATCGGGACACTGGCCTATGCAGTTTACGGTTCTCGCGAGTTTGTTGACCGGAATCCTGCCGCCCGAACAGCTGACAGATATGCGCTGTGCGACTGGATCGGGTTCGCACCGGACAAACTGTGGTATCCGGCGCAAAAACTCTGGCTGGACCAAAGGTCAGCCAAACGGCCGTGCATGCGCACCAACACAATGACCACCGCGCGGGACCTGACTGCAACTGGTGCCGGTCTGGGAATCCTGCCCGTTTTCATGGGCGACAGGCACCCGGACCTGATCGCTCTCACCGACCCCATTGAGGAATTGTCGGCGCCTGAACACCTCATCCTTCACCGGGACCTCCTGCGCGAACCGGCTGTGCGGATAGCCTCGAATGCAATTGCAGAAATCTATCGGGAAACGTCAAACCACTTGAACGGTGGCGGGGAAGTCCGCGCCACCGGCTGACATTATCCATTAGTTCTGGCGGACGAAACAGTCTCCGCCAGCAGCCTTCAGGTTCTCGCAAAGCGTGATCGCTTCGTTTCTCGAACCCGCCGGGATGCGTGCCCGGTAGAACGTTCCGCGCTCGCCAAGATCGGCCGACACGATCACCGCATTCCGGTTACCCAGAACGCTCGGAAACCGCTGTTGCAGGCCGATATAGGCATCCTGCGCCGCCTTGGCAGACCGCTGCGATGTCACCTGCACCACATAGGTTCCGGGTGCGATCTGACCGGCGGGAGCAGATGCGGCAGGCGCCGCCGTTGCAGCCGTGGCAGATGATGGCGCCGAAGCGGTCAGGTCCAGCGGGCCGGATGTGTTGGCCGCTGCGGGTGCTGCGGTTTGCGGAGCGCTGGCAACACGGACTGGAGCCGCGGGCTTCAAGCGGGGTGTCACCGAGGGGACGGCTGCGGGAGCTGCCTCGGTTGCTTGCGCTTCAGATGCTTCCGGCTGCCCAGTTACCGCAGCCCCGGTTGTGGAAGGCGTTGCAGCGGCAACCGGCGTCTCAGACAGGTTTGGTTGAGATACGACAGGCTCTGGCGTCACGGCCCGCGCCGCCTCAGAGGGCGCTTCTGCGGTCTGTTCGCTTGCGGCTCCCGCTGTTGCTGGATTTGCACCGGACACGCCATCTGCAGCACCCGGCAAAGCGGATGCCGCGGCAACTGCCGGTTCTTCAGTCCGCTCGGGCGTCCGAATCGTGCGGTTGCTTCCAACCTGAACCGTTTCGTCACCGCCAGTAACGATCGTCCCGTCCGGACGAACGACCAGCGTGCGGACTTTCTTGGGTGATCCCGGAACGAGCTGATCGGTCCCAGTCATGTTTTCAGGCGCCGGGGGCAGCTCGGCTGGCTGTGTCGTTTCCGGCAGGACCAGACGTTCCCGCGACGGATCAGAAACCCCGCCAACGCGATCATAAATCAGCTTGGAGCCCTGGCTGTCATCAGAGGCCTCCTGCTTCTCGGGAAAAACCTTCAGGGGTCCATCTAGGCCGGCAATGACAGGTGGTGGCCCATCTTGTGCAGGTACGATCGTATCGTCGAAGAAATAGAAGCCGCCGATCCCCAGAACCGCTATCCCGAGCACCGTGATTGCTGCGACTGCGCCCTTTCGGGACCGGCCTTCGGCGCGTGGTGCAGCCGCCTTTTCCGCGGCCGGATGCGGCGGCAAAACTCCGGGCTGGTTCAGGATCGGGTCGCTTTCCTGCATTGCACGCGCGACTGCATCAAGGTCATAGCCTTCCTGCGGGGGCTGCATATCGCTTTCGTCATTGCGCGGAACAGAAGCGGCCGCTGCCGGCCAGCTCATGTTGTCAATGTCGTTTGGATCTGCTGCTTCCGGCTCCAGAGGCGGCAAAGGGTGGAGTTCATCTTGTTGCGCCCGAGGAGCTTCTTCGCCTTCCCCCCCAAGCGGCGGCAGAGGATGAAAATCCGTTTTCTCCGGAACTTCGGGGGCGGCCTGAGCAGAATGTGCTGTTTGTGCCGTTTGAAACTCCGGCAATTTCAACTCAGCCAGCAAAGCCTCAAAATCCGGCTCTTTCGGTGTTTCCGGAACCGGCGCCTGTTCTGCTGGCGGTGCTTTGACAGCTTCCGCCTCGAACAGCTCGTCTTCCAGGGCGGGCTGGTGATCATTGGCCGGAACGCCGTGATCAAAACCACCCGGCAGGTGTTCCTGAGGGACACCGGGAGCATCCGCTACCGGCTGAACGGGCATGTCTTTTGCCTGAGCCTCGCCTGCGGGCCTGTCAACTGCAGGGCGCGGTTGTTGGACGGCTTGAGCAGATTTGGCAGGCACCGGCTGGTGAACCGGAGCAACGGGCTGCATCGGCATTTGCCGTGCATCGTGTTTCGGTTCCGGCATTGGGGACTGCACCTGAGCTTGCGCCATTTCCGGCCCGGCATCCGCAGGCATAACCGCTTCGGTTGCCGGGTCGAAAGACTGGCGCAGAGCTCCAATCAGCTCATCTTCAAAACCGGACGTGAGATCCGCGTCTTCCTGCGGTGCCTGCGGCGTTTGAACCGGCGCTGCGGCGACCGGTTCCGGTGCCTTTGGCGCAGGTTTCTGCGCTTGCGTTACGCCGGGCTGTGGCGTTGCCCGGGTTATGGGCGGCTGCGCGCTTTCAGGCCTTTGAGAACTCGCAGCTGCCTTTTCCGGTTCCTGCTTGGCGGCGGGCATTTCCGGCCACAAGACCGTGTCCACCTGCACCTTGTGATCGGAGGACTTCGGAATAATGAGCCTGGCTAACGGCTCTTGAGGCGCTGGTTTAGGTTGCGGGGCCGCTGCAGGCACAGCAGCCTCCTGTTGCGCGGACCGCTGTACCGGGGGTTTGGGCGCCCGCACATAAGGAGGCTTCTTGTTTTGCATCAGGGCGTCGGCCAATTGCGGGCGTGCAGCTGGCTCAGGAGCCCCCGCAGGCTCTTGTGCGGGTTCTGTCCGTGCGGGATTTTCCTGCTTCTGTTTTTCCGGTTGCGGGACGATATCGTCCAAACCTGCAAAATAGTCCGTATTAGCCACGCGATTTCCTGTCACACTCGCCCCCGGATTCTTGTTTCGATGTACGATGCGCGCCAATTCAACCAGCGGATCTTCCGCCGGCTCCTGCCTTGTGTCAGCGCGCGCACTCCCTTGCTGGAGCCGGTCTGATTTCGGGGGATCGGAATTTCCTGCCATGTCTGAATTTTCTACCCGGCCAATTCGTGTCCTTGGCGGCTCACCTACCAAAACGTCGAAGCCTAAGACTTCAGCGCATTTCCTCAGGTGCGTCGACGCCCAAGATAGCAAGACCTGAGGCAAGAACCAAAGATATTGCTCGCACCAGGGCGAGGCGCGCCAGGGTCAATCTGGTATTATCAGTGTTAATAAAACGTAATTGCGGCATTTCCTTGCCTCTATTCCAGTGGGCATGCAAGGAACTCGCGAGATCATACAGGTAAAAAGCGACACGATGCGGCTCGTGTGTTTCGGCAGCCGAATCAACGATCCGCGGCCACTGGGCCATCTTCGCAATCAGCTCCAGTTCGCCTTCATCGGTCAAAAGGCCAAAGTCGGCAGAGGCCAGAGCGGTATCCGTGATATCAGAATCAGGCAGTTCATCGGCAGCCTGACGCAAGACAGAACAACACCGGGCATGGCCGTACTGGACATAAAAAACCGGATTGTCCTTGGACTGTTCAGTCACCTTTTCGAAGTCGAAATCAAGCGGCGCATCATTCTTCCGGTAAAGCATCATGAAGCGGATCGGATCCCGGCCGACTTCGTCCACAGCATCCCGCAAGGTGATGAAGTCCCCTGACCGCTTGGACATCTTGAACGGTTCACCGCCCTTGAAGAGCTTCACCATCTGGCAGAAGCGGACAATGACCTCTGCCTTTCCGTCCGAGATCGCCTGACCGACCGCCTGCAAGCGCTTTGCATAGCCTCCGTGATCGGCTCCCAAGACGTAAATCATCTCGTTGAAACCACGGATAAACTTGTCGCGGAAATACGCGACGTCGGCTGCAAAATAAGTATAGGAACCGTCAGATTTCTTAAGGGCACGATCGGTGTCGTCTCCATAGTCGCTGGCCCGGAACAAGGTCTGCTCCCGGTCCTCCCAATCGTCCGGCAGCTGCCCCTTGGGCGGCGGCAGCGTGCCTTGATAGACAAGATCACGCTCGCGAAGGGCATCCAGCATTTCGTCAATCCTTGATGTCGCGTTCCCCTCCTGCGCGTGAAGCGTGCGTTCGGAAAAGAAGACCTCGTGATGCACGTTCAGGGTCGCCAGATCGGAGCGGATCAGGTCGAGCATGGCTGCCACGGAAAAATCTTTCACGATCGGCAACCAGTCGCCTTCCGGCATTTTCCCAAGGCTTTCACCATGCTCTTTTGCCAGCGCTTCGCCGACCGGCTTCAGGTAATCGCCAGGGTAGAGTCCAGCCGGAATGGCGCCAATGTCTTCGCCAAGCGCTTCGCGGTAGCGCAAGAATGCGCTCCGGGCGAGTGTATCAATCTGCGAGCCCGCATCGTTGATATAGTACTCACGGGTGACCTTATATCCCGCAAAGTCAAGCAGGTTGGCGAGAGCGTCGCCCACGACGGCACCGCGCGTGTGGCCGACATGCATCGGACCCGTCGGATTTGCGGAAACATATTCCACATTGACCTTTTTGCCGGCACCCAATTGGGACCGCCCGAAATCGGCCCTGCCGCTCATGACGGCGCCCATGACCTTTTCCCAGACCGAATGAGCCACACGGAGGTTGATGAACCCCGGCCCGGCAATCGCCGCCTCGGTGATGTCCGGATCGGCCTGCAGCTTTTCGACGAGTTTTTCAGCCAAGTCCCGCGGCTTCATGGCGACTTGCTTCGACAACACCATCGCCGCATTGGTCGCCAGATCCCCGTGTGCCGGATCTCGCGGCGTTTCCACCGTCACGCGCGACAGGTCCGGCACGCCACCTTCGTTTGTCGCGAGATCGAGATCGAGAAGGGCCGCTTTCACGCGGGTTGAGAATTCGGCGAAAATATTCATCGAAAGCCTGATGCCTGTTTTTGAATGGCAAAAAGCGCTCGAAAGCCCATGCCTTCGGCGCTGCCGGGTCATTTGTTGCAGTGCGCCTAGCCCAAATCGGGCGTATCGTCAAACAGTCTGCGGTGTTCCTCGATGGCGTAACGGTCGGTCATCCCCGCGATATAGTCGCAAACGCGGCGGGCAAGGCTGTTCGCGTCGAGGTCCGGCCGGTCGTCGCACCAGGGCGCCGGCATCAGTTCGGGTTCGCGCAAATAGCGGTAAAACAGCTCCCGAACGATCACGGAGACGTTCCGGCGAATGGCCAGAACACTCTCATGACGGTAAACTCGGGCAAACAGGAAGGCCTTGACCTCCTTTTCCGCGCCCGTCAGCGGTTCCGAAAACCCGACGAGGGCCCGGCCGGCGGCCCTTACCTCCTCCACCGATTGCGGGTTGGCAGACCCGATACGGGCCACGGACTCGCGGATCACATCCTCGACCATCCGCGTGATCGAGCGGCGGACAATCTCATGGATCCGCCGCCCCTCTTCCAGACCGGGATACTTCTTGTCCACTTCCGCCAGAATGTCTGCAAGAAACGGCACGCCGCGCATGTCTTCAATGGCAAAAAGACCCGCGCGCAGCCCGTCGTCCAGATCATGGGCATCATAGGCAATATCATCCGCAATCGCGGCTGCCTGCGCCTCCAGACTTGGCCAGGTGTCAAGCAACAGGTCCTGCTGTTTGGCATATTCGCGAATTGCGAAAGGCAGTTTGTCTCCGGCAAACTTGCCAAGCGGCGCTCCGGCTGCGTCCAGCAGCGGCCCGTTGTGTTTCACAAGCCCTTCGAGGGTTTCCCATGACAGGTTCAAACCGTCGAAGTCGGCATATCGTTGCTCCAGACTTGTGACAATACGAAGGGACTGGGCATTGTGATCAAACCCGCCATAAGACGCCATGCAGGCATGCATGACATCCTCGCCCTCGTGGCCAAACGGCGTATGGCCGAGATCATGCGCAAGTGCCAAACACTCCGCCAGATCTTCATCGAGGCGCAAGGCCCGGGCAAGTGAACGCGCAATCTGCGAAACTTCAATTGTGTGGCAGGCGTGTCCGGAAATGATCCCCCTCATGAAACACGAAAACCTGCGTCTTGTGCTTCAACCGGCGAAAGGCTGTGGAATGGATGATGCGATCCCGGTCCCGCTGATAGGGCGTGCGGGTCGGGCTGGAGGGTTCATGCACCAACCTGCCTTTCGTGCCAGCAGGATCCACAGCAAAGGGGGCCCGCGCCTGCGCCCCGTAACCAAGGCCGATCTTTAAATCCATCTTCTGCACCATAGCTCCCGTTTCCTGCCTTGAGGCAGACGCCTTGCGCACCTTGCATTGACGGCGTGAGCCGTACAACATACCTATCGGATAACGACCGCGTGGACGGCTTTCCCTGGCCGGCCGCGGACAACCCGATGATTCACGGCAGAAACATGACCGAAACTCTTGAACATCCCGTAACAGTCAGCGACCGCGCTGCAAAGCGGATCGCCAAGATCCTGTCGAACGAACCGCAAGGCAGCATGCTGCGTGTCTCCGTTGAAGGCGGCGGGTGCTCCGGGCTGCAGTACAAATATGGCGTTGTCACCGAGCGCGAAGACGATGACCTTGCCATCGAAAAAGCGGGCATCACCGTTCTTGTCGACACCATTTCGCTTGAGTACATGTCCGGCTCGCAAATCGATTTCGTCGACGATCTGATCGGCCAGTCCTTTCAGATCAACAACCCGAATGCCGTTGCAGGATGCGGCTGCGGGACAAGCTTCACGATCTGATCTATTATACAAAACACTGACGGTCGGCGCTTATCGGGCACCGGCCGCAAACCGGCAGTTTTTCATGAAAATCGCAACCTGGAACATCAACGGCGTGAAAGCGCGTATCGACACCGTGCTGGAATGGCTCAAGGAAGCGCAGCCCGACCTCGCCTGTTTTCAGGAAATCAAATCCGTCGACGAGAACTTTCCCCGCAAGGCCTTTGAAGACCTCGGATACAATGTCGAAACTCATGGCCAGAAGGGTTTCAACGGGGTGGCATTGCTCTCGAAACTGCCGCTGGAAGACGTGCAACGAGGCCTTCCGGGCGACGAGAACGACGAACAGGCACGTTATATCGAGGCAACAATTTCGGTTGGAAGCGGAGCCGTCCGGGCAGGATGCCTCTACCTTCCCAATGGCAATCCGCTTGGCACCGAGAAATTTCCCTACAAGCTGAGCTGGATGGAGCGCTTGATCGCCCACACCCAAAAGCGGCTGGCAGAAGAAACACCGTTTCTTCTCCTTGGCGATTTCAACGTGATCCCGGACCCGATTGATGCCCGGAACCCGGACAACTGGACCGGCGACGCGCTCTTCCAGCCTGAAAGCCGTCAGAATTTCCGCACGCTCGTCAATCTCGGCATGACCGAGGCCGTTCGCGCCTGCACGGATGCGCCCGAAACCTATACGTTCTGGGATTATCAGGCAGGGGCCTGGCAGAAAAACAACGGCATCCGGATTGATCACATCCTGCTGTCGCCACAAGCCAGCGACCTCATGAACGGGTGCGGGATCGACAAGCATGTTCGTGGATGGGAAAAGCCGTCCGACCACGTGCCGGTATGGGTTGATCTGGCAGCCTGAGGCTTCGGACGGTTTCTCTGCCCCAAGGGAACCGGCAGACTGTTGATCCGCCTGGCGCACGTGATAATCTCTGGTAATGGGATAACGAAAAGGCGCACACCGTCCGCTTGCGCCGGATACGGACGGAAATATTCGGGGCGGGGCTACTTTGTGACTGTAGCCCTCCTTACCGCTGTTTTTGTGCCTTTTCCAGTATCAGGCAACGCTGAGGAAGCCGCCTCTGCCCTGCCGGCCGGCACGCGATCCGCTCAGGTCATCAGCTGCACCTGCAGATATCGCGGAAACGACTACGACCTGGGTGAATCCGTTTGCCTCAACGGTCCGGAAGGCCCGCGCCTTGCGACCTGTGGAATGGTGCTCAACAACACATCGTGGAAGCTGTCCACAACCCAGTGCCCGTCCGCTTGGCGCCTGCTTCACCCAAAACAGACATCAAGTTTGGGGTCGTAACCGCACTTTCCCCGGCCAGCGTTGATTGTTTCCTTGTTTGGCGACAACAACACCGGCACCCCTGAACGGGCACGCTTCCCATCAGCTTGCTTGCATACAGGTTCATCCTCTAACCGTACCAAACAGCCTGCCCCCCGCGATACACCTGTAGTTTACTAAAAAATAATGACCTCTGCATAGTAAAGCCAATCGAAACATGCAGAATATGGGCTTACTTCACAGAAGTGGCGATGACGTCATATGATGCTTGTTGCCATGAGCTTCACTATGCAGTTTTTTTGGAAAAGCGAAATCTTGTGCGTTTGGCCG
>NZ_SMMF01000178.1:0-335 GCF_009711355.1 Roseibium sp. RKSG952 | reverse complement strand
GTAATCACAGGACTGCCTCTCTCTGGTTCAGCCCGAGAGAGGTTTCTCACCGCCCCTCAATCGCCCAATCGAGCTTGCATTCGATGCGCCGGAACCTACTGGCGCGCACGCATTAACCCGTTTTAACCCGCAGGCAATCTTCCGGCCACTCAGCATTGTCTATTTTGACAATCCCAAGGCCGCCCAAGGTTCAACGTTGGTTCTCCCCTGTTGTGTTGTCATAGGCCTCTGAAACTGAAGCGCCGGACCTATCCCCATTCCTCCACGGGTCCGGTGCTCTCTTTCTTCAAGAAGTCATCTCAACAGTAAGCGATGGCAGCTGCCTTGCCGCCGCC
>NZ_SMMF01000411.1:0-878 GCF_009711355.1 Roseibium sp. RKSG952 | reverse complement strand
CTTACTGATCCTAACCAAACTCCGAATACCCGGGAGTACTAGATGGCAGACACACTGCGGATGCTAACGTCCGTAGTGGAGAGGGAAACAACCCTGACCTACGACTAAGGCCCCCAATTCATGGCTAAGTGGGAAAGCAGGTGGGACGACCAAAACAACCAGGAGGTTGGCTTAGAAGCAGCCATCCTTTAAAGATAGCGTAACAGCTCACTGGTCTAAATAAGTTGTCCTGCGGCGAAGATGTAACGGGGCTCAAGCCATGAGCCGAAGTCTAGGGATGCGTAAGCATCGGTAGCAGAGCGTAGTGTGACATAGTCTCATTCCTCCTTCATGCCTTCGGGCAGATTGGAGGAGAGAGGCTTTCGATGAAGCCGGGGCGTGAGCCATCCGGTGGAGAGATCACTAGTGAGAATGATGACATGAGTAGCGACAAAGAGTGTGAGAGACACTCTCGCCGAAAGTCCAAGGGTTCCTGCTTAAAGCTAATCTGAGCAGGGTAAGCCGGCCCCTAAGCCGAGGCCGAAAGGCGTAGGCGATGGGAACTAGGTTAATATTCCTAGGCCAGGAGGATGTGACGGATCACAGGTGTAGTTCAATCTTATCGGATTGATTGGGCTGCTGAGTGGTTCCTGGAAATAGCCCTCCATCAGACCGTACCCTAAACCGACACAGGTGGACTGGTAGAGCATACCAAGGCGCTTGAGAGAACGATGTTGAAGGAACTCGGCAAAATACCTCCGTAAGTTCGCGAGAAGGAGGCCCGGTTCCTAGGCAACTAGGGGCTGGGGGCACAAACCAGGGGGTGGCGACTGTTTATTAAAAACACAGGGCTCTGCGAAGTCGCAAGACGACGTATAGGGTCTGACGCCTGCCCGGTG
>NZ_SMMF01000537.1:0-1666 GCF_009711355.1 Roseibium sp. RKSG952 | reverse complement strand
ATTTACGCGTGAACTTTTGAATCAGACTCTTAGATTCACCTGATTTCACACCGGGGTAAATACCTATTCAATTGTAGGCGCCTGCCGAATAGGTGAGTTCGTAGCTGTGACTGTATAGCTCGAAGACAATGCCGAAAGGGTCTTCGACATAGACCATCCGGTAAGGTTTTTCACCCGGAAAGTACTCACGGATCGGCATGCGTTGCTTGCCACCAGCGGCGATGATTTTCTCAAGTAATCCTTCAACATCCGGATCCTGAATTGCAAAGTGGAACGTCCCGTGTCGGCGGAAATCGAGATTGTCTTGCGGGGCCGAATTGCCCTCAAACTCGAACAGTTCAAATCCGATCCGGTCTGCGGTGGACAGATGTGCAATGCGAAAACGGCCCCATCCCGCGCCAAATACATCGGTACACATCCGTCCGATATCGCTGTCGTCCTCAATGATTTCGGTTGGCGGCATGATCACATAAAAGCCCAGTACATCGGAATAGAATTTGACGGCCTCCTCAAGGTTGGGGACCGATAGACCGATATGGGACATTGTGCGTGGCACTGGTTTCATGGTGGTGTCCTTTCAGGCGGGGTTACATCTGGAAATTAGGGTGACCCGAGCGCGATGGGAAATTATCAATCCTTTGGAAAATCATAATGCTGGATAATTGAATATGCTGGATTCCCGTTGGCTGAAAACCTTTGTCGTACTGTGCGAAACTGGGCATTTCACCAAAACCGCCGACATTCTCGGCATGACCCAGCCCGGCGTGTCACAGCATTTGCGCAAACTGGAGGCCGCCGTGGGGCAGCCGTTGGTGAGGCAACAAGGGAAGAGCTTTTCCCTGACTTCTGCTGGCGAGCAAGTCTTCGCACTCGGACAAAAACGCCGAGATGAGGACCGGCAGCTGCTGGAAGGGATTAGCGAAGACAGGAGCGATATCGGACGTGTTTCCATCGGATGTTCCGGCAGTTTTGCGATGCTTTTGCTTCCCGAGTTGCTGTCCGCAATGCAAGCTTCTCCACAACTGGTTATTCATCAAGAGGCAGCACCACAGTCAAATATTCTGAATGGTGTACTTGAAGGTAGGCTGGATCTGGGTGTGATCGGGCACAACCCCGGTCATCCGAGACTTGCAGCCGAATATTTGGGAACGGAAGAACTGTGTTTGCTCCTGCCTTCAAGCATGGCATGTAGCAATCCGGACTTGGAGACATTGGAGGGCTTGGGATTTATCGCCCACCCCGACGGATATGCTTATGCTGATCTGGTGTTTTCGGCCAATTTCCCCAGTGACTTTCAGGGGAGTGACCGGCTGCGGGCGCGCGCGTTTGTAAATCAGATCGGGCAGATTCCTGCTCCTGTTGCCGCTGGTGTTGGCTACACGATCCTTCCCAGAAACGGATTTCTGGCCTTTCCCGGACGGGATCAGGTAAAAGTGGCGGATATGCGGGAAAGGCGTTTTTTGGATCTATGGCTTGTTTGCCGTCGCGGGCGGCATATGCCGGCCCGGATCAAACACCTCGCAAATATGATCAGATTGATCGCCACCGTTTTGGAACACCGTCGTCTTGAGCGGACAGGCCGCGCCGGTTAGTGACCGGATGTACCACGAGGCTGCGAAAGCAGTACGGCTAGGCGCCGAGCTATGGTTGAATCTGGTGTCCGGGC
>NZ_SMMF01000208.1:0-365 GCF_009711355.1 Roseibium sp. RKSG952 | reverse complement strand
GCCCCGTCCTTCAGGGCGGGGAGCAGTCACATCCCCGCCCGTATTGGGCGAGGGTTACGGCGCTTTTAACTAAGGCGACATCGGACACGTATCCGACTTAATTCACGTTAAACATGCGAGATACGCACGGCAGCTTTGTTTTTCTTGGTTCTGTTGTTGTGGTCTCTCCTTTGTCCGTTGCGGCAACATGCAAAACGAAGTTGGTGTTTTTGGGGGTTGATTCCTTCCGTTCTTTGATATTCAATGGATTCAATGACTTGTATCTAAAAATGGAGAGTTCGCCGCCGCACAGGTGGCTCTGAAGCTGCATCGCTTTAAGGCCGATAAAGCCTATCAGTTCGCCGCCGCACAGGCGGCTCTGAAGA
>NZ_SMMF01000848.1:0-16784 GCF_009711355.1 Roseibium sp. RKSG952 | reverse complement strand
ATGGCCGCTTGGACACCAGATTTGACAATAGCTCAAAATCCTTGGATGCTCTGCAAAACCGCATTCACCGTCGTCGTGGAACGCTCCGCGAAATACGCTATCGCCCACGGCATGAAACTACGTGTGTATCCAGAGCGGTGCAACAAGGCTGAAGATTCGAAACTGGAGGGCTACTTCAAGGCTCTAAAGGCGGAGGGAATGCCGTTCGTCAAGAACAATTCAGATAAGTACAGCCCCTTGACCCCTGATCAGCTGACCCAGACGCTCTACGAATTCAAGACCAAGCAAAAGACCTCACCGATGGCCCAACTCGCCGATCTGTATTTATGGCCGATCTGCATGGGCGGCTATCACGCCAGCAATCGTCCCTACCAGCGCCTGACTGAGGACGGAAAGCTGATTGACTCCCATATCCAAGAACACGAGCGGCCGATGCTCGGATCCAAATATAGCTGCTTTGAGAATGTCTAACGGAAAGCTTAGAAACTCAAAAAGCCTCCGATGTTTCCATCGAGGCTTTTGGGCGACCGCAAAGGCGATCTCGTGGGCTAGGCCCGAGGTTAAATCTATAGCACCCCATAACTTGTTGCAAGGTTTTTTTCGTTAACCTGAATTAACCTAATGGCTGTACCAACGTAACATTTGTGGAAATCATGCACGGATCGGCATCCATCATTCCCATCACAGCTTCCCAATTATTCGCCGAGACTAATCCAGATCGTTTCCTCCCTCTCCCTTCGCAACATCAGCATCAGAAGCCATCTCAATCGCCTTTTCAAGCCGTGCTCGGCTTGCTGCCGCCAGTCGATTGAGTCCGATTGATCTTGCGAATGCGAGTCCTGGGTCATCTGACAAGAGAATGTCCTGATGTTCTCTAACAAAGGCAGCGAGCTCAACGAATGCGATATCGCTAACAGGGCGCCGATCATCCTCGGTCGCATGATGACGATAGCGGAGAACTTCTCGTTGCTGCCCATCCCGCCAAAGAAATCGCCCCCCCTCCTCGCTTGTTTCGATGTTTCGAGTATGGCGTTCGACATGGGCTCGTATTGAAGCTCCAGTGCGCAACCAACCATGTGCCCGGGCGACCCGTTGCGCCAACACGTCATCGCGTTTTGGAGCTTCGGCCTCGAGAATTGTGTTGATCATCGCTTGGATGGTTGGGGTATACGAAATCTCATAGAAGCGATCGGGTTCCGCAGTGTAGCCTGAAAGATTACCCCGTTGGAAAAGATGGGCCGTCGCCGACTCGTTTGTTTCCGGTTCTGCTGAAGTTGCTTCAGCAAGCGGGATCAGCAATTGTGTCGGCTCATCGTCTTCAAATGCCGGTGTAGAAATAGTCTCGGTATCCGGCTCTTCCTGTTCAGGCACTTCAGCCCTGACCTCTTTCTCCTCCAGATTGTCGCGCACTTCTCTCACAGATTGTCGCGCTATATCGCGCCTTGCTCCAGCGATTGAAGCACGTATCCCTTCACCGCCGCCGCCTTAGCCTGCCGATATCTCGCCTCCATATTCAGCAGATTTTGATCGCGACCTACGTATATGTCGTAGCGCCCAGTCGACGCGATGTAACCCTCTCGATAGGCCAAAGCGATGACATCCGTTCTTCCGAGCGTGTGACTGCTCCCCGCCCTGAAGGACGGGGTTTGCCAGCGCTCTTGGGTCAGGTCAGGTCTCCCTGCTTTTACTCCCCAACAACATTCCCTCCCCCTTTTGCGAGCTGTCTATCGTCTGAATCGAGCTGGGAGATCTTAAATCGATAACCTTGACCCTCCGATCTCCATCGCCATTCAGAATCTGCGGGAGTGCCTCAAAAAAGTTTCTATGATGTTCCTCAATCATACCCACTTTGTCCGAAGCATTGCGCCAGCCGCCATCTCTGATTTTTACGTCCAAGGGTCGATCTATGACGATGTAATTGATGCTGATGTCGTCCGGGATCATAGATCTGATGCGATCTCTGATATGCTGTTCGAGGTGAGTAGCATCCATGATCACGTCACGACCCGACTTTAATATCCGGATCGCTTGCGCCAGATACGAATCCAGGATCACACCTTCCACAAGGTTGGGGTTTTTCTCCTTCGCGCTTTCTCTGATTTTATCCCTAGATACGACCGTTTCCGACTGGCGGCTTGCCCATGTTGATTTTCCGGCCCCTGCCGGACCGATGATGACGGTGGCTTTCTGACCGCATCTTGGCCAATCCCATCCGACCTCTCCCTGCGAAAAATCACGAAGGGTACTCCTCCCCCACACTTTGTCAGCTTCCAGGATGTCGTCCCTTGAAACAGGTTCCATGTGGGCTGCGGCATGCCTCATGTTTTTTGCAAGCTTACTGAGGTATCCATCATCACCCCGCAAAAACGGCCCGCCTCGAATCCGTGATCTGTCTTCATCAAAGCTGATCGCCCGAATATCGCCAATTTCGAGTTCCGTTGCCCTTGTTTTTGTGCGTTGGCGTGCTCCGAAATTTAAAACGTAAGGGGTTTCGCGAGAAACTTCCCTGTCAAGTACGACACGGTGCCTTCTGATGAGCGATCTTCGAATGATGTCCGAAGTTTCCATCGCAATCGGGAGTTGGGCGCGCCAGATCCGATGCTTCAGCTCTTCCGCACGGTTGTCCATGATGAGGCGAATAGTGTTGATGCAGACGTCGTCGGACCAAAGGTCGGCAACCCCCTCCTCCCAGCTGAGCGGCTGGCCTTTTGGATACGCTTCAATGTTACTTGTGATTTTACCTGTCAGGTGAGCTAGCGGGTCAATCTGGGTGCGAAGATCTAGGGACAGAAGAATTTTTAGCAGCGTGATGTCCTGGCCAGCGAGTTCGATGGAGGTGGCTCTGGCGAACCTTTCCAATATCCCGTTTGGTCGTCCGGCTATTTTTTCCGCTAGGCGACTGATGTCTTCCTTGGAGATCACGTTTTGCCAGGTGAGTATGCTTTCAGGGCCTCCTATCCGCTCGAATTCCCTCGGGCTGATGCCAAGTGGTGTCACCACGATCAAGTGGGGGTGGTCGGCGTAGCTTTCTGTTTTCTTGCTGTAATTCAGCAGGAAAACGCGCCAATCCTCCCAAAAACGGGTCGGGATCTGCGAAATAACGTACACCCTTCCAGGCGCTGATTGACGCAGGATGAAGCTGTCGAGCGATACATCGTCGAGCGGCAAGTTAGGTGTTGCCGACACGAGAGTGCGAAGGGGCGGAAGTCTCGTGTCTGCGGGTATGTTCGGGCTTATGGCGGAAATGTCCGTTTCGCGCCTCACCTTGGCCCTTATGGGCGCAGCGATTTTGGCGGCGATCGTTCTTGGTGCCCGCAGGAAGGTGATCGGCCGATGGAACGCCCCGGTCACGAGGTTTCCCAGGAATCGTCCAGGCCCTTCGAGAGACCATATATCGCTCATGCGCCGGCTCCGGACGAAAAGAGCCTTTCGGCAATGTGCGGGTTCAGGCGGTAGCGTTCGGTTCCCCCCTCGAAGATGGAGGGTTCGGCGACGCCAAGAGCCTTCAGATATGCGACCAGCTGCTTGCTGTTGATCTTAAGCTCAGGGTGGTCAAGGCTTGCGATTTCGATGCTTTCCACGTCGAAATAGCTGTCGGAGGCGTTGCATCCCGTAAATTTAAACACTTCACGCAGGATCAGTGAGGTTTTTTCGTCTATGCCATAATCTTCAAGGGACCAGGACATCGCCTCCTTTCTTGCCTCGCCCAGCGCCTTTCGGAAGGTCAGGGCGTTGCCGGAGCTGTCCGGAAACAAAGTGGACATCGGAATGTTCCAACCACCGCACGCCTGATAAATATCGTCTGTCTTTATCTCCGTGTTGTGGGTCTGATGCAGGAACGTGTCGGTCTCCAACTGCCTCCAGGGGCAGAGCGGATAGTGTCCGATGAGGTCTTCGGACATCATTTTTTCGCTCCCGGCCCATAGTTTGGCGTTGTTCTTGTCCAGAATGAAAACCACGCGCGTCTCATCTGCGATGACGGCTTTGCGTCCGAGGGCGATGCGGATCCATTCGGGGTTCCATTGTTCGCTCCTTACGATAAGAGTCATTTTCTTACGCGTTAAATCCCGCAGGAATGTTCCCAGATCATTGGCGCTGCGTCCCTTGAACAGGCGGATGTTGATGTTCGACTCTGGGTATTCATGCGTGACCACATCCTCGATGGCTTTATGGACATAGGCGATTCCGGCAACTTCAAGTCCGGTGATGACCGAAACCTTGGGGCCGGAACTGAGAATGCGGTTGAGGTCTCCGGTGGTGAGGGGTGATCTAAGCCGTCTGCGATTGGGCGGAGGGCTGTCGAACAGCCGCCGCCGCAGTTTCACGTCGAAAGTGGGCGGACGAGGCTTGTCTATGAAGCTCATCAGGTCTTCGAGTATTCGTTCCTGATCTCCGAGCATCGTTTGCAGGGATCGCGACCTCAGGGTCCAGCGATTTGATCCGATGGACTTGAGAACGCCGAGGTTCTCCATTTCGACGACCATAGCGCCCATGTCGGAATCGGTGAAATGACCGTGTCCGAAAGTTTGGGGCCAGTATTCTCCCGCTGCAAGGAGCAATTCCCTCGGTGTCATTCCGAGGTTGGGTCTGTTTTCCGTGCTGTTTTCGATCGCTTGTTGAGCGATGATGAGGGCCAGCAACCGATATCGTTCGCCGTCCAGTGCGAGCGTCCAGTCGAAAGCCTGGCGAATGCGGTCCAGGGTTTTTGGATCCCTAAGCATCTCTTCGACCAGTTCCGTCCCGATCTCCCTGTTAATGGGGTCGGAGACATCGGCGTTTTTCGTCCCGCGTTTTACAAGTTGCTCCACAAGGACCTGACAGAACAGCTGGATGAGTACGGGGTAGTAGAGGCAGAAGTTCAGGATCCGCCATACGTCATGTCGGTGCTTGAACTGGTATCCCATTCCAGCCAACGCCTTTGTCACGAGCGTTTCCGCATCCTTGCGCTCACTCCCCGTGAGTGGACCGATGGCAAGAACGTTCCGTTCAAGGTGGCTAATCGGAGAGTTTTCGACGTTGTGGACGGCCCGGGCGATGTTCTGGAGTCCTGCGAAAACGCATTTGAAGCGTCTGTCCGTGCTGTTCATCAAATCGATGATCGACATCAGCGTTTTGAAGTTTTCTTTCTGATCGTCCTTGATGAAGTCGTTGCTTTCATCGACCAAAAGGAGAATGCGACGTCGGCTGTCCGCCTTGAGCCAGTTGGTGATGCTCCGCGCGAATTTGTCCGAAGTGGTAACTGGGTCGAGGAATATCTCCTTCGGCATTGCTTTCGATGCCTTCTCCCAGAGGTTTTGCGTCTCTGTCGAGTGCATCGATATGTAGGCGGCGACGATGCCATGCTCGTGGTTCTGCTGCTCCGCGACGAAGTGAAGGAGTGCGGTTTTCCCGAGCCTGCGGCCGCCGTACATCAGGAATGAGCCGTGAGGCGAGAGGATTTGCTGTCTCTCTTCGTTGCGCCCGACGAACATCTCGGGTGGAACGCCTTTGTTCCCGTGATCCCGGAACGGATGCGCATAGGTGAAGGCCTGGGCGACTTCCAGCATCGACATGAAGCGGAATCTGTTTTGGGCCAGCGCGTAGAGCATCAGGGTCTCGTCGATGACGATGGCCCTGCGCTTTTCCCGCAGGCAGAAATGATAAATCGCGTTCCGCTCCTCCGATGTCATTCGGCCGAGAACGAATATCAGCACTCCCGTTGTTTCGGCCACGCCCGTCAACTCGATGAGTTCGTCGTCGGTGGGTGTTTTCTCGCAGACGCAGATTCGCCAATTGCCTTTTACGATGCTTCCGAAGTCGGGAAGGAGGATGTTGTTGGCTCCTCCGAATATCCCTGGAATTGTGGCGTCGAAAACGTATCGGCGGCGGGTTCCGTGGAGGCGGGAGAGTCTTCTTGTCTGGATCTGCTCCTTTGGTTCGGAGTAATCCAGTATGGAGGCTCTCAACAGTGCTTTGACCCGTGCCTGGATCTCCTGTTCCTTCGGCTTCTTGATGGTGTGGCGAAGCTGCGCCCACGCTTCCCAAACGCCCTCGGCGAGCGCCCTGTCTTCGACGGTGGAGAATTTGAGGGAATCCAGGTCGATCCCCTCCTGTATCGCCAGCCTTACTTCCGGTATCTCCGGCGATTTTTCGTTTATTTCGTCCTGGATGGCGGGGTAAAAGGCATTGAAGTGTTTCGGTCTTACGATACCCTCAGCTTCGAACGCCTCGCCATCGGTTTCAAACAATTCCTGCGCGGTCGAAAGATCGCCTTGGTCGAGGAGTTTGTTGATTCCAGCGAGTCGATGCCGTTCGACATTGGATGCCTTGTCGTGGCCAAATGCCTCCAGCGCCCGCTCCCGGAGTTTCTCCCGAGGCGTTTCAATAATGTTGTCCAGCCTGGTTTCGATTTCTCCCAGCCTTAGCTTCAGGGCGAGAATGTCGTTGAGACGTTCTACCTTGTCTTCGTCCGACCTCATTTCATCGGGCGTGAGTAGGGGTGGCGGGTTGTCGGTTTCAACGATGCGCAGGAGATCGTCTACTGAGTTGTCGATGATGGTCACTGACTCTTCGTCGAAGTCGGAATTGTCATCCGGGGCGAAACGCTGAACGAGCACCACGCGGTATTTCAGGTATTTCGCCTTGTTGTGCACATTCTCCCATTCAGTTCTGTAGTTGTTTTCGAGCCACAAAAATTCGTCGCGCAGTTCTTCCTGTCCCAGGCCCAAAAGGCGTGCTGTCTCCAGTAGAAGCCTACCTCCCCTGAAGGATCCTTCCTCGGCCCTTTCCCTTGCGGCCTTGATCAGTTCGCTCGGGTCTTGCCTCTGGTCTGTGCTCGGTATTTCGTCGTCAAGAATTGCCTGAAGAATGCGTTCATGACGGTATGGGGTCGCTTCCCACCCGCCTGCATAGGTCAGACCAGGGATGAAGAAGGGGGCATCGTGAAGGGCGACCTGTTGGCGAGCTGAATTAGTTTCCGGCTTTGTTTTTCCGGTGACGATTTCCCGAATGTTGGAAACGATCTCTAGACCGTATTGAACGGCCGCCATTTCGACGTCGGTTCCGGCGGTGGTTTTCCTGAGTTCGAGCTGATCGGCTGTCTTGTCCAGGGCGGTCAACAATTGGTTCGACAGTTTCGAGAGAAAGACATCGTCTCTCTTGTGTTCGTCGATGGCGACCCGGTTCTCGTACCACTCCTTGACGTCGGCATGGATGCTGGTGAGTCCGCTCCGGATTCTACTCAGGGCACCGTATTTGATTGGTTGTAGTCTGAGTTTCTTTATGGCTCCCTCAACGAGCTCCTCAATGGCTTTGTGGCTTTCAAACTGTTTCGCGTACGTCATTGCAGCATTGAAATTGCCCTCGGAGATTGCTTCTCCGAGTTGAAACAGGATGCCTTCGTCACGATGAAAAAGATGATCCCTGACGTTTTGGGCGGGTTTGAAATTCCACTTGCTCTTGTGAAAGACCTCTATCCTTTGTCTGGCACTGATCTGGGCATTTTCAGGAATCGACTCGTCGATCGTGGCATGCACGCTGTATATTTCCGATCGCGACGGTGTCCTGTGTTGCTTTTTCAGGTCCGTCGCTATGTTGGCAAGATCGTAGAAAGCCGTCCCGGCACCGTTTTTGATCAGCTCCGTGACTACGGAAATGGCGTTGTTGTCGAAGTTTTTGTCGAACAGGGCTGACTCGATGATCGCGGCGAACAGAAAGTACCTTCTGGCGGCGTTTATGCCTGTTGAGCGGGAGTTCGCCACCAGATCGTGTGCGGTCTCCACCGCTTGCACGAAGAGCGTTCTTTTCCCCGGTCCGGCATCATCCTCGGTTCCGGTGAATGCGCCTTGGTCAATCTGTCCATTCCCGGCGATCAGAAAGAGTTCAGCGGTGGTGAAAGTGTCGTTGAAATTCTCGGGGCCGTACTTCCTGTCCGCCGATTTGCGAAGGTGGTAGGCCTGACTGTAGTCGCGGTTTGCGACAAGTTCTGAAATGCGAAGTTTGATGGTCTCAATCGTCTCGATGTCCCGATCAATGTCCGCTTCGTGATCGGTCGGATCTTCGCTCGGTATGGAAGTATCGAGGATTTCCTCTTCATCGGGAGCGTCTTCATGCGTCAGCTCCTCCAGAGGGGTTTCGAAAGGATCCTCGAAATCCTCATTCTCGACAGGCTGGTCTTCGCGGACGGGTTCATTGACGATCCCAGGTGTGACCGCGTGCCCTGCTGCCCTGATTATCCCATCGGTCTCACGCGAAACTTCCAAAATCTCAGGTTCCCGTTCCTCCGGTGGGTTGGCGCAGTCGAGGGGTTGAGGGTGCTCAACTGCGAATTGGATAGTATTCGGGGACTGTTCGTTCGGTTGCTCCGCATTTTTCCGTGACTCGGTCTTTTCAAGTATGAGAACGGTCTCGTGAAGGAGCGTTTGGACTTCCATTCTGAGTTGGGAAGCGTTCTGAATGAGGGTGGTTGCCTTGGCTAGTTGCCTGTCTTCAAGGAGGCTTTGCGCGGTATTGATTTCAAGAATTGCTTCGTCGGCCTTGGTTCGCGCGGTATCCTTTGCGACGCGGGCGGCCTCGTAAGTCTCCGTGTCGGTCGCTTCAGGTAGGTTATCGATTCTGCAAAGGAGGTTGGATCCGAATTCGTCGAATTCGTCCTTAAACTCCTTGCTCATTTCCTCGAGAATGCCTTTCAGTTCCGAAACCAGGTCGGTCAGGTCGACCTCTGGATCCCGGGCGTTCTGGTATTCTTCCGTGAGTATCCTGATCTCGTTTGCGATGCGTGCGATGCGTTCCGATGCCTCCGTTGTCGGGTCCATCTCCGCAAGGCGCAGGGCGTTTTGAGCGAGGATGCTCGCCTTCTCGTGCAGGTCCTTCTTGATGTCGTCCTTTTTCCTGATTTCGATGTTGTTCACTGTCTCGAAGGCTTGCATGTGTCGTTCTTCCGTGGCGTCGGCGGTTGGCTCTCCGCTGTCCTGTTCGCGATCGTCTTCTTCTTCGTTGACGGCATCGGGGGACTTGTTAGGGTCGTCGTCCGGGTCAAATTTCGGCAATCCGTCCGGATTCACGGTTTCCTCCAGGTCGGCAACGGCGTCGGCAATCTCTTCATCGGAGGGTTTGGCTTCCGGCAAGTTCGCTTCCGTGGGGCCTTCTTCATCTTCATCATCGGTGTCGAAATCGAACCTTGAAAGGTAGTCTTCGACCTTGTTCGTGAAGGAAAGCGGAGCGGGCATGGCCGCCGTGGCGGTGTGGTGAGACGCCAGCAGTCTCAGCTTGTGTATGGCGGCACAGATTTCATGCAGATTGTCGCCGTCGAGGCTTCGTATGATGGAAATTTCCAGAACGCTCGGCAGGGGGTACGGCTTGCTTTTTTGGAACGTCCTCGTTTCGGTGGTCTCGCCATCGTCGGATTTGCCTGATTTTTTCACCAGCATATCGCGGTAAACGCTCAGTCCGCGCTTTTCCTGTAAGTTGTATCCCGGGGTATCCCAGAAGAGGCCGCCGTTTTCCCAGGTCGATAGCTGGACCACTCCGACCTTGATGCTGTCTCCTCGGGTCTCCTGACCACTGATTTCATCTTGGCTGCTGATTTTCGTAACGATGTGCCCGGCCTGATCCCGGTCGAGCCGGATAATGCGAACGTCCTTGTATTTTCCCATTCCAATGGGAAGGTCGGCGATCATGCCGTCAAACGTGAAGGCGGGTGGCATTTGGGCGTTGTTTTTGATTGCCGGCCACAGCTGACGGGTTTGGGAGGCATCAAAGAAGAGGAGCGGCCGCTTGCAGACGTCTAGCGTGTCGTCAACCGTGGCTTTCACGAACTCCTGAAAGACCGTTTTTCTTTCCTTGGAGTCTCCGAGCGACAAATCTGGATTTTCGGCGAGCTTCTTGAGGAAGTCGGAGAACAACGACCAAGGCGAGATTTGCGTGTGACCATCGGGGTGGAGTGTGGCCATGCATGCCTCGGCCCGGCGTTCAAATTCCCTGATGCGCAGGCAGATGGCGAGTTCTCCGCCCTGTTGCCCCCTCTTGCCCCTTCTCTTGCTGATGATCGCATAAGAAAGAATTGCGTCGGGACTCGTGGTCTTGTCGGGAAACGCGATGTCCATCGTGTTCTTATAGGGGTCGATTGCGGCGGAGTGTCCGAGCAGCAGATCGTAAACGGCGGATTGAAGGCGGTAGAGATAGTCGGAGAACCCGGGCGAAGGCGCTTTCTTTCGGGCGTTTTTTGCCCTGTCGAGCGGACTGAAGTCGTCGAAGGGGCGAAGGTACTGCACATTGACGTCGGCGTTACCGGCAAGACAAGCGCGTGCGGCAAGCTTGTTCACTTCGTCATCGGTGCGGTTTTCGAAAAACTGCGGAGCCTGAACGATGACGTGTGTAACCGCAGCTTCCTTTAATGCCTTTGCGAGTTCCTTCCATCGCTCGTACTGAACCTTGTAGCGATCACGCGTTTTGGGCTTGCCCTCGTGAAGGGCTTCGCGAGGACCGTGTGTTTTTGGCGGCAGCGCGAATTCCTGATCGGAGCACATAACGCCGTTCCCGAACAGGTGTTCGATAGCGAACCGTATCAGCCTCCGCTCTTTTTCCGTGGCCGCCACGATCGCGACGACAGGTCTCTTGTTGCCAAACACCTTTTCAACCCTGTCGGAATTATAGCCGGCTTTCTTTCGTTGGGATTCCCGGTGTTTTTCCAGTTCCTTCTTTTTCTCTGGGTCGATCAGCCCCGAATTCAGGTCGAACTCCTGGGTGAACATTTCCAGCGCAATTTCGAGGTCATCCATGGCATCGAGATCCTCGGCCCACGGAATGAAGAGCTCTTCGATCGAAAGCTGGCGATCATTCCAGCCATCGGAAACGCTGTAGGTTGTTTTAGTCGTATCAAATGGAGCGGGCATGATCCCGAGCGGCTCCAGCAATGTCGAGAGTTTTTCAAACACGTCGACGTGGTCACGGGTCGATGCGCCGAAGCCGATTGAGTGACGCCCGTATTTCGGGGAGTGGGGGATTGCGACGAAAACGCCGCGGTTGGCGTGTTCGGTTGCTGCCATCTGCTCCGACACGTCGCCAGACAGGTCATCTTCGGCCTTGAGTCTTTCCAGGGAGAACAGCGGATTGAAGTTGCTTGCGACCTTTCCTGCCTTGACCGAAAGGCGACTGGTTATCGAGACCGTGGGGTTGTCCTTTGTCAGGATTCTGGTTGTCAGTGCCTTTTGTCCGAACAGGGCGGCACCGTCCGGAACCTTCGACCTCCAAAGACGCCTCCGGACGCGGGGTATCAGCACAAGCTTGTTTAAGCCTGGCAGGGTTTCCACGGACAGTCGGCATACCATCGAGTAGCATGCCTTGCCGTGACGCTGTGGCCATGTTTCGAATTCCAGGATGTTGAGTGGGGTCTTTCCTGCCTGAACCACGCGTCTGACGGGTCCCATACCGTCGAAAAGTTCGATGCCCGACAGGGTTTGTGCGAGTGCGGGAATGATGGCGTCGCGAGCTTGGGTGAAGTTTTGTCCGACCACGTCCTGATCAGGTTCGTCGACCCGATATGTGTCCGGGCTAATGTCGTAGGCCTGTCGTCCAGTTAATAGCCCAAGGAAACTGTCGAGCTCCTGCTGTGCAAGGGCCTTGTCCACTTCCGTCTCGGCTGGCTCGAGGAAATCGAACCATTCGGAAAGCTGGTTATTGATCCAGACGGCGATCGCCTGGTCGAGGGCGACCCTTATTGGTTCCAGATTTTCTCCGACGACCTTCAGAAATGGCTTGTCCTGCCCGTAAAACCCCATGGTTGGATCGATGTACCAGATACCTGGAACGGTCGCTTCCATCAGCGCCCGAAGAGACGCTGTCGGCAGGTGTTTTGCCTCGACCTTATTGGTCTCAAGGGCAAGTTCCTTGAGGTCGCTGACCGCGCCGCGGGCTTTGTCTGACCAGGAGACGGACATCGCGTTTTCCAAAGGGCGTATCTGGTCGACGACAAAAATGGCGGGGAATGTCGTCTCGGTGGTGCCGTTCTTTTTCGCCACGTTTTCCTCCTAGGACGACATGTTAAGATTTGCGCAGTTTTTCAGGGGCAGTAGAAAGGGTTCGTACATTGCCTTGTAGATCTCCCTTTCGACACCCGGCCCGGTCGTCAGGCGGCGTTCCAGAATTTTCATGACGCTTACGAGCATCGAAGTGAATGCGGTATCGTTCTTCCCCATTGCGGAATTGGGTGCCCATGCCGCATCGACGAAGATCGCCCGGCATTTGACGCCGTTTCGCATGGCTCTGCCGATCGTTTGTAGAATCTCGACCATTATATCGGCAACGAACGGTTCAGACATTTTTCCGAGGCGATTTACGGAAATCGCCATTCTGAGAAGGCTTGAAGTTATGAAGTTGGCCTGTGCCCGCTGGTCCCTCCACTCCTTCGCGATATCGTTCACGTTGGGAAGGTCGGCCAGGGTTTCATTGAGGTCGAACTCCATGGACTGACGTCCGACCATCCCGGTAACGAAATCGAAATTGTCCGAAGACGGGTGCGGGCGGGTGAGGAACACGACGGTGCCGAGGACGGCATTGTTCTTGTTCGGACCCTCCGGAAAAACGATATTGACCCCTCTGGAGAGCGCCCGCATGGGAAAAATGATTGCGTCCCAGTCGTCACGACGTCCGATCGCCTCGACTTGGGCCGAGACAACCCAGTCGCCTGAATTGTTTTCCGGTATTTCATTGGAAACGCCTATCGTGCGTTTTGCGATGTGCGGATATTTCGCTGCCAGATGCTCCTTGATCCAGTGCACCTGTTCATATGAGTTCACGACGAAGGCGACTCTTCTTCCCGGTGCGAAATCCATCGTCATCTCCGCGACAAGCGGGTTGTCGCCGGAGTAAAAGTGGTCGGCCATCATCTCGAGGGCCTCGCGTCTGGCCTCCTGTCCGCCTTTCACGCCGGAGAACCTCAGGAAGGAGTTGCTGTCGTATGGATGCTTGATCGGCATGAATTTGAATGAAGAGTCCCGCCATTCCGACTGTTGACTTGTGCGCCGGAGAATGTAGTCCGGTCCAACAGGGATGTGGTAACTCGGGCTTTCTTCAAGGAAGGAAGTGGCGCTGGTCAGAAGAACGTTCGGCCCCTTCAGGCCTTCGTGGCGGTTCAAGCGATGCCAATGGTACATGAGGAGCCTTGGGACTGACCTGAAGTTCAGATACTGCAACTCAAGCGCATCTGGGCGGTTGTCCTCCGAGGAAAAGGAGATTTTCACGCCCGCAAGCCGACCGACGAGAGATTCAGGCAGGAGCCTTGCGATGTCTTCCGGCGGCCGCCCGTCGTCCAGAGGTCTGTCGTGAACGCCTTCCGCCACCATCGCCTGCTGGGCGAGCGTGATGATGTTGTATTGCATGATCACGGTGGTTATGCCGACCAGCATGTCCAAGTGTCCATTCCGGTGAACGGGAGGCAGGTGATCGGCGACCGGAAGGAAGTCGAACAGGAGCGTCCGGATCTGTTCGAGGAGTTTGTTTCTGTCGGTGATCCTCTCCGAGGCGATCCAGAACCTCAACAGGTCCTTCAGGCGGTAAGAGGTTTCTCTCGCCGTTGTTTCGTCCTTGCCGCTGATGCCTGCAATTGGGGTCACGTCCCGTTCGAAGGATCTGACCGCTCCGCTGGGGTCTTTCATTGCCTCTTCGACGGTGAGGTCCCACCACTTTCGAATGATGTCGAGCCTGCGTTCTGTCTTTTCCCTGTCCTCCTCAGGTAGGGAGCTGTGGTTCTCGGGCAGGAAGAGCTCTCCGAGAACGGTTGAGCTGGTGACGAACCTGTTGGGATAGGTCTGTGTGAGGACTTTGTCGTAACGACTGTTTTTCCTATCCGACTGAATGAGTCTCACGAGGTTCGAGTTAAAGCCGTTGAACCTGTTTATCGCGGATTGATAGTTGGCGAAATTCGACGTGATTATTGCGTTCTTGCCCTGGATGAACCGTGCCGTCACGTCCTTGTTGAGACGGTCTTCAAGGCTGTTCTTGTCACCCGTGAGCTTCAGTGCCGTGACAGACTGGGAATCAAGCGTCGTTTGTGCGCCGTCGGCCTCGTCGATGATCACCAGGTCCATCGTTCTGGAGATCAGGTCGACGTAGCGGATCATCTCCCCGTCCTCCAGAAAATGGGGGAGTACTCTTGGCATGGTCGACAGGATGTGGCCTATCCAAATGCGCTTTTCAGCTAGTTCCCTGGGGGAGCGCATGCGTCCACACCAACCGGACATCGGACAAAGCAGGTGACTTTCGTCGGCGTGGGGCGAGCCGTCCTTCTTGATCTTTTTCTGTCTCAGGTCCGTACAGGGCGGCCGATCATGCCTGAATTCGACATGATCCTGGTAGGTCCCTCCCCTGAAGCCGTCGAGCGCGCAATTATAAGCCAGCAGACTGGCTCCTGGTCCACTAACCCCAAAACCTTCCCGTTCATCCATCGCCGCTATTCGTTCGGCGAGTTTTTTTGCATGCCTCCGTTTCGTGTCATTTGATTGTCCGACGAGAAGACCGACGCTGGCGCTGTAGCGTTCCAGTACCGCGATCATGTTGAGGGAAGCCTCGATTGACGGAAGCATAACCGCAGCCCTGAAGCCGTTCCGGTCGAGCCAGATCAACATGAGCTGGACAAGAGTGGTCTTCCCTGCTCCCGGAAGCCCTATCATGTGTTGCAGACCGGACAGCTTGATGTCTTCGACTGCGGTCAATCCGGTTACCTGCGCCGACAAGATATCGAACTTTCGTTCTCCCGTATCCGCATGAAGAAGACGTGTCAGCCAGTTGCCGGGATTGTTTTCTCGGCGTTCTCGGTCCTGATCGTCTAGTTCCTTGGCGAGTTCAACCAGGTCCGAGAACTTGATCGTGATGTCGCCGCTCGGTCGCCTCGAGAGATCGTGCACGGGGGTTGCTGGAATTTTTCCCGTTGCAACCGAAAGATCGATGTCGATGGAGAGGGCTTGTTCTTGATCGGTGACGGCTCTTGCCGGACGAGAGGTTTCGGCAAATTCACTCGGCTTTCTTCTGAATGGTATGGGGCGATCAAGATAGGCGCGCATTGCGGAGATGACGGGGTCGGTCTCGTGAACCCGTCGCCTGAAGCGGTATGGCGGGTTTGGCTCGATGTGGTAGGGCGGCTCTATGTAGTTGGGCGACGACGCATTTTCCGTTTCGTAGTCGATGCAGTCCGCGACGGCATTCCGGAGGCGGGCGTTTGTCGACTGGTCAAGCCCAAGAAGTCTCAGGTTCCTGAGTACCTGGGTGGCTGCCGTCACGTGTGGGTGTCTTTCCGTGGAATAGAACCCAGCCGTGAGCACTACCATGTTCGAAAGATCGTTGGTTTTGAGAATTCGCTCCGCGACGAAGCAAAGCCATTGAATCCGAACCGCCTTTGGTTTTAGGGCCGGAATATCGTGCTGTTCTCTCATTCTTCCGCCCCCTTGGTTGCCGGGAGGCCGTATTTCGACGTGATGGTCGTGATCGTGTCGCTGACGGTCATGAAGTTGACTGGGACTTTCCCTGAATAGCTTGACCGCAACTCTTTGAGGTAGTTGGGGTTGAAGCGCAGCTTGGCGTCGGGGATGGAGACGTATCTTTCCGTGAATTTGACAAGGCCGCCGATCCCTGAAGACAGCTTACGGCCGAGCATGGCGGGGCAGGAGTAGGACTTCGCGTCTATGCCGAATGAGCGGTCCTTCGCGCCGACATCCGCCGCGTCGAGGCTTGGGTAGAGCGACACCCCGATACCGGACGCCATCAGGCTGTCGTAAATTCTGATTTCGTCCAGCCCGGGTCCTACCCAGTACGCCAGTATATCTCTTTTTACGACTCGATGGAGGTCAGGGTCGCTGATCGTTTTCCCCTCCGTAGCGCCACTTGCCTCGTTGCAATGGCTGAGCCGGCATCTTCCGTTTGGATTGGTTTTTACGTCCGAATCCGGCCAGAGAATCGTGCCACAGCCGCCACAGGTCTTGAGCGTTCCGTCGCCTCTGATGGCGCCGACGGGAATGCGCTCGAAGAAGCTTTCTATGTCCCTGGCGATTCCTATGAGGGTGGGGTCGGAAACGAACCGATTAATGTCCTTCACCGAGACCACGGGATTCCGAACGATGAATTCCCTTATGCTCGTGTAGGCGGTGGGTTGACGTCGTCTCGGCACTGCGGATATCGCCTGCTTGAACCTGTCGAAATACAGCCCTTCCGCTATGTTGGAAAATCCGCCCTCCTCCGCTAGGTCCCTGCATTCCTCCGTTGGCACTCCAGCCGATCCGTCGATAAGAATCATGTCGGCGTATGGGAATGGGTGGTTGAACGCCGAAAGTCCCCACGACCTAATGGGCTGCGTCGCCATTTCCATGAACTCATGGATGGACGAACCCTTGTCCGACAGTCCTTCCTCAAGGCAAATCGCGGACAAGCGCACCAAGCCTTCGCGCATTTCCTTTGACATTTCGTCTTGGCGTATGCGTGCGACGGGGTCTTTTCTAGTCCGAAGTGTATAAAGTCCCGAGGCGAGAAGTTTAGCGACGAGCTCGGGGGCGTGAATAGTCATGCTTCCTCAATCAGGGCGAATCTTAGGAACCTGAAAACCAGCTTGGTTTGCCATATTGCAACTTAAGTGAATGCATTACGTGCAAATCAACCAAAAAAATTTTTTACTCGCCTAACAGTGTTGACCTGTTTCTTCGGCCAGAAAGGCTTCTCCACTCGGTTCAAAGAATGTGCGCGGTCTTGACCTCTTATAACGCGTAGGTTGCACTCGGCATTTTTCACAGACTTTGGAGTTATTGTCAAATCTGGTGTCCAAG
>NZ_SMMF01000027.1:0-211 GCF_009711355.1 Roseibium sp. RKSG952 | reverse complement strand
CGGGCCGAAGAACACCTTGCCGCGCACCGCAGCAATTGCGAGACAGTTTATGCGGCCAAAAGCTGGGGCAGCCGGGAACGCCGGACCATTGCCCGGATCGGGTCAACCCCGCTTGGCCTTGATATCTGCACCATTGTCACATTACTTGAAGGGCAAACCCCGGCGCGCCTCTACGAGATTTTCTATTGTGCCCGCGGGCAGGCTGAAAACC
>NZ_SMMF01000181.1:0-336 GCF_009711355.1 Roseibium sp. RKSG952 | reverse complement strand
AAAACACCGGCCTTTTTCAACGGGCTGTTATGGAAGGTTGAATCAATTTTCAAGAACGATGTGAACCCCGAATGTCCACGAGACCTAGCTAACCGAAAATTATATTCATATAAATCTTCCAATATGTAACACAAAAAACCATAATATAAGTCACAAAACAACGGATAATTGCATTTATCGTATTTATACAGAAAGAATAAGGGCCTTTCTAACAGAAAAAAGGGCGACAAGTTAAATCAATTGCCGGACGAATTATATCATGAGTCAATCAAGCTTTAGAGTCCGTCCGACATAAAAATCATTGATTTCAATGATTTGCTTTTGGGTTAATTTTCA
>NZ_SMMF01000197.1:0-355 GCF_009711355.1 Roseibium sp. RKSG952 | reverse complement strand
TCCGATCTACGCAGGCAACGCGATCCAGACCGTGAAATCGAACGACGCCAAGAAAGTCGTCACCTTCCGCACCGCGTCCTTTGATGCGGCCGGTGAAGGCGGCTCGGCTGCGGTTGAGACCATCTCGGTTGGCGACAACCCGGGTCTGTCCGAGTGGGTCGAGGACAAGGTTGCCGAAAGCGACCGTCCGGAACTGACCTCGGCTGGCGTTGTTGTCTCGGGCGGCCGTGGTGTCGGCTCGGAAGAGGACTTCAAACTGATCGAAACCCTGGCTGACAAGCTGGGTGCCGCCGTTGGCGCGTCGCGCGCGGCCGTGGACTCGGGCTATGCCCCGAACGACTGGCAGGTGGGTCAG
>NZ_SMMF01000392.1:0-802 GCF_009711355.1 Roseibium sp. RKSG952 | reverse complement strand
CATGCTGGAGGATGCTAGAGCGGGTTGGGTGGTGACACGCCAGAAGCTTGGGGAACTACTGCCGGACCCGACCAACAGAGTTGGGTGTAAAACTCTTATTCTGGACGGCACATATTCATCAGCGGTAATTGCCCGATTTGCGGAAACCCCTGTTGTGGATGCGGAGCGCGCCATTCCGCTTACGCCATTATCTCTTTCATATGTCATCTATACCTCTGGGTCGACGGGAAAACCCAAGGCCGTCATGATCGGACACGTGAATGCACTCAATCTTGCGAGGCATCAGGCACAACAAGTTCTGCAAGGCAGGAGTCAGCGTGTAGCCTTGTTTGCTTCAATAGGGTTTGATGCTTCTCTTTCGGAACTTTTGATGAGCTTTCTGACTGGGTCATGCCTTATTGTTGCGCCAGAGCATGTAAAAGGTTCCGGGGCAGATACCGCGACATTTGCCGCGACGTCCAGAGTAACTACAATTACCTTGCCACCAGTGCTACTTGCCGAATTTCTTGAACGCAATTCGGGCTGTTTGAAAACTCTTGTTACCGCAGGAGAAGCTCCTGAACCTAACTCGGTTGCGATGGCATCAAGTAGATACCGTTATCTAAATGGCTATGGCCCGACTGAAACTACGGTCAGTGCGACAGAATACCTTATCTCGGCAGGATGGACTGCGGGAAGACTCCCGATCGGATCCCCATCTATGAACACACAGGTATATGTCTTTGATGCATATCTAATCCCGGTTCCCTTCAGTGTTTCCGGAGAGCTCTTAATTGGCGGGGTTCAGGTTTCGCGCGGCTAT
>NZ_SMMF01000836.1:0-14676 GCF_009711355.1 Roseibium sp. RKSG952 | reverse complement strand
GACGGATGATGGGAAGGTGAGGGCGTTGCCTGATCAATCCGGCTATCTGCGGAGGCCTTTTGACAGTCCGCTCGTGGCTTGGAGTTTTAAAAACGCAGCAGGTGGGTCTGCTGCGTTTTCCATGGCATTGCCCGCTTTGCTGGCCGGGTCTTACTCCGCTGCCTCGCGCACGGCCATCGGATTGTTCGGGTGCGTGGTCCAGTTGGCGTAGTCGGCCTCGACCGGCTTTTTCGTGCGCGGATCGATCGACCCCGCGGCCATCGGCTCCATGGTGATGCAGTCTTCCACCGGGCAGACACTGACGCACAGGTTGCAGCCGACACATTCGTCGTCGAGCACCTCGAACATGCGTTCGCCATTGACCATGTTGGTGATCGCCTGATGCGAGGTGTCCTCGCAGGCAATGTGGCACCGGCCGCACTTGATGCAGAGATCCTGATTGATCTTTGCCTTGGCGATGTAGTTCAGATTGAGGTGCTGCCAGTCGGAGCAGTTCGGCACCGCCCTGCCGACAAACTGGTCGATCCGGTCGTATCCGGCGGTTTCCATCCAGTCCCTCAGGCCCTCGATCATGTCCTGAACCACCTTGAAGCCATAAGTCATGGCCGCGGTGCAGACCTGAACGGAGCCTGCGCCAAGCGCCATGAACTCGGCCGCATCCCGCCAGGTGGTGACGCCGCCAATGCCGGAAATCGGCAGTCCGTGGGTCGCCGGATCCCTTGCGATTTCGGCGACCATGTTGAGCGCAATCGGCTTGACCGCCGGTCCGCAATAGCCGCCATGGGCGCCCTTGCCGTCCACGGTCGGTGTCGGGGCCATCATGTCGAGATCGACACCGACGATGGAGTTGATCGTGTTGATCAGGGACACCGCGTCGGCACCGCCTGCCTTGGCGGCCTGTGCGGGCTTGCGGATGTCGGTGATGTTCGGCGTGAGCTTGACGATCACCGGCATGCGGCTGTGCTTTTTGCACCAGCGGGTGACCATTTCGATATATTCCGGAACCTGGCCGACCGCCGATCCCATGCCGCGCTCGCTCATGCCGTGCGGACAACCGAAATTGAGCTCGATGCCGTCGGCCCCGGTTTCCTCGACGCGCTTGAGAATGCTGATCCAGTTCTCTTCCTCGCAAGGCACCATCAGCGAGACGACCATCGCCCGGTCGGGCCAGTCACGCTTGACCCGCTTGATTTCCTGAAGGTTGACCTCCAGCGGCCGGTCGGTGATCAGCTCGATGTTGTTGAAGCCGAGCAGCTGCCGGTCCTTGCCATGGATCGCGCCGTAACGCGGGCCGTTGACATTGACGACCGCCGGGTCTTCCCCGAGCGTTTTCCACACAACGCCGCCCCAACCGGCCTGAAAGGCGCGGACAACATTGTATTCCTTGTCGGTTGGCGGGGCCGAGGCAAGCCAGAACGGGTTGGGCGACTTGATGCCGACAAAATCTGTGCGCAGATCAACCATGACGGGATCTCCTTGAAGTAAAACGGTCAGGCGCTGAGCGCGGAATGGATCGAGGCGGCGGCAATCTTGCCGTCTTCCACGGCGGCCACGGTCAGGTCGTCGCCACCAAGGACACAGTCACCGCCGGCCCATACATCCGCGAGGCTGGTCTTGCGGTCGGCATCGACGACAATCCGGCCCTTTTCGATCCGGATGTTCGGGCTGGAGCCATTGAGGTCGGCGGGAACCAGCGCCTGTCCGACCGCCTTGAACACCATGTCGGCCTCAAGCGTGAGGGTTTCGCCGGTGCCCTTCAGCTGGCCATTGTCATCCTGCGTGCGTTCCAGTTCGACCGCCTCGACATGGCCGTTTGACGCAATCAGCGTTTTCGGCTGCGCCCAGGTCAGGATCTTGACGCCGTTGGTCTGGGCCAGATACTGTTCGTACTCGCTCGCATTCATCCGCTCCTGACCGCGCCGGTAGGCGATGGTGACGTCTTCGGCTCCGAGCAGCTTCGTCTGAACGGCAATGTCGACCGCCGTCATGCCGCCACCGATCACCACGACCTTGCGGCCGACGGGCAGGGTGGCATAGTCGTCGGCCTGGCGCAGGCCGGCAATGAAATCGACCGCGTCCAGAACGCCGTCCTTGGCCTCGTTTTCAAGGCCGAGCGCATTGACGCCGCCAAGGCCGATGCCGAGAAAGACCGCATCATATTGCGTTCGCAGCTCCGAAAGCTGAACGGTTTCGCCAAGCTTTGAGCCGGTTTTCAGCGTGATCCCGCCAATCGACAGCACAAACGCCACTTCGCGGGCCGCAAAATTGTCCACCGACTTGTAGCTTGCGATACCATACTCGTTGAGGCCGCCGGGCTTCTCGTTGGCGTCGAACAGGTCGATGTCATGGCCTTCGACGGCAAGTGCATGGGCGCAAGCAAGACCTGCGGGACCGGCGCCAACCACCGCGACCTTCTTGCCGGTCGGGCTTTTGCGCGTATAGGGCGTTGTCTCCCGGCTGGCCATGAAATGATCGGTGGCATAGCGCTGGAGCTGGCCGATCTTTACCGGTTTGCCTTCGGCAACCTCGCGTACGCAGACCTGTTCGCACAGGGTTTCGGTCGGGCACACACGGGCGCACATGCCGCCGAGAATGTTCTGGTCGTAGATGGTCTTGGCCGAGCCGGTCGGGTTGCCGGTGGAAATCTGGCGGATGAATTGCGGGATGTCGATGCTGGTCGGGCAGGCCTGCACACAGGGCGCATCGTAGCAGAAATAGCAGCGGTCGGCTTCGACGCTGGCCTCGTGCGGCGCGAGCAGCGGGTGCAGGTCGGAAAAGTTCCGCTCGTATTCGGATGCACTGAGGCGGCCCGGTTTCACATCGGGAGCAGTGTTTGACTCGGTCATTTTTGACCTCCGGAAGGACTGGCGATTCTTGTTGTTTGGCGCCGCTTTCTTTTTGACGAAGAGACTACCTCGAGGCATTGGAGAAAAATTTGAACAATTAGTCAAATATTTTTGGAGGCGAAAAAATATGATTGTATTTCTCTTGTTTTAAAAATGTTTTTTCTCAATCGCTTACCGGCCGGTGCGGGGATGATTAAATTATATACAAGCCTTAAAACTGGACGGTTTCTGTCAGAGGTTAAGAGAGGGATCTCACTGGAAGCGCCGGGAAAGATCAGGCCAACAGTCCCGGATCAGCATCAAGGGCTGGCGTCCGGTTTCCTCAAGGCGTCCAGTTAGAGGCGCAGGCGATGAACCGGACACCGGATCCTGTTTTGGAAATGAAGCGGGTGAAACTTGAGGATGAATACACTTTAAAAGTGTATTTTATTGATTTTGGTTACCACTGATTTTATAGGGTGCAGAGGCTTGCCATGCGATCGCACCTTGAAAATGATCTGCGACGGGACGGCCAAACACAAAGGACACGGTCGATGTATGTTGGACTTGATCTTGGAACCAGCTCTGTCAAAGCGGTTCTGATCGACGAACTCCAGCAAGTGGTTGGATCTGCCGGTGTGGAGCTGAGCGTTGCGCGCCCATATGACGGTTGGTCGGAGCAGGATCCGGAGAGCTGGTGGCAGGCAGCCTTGGAAGCGGTGGATAGCCTGAAGGCCCATCACCCGAAACAGATGGCCGGGCTCAAGGCAATCGGTCTGTCCGGCCAGATGCATGGGGCGACCCTGCTCGGGAGTGACGACAGGCCGCTTCGGCCCTGCATGCTCTGGAACGATGTCCGTGCGGCCAAACAATGCGCCGAGCTTCAGCGTGCCGAGCCCGCTTTTAATGCCCGTGGCGGAAATCTGGTCATGCCGGGCTTCACGGCGCCCAAGGTTCAGTGGGTCCGCGAACGCGAGCCCGATGTCTTTGCTGCCATCTCCAAAGTGCTTCTGCCCAAGGACTACATTCGCCTGAAGCTGACGGGCGATCATGCCAGCGACATGTCCGACAGTTCCGGCACGCTTTGGCTGGATGTGGCCAGGAGGGACTGGGATGACGCCCTGTTGGCCGCAACGGGGCTGGACAGAAGCCATATGCCGCGGCTGGTCGAGGGAACGGAGATTTCCGGCACGCTGCTGCCCGGGTTGTGCCGGAGATGGGGGATATCGGGTACGCCGGTGATTGCAGGCGGTGCGGGCGACAATGCCGCCGCGGCTTGCGGCATCGGAGCGGTCACCCCGGGATCGGCATTCATGTCGCTCGGCACATCCGGAGTGCTGTTTGCCACCAACGACCGGTTTTCGCCCAACATCGCCGATGGTGTCCATGCGATGTGCCATGCGTTGCCTGGAACATGGCATCAGATGGGGGTGATTCTGTCCGCAACCGACAGTCTCAACTGGCTCGCGGATGTGCTGAAGATGAGCCCCGCCGGATTGACCGGGAGCCTCCGTGACGTGGAAGCGCCTGCCGATGTCCTGTTCCTGCCCTATCTCGGCGGCGAGCGAACGCCGCACAATGATGCGGACATCCGGGGCGCTTTTTGTGGTCTGTCTCATAACTCTGATGAGGCAGGTCTGACTCACGCCGTACTCGATGGTGTGGCCTTTGCCTTGAGGGACTGCAAGAGGGCGCTGGAAGTGGGAGGCACGTCTATCGACCGGCTGACGGTTGTTGGTGGCGGCTCGAATTCGGGTATCTGGTTGAAAATCATAGCGAATGTTCTGAAGTGCCCCGTTGAGCTGCCCGAAGATGGAAGTATTGGAGCGGCAATGGGCGCAGCGCGGCTCGGCCAGGTGGCCGCCGGGCAATCGGTGTCCCGCGTTTTTGCGGCGCCGAATGTTTTAAAGGTGATTGAACCGGAGCCAGAACTGGCCGAGGCATACGAGGCGGCCTACCAGAGATGGTTGCGGTTTTATCCTGCTGTTAAAAGTATATATTGACGATATCTATAAGTATTTATTGTATATTGTTTCCTTATATTAAATATTATGCGAGTGATAATTGTTTTTATTTATTTATATTTTTATTCAAATTGGAGTGCTTGGTTTATTGTAAAATACTATTATGACAAAAATTTAATTTTTCTAATTTGTAAATCTTTGTATTCCGGCAAAAGAAAAACTGTCGTTGTGTTTGCGGGATGTGGTTCAATCTCGGGTTTGGGCGTCAATAGGAGGTAAGTTTCGGGTGTCTGATATTGCAGTGGGCTCACAAGTATATACGTATTTCTATGTTCCTAACTCCCAGCAAAATGCAAGTGATGATGAAGCTGATATCGGTTCTGTATTAAGGTTGGGGGAGTACTCGGATCTTGAAGAATCGGCATGTGAGTCAGGGCTTCTGGAAAGTTACTATCCTTCACAGCTTTTCACGGATGAAGACTCCGATTCATCGGCTGCTCTTGAAAACGCCTCTGGTGGAGGAAGTGGGATACTGATGGCATGCGATGGTCGGATCCTGATCAAATCAGGGGAAAAAATGTACGTCGAAACGGGGGATTTCCATCAAAGAGCCGATGGGAAATATGAACTCGAAATTGACGACACAATGGCTATCAGCGTGGACGGTCAAATAGACTTAATTTCATCGAATGGTGACATAAATATTTTGGCGGAAAGCAAAAAGGATATCACGGTCAAGTCGAGTGGAAATGTATCTGTTTCTGGGTCAAAGGCGGATTTCAATTTCCTCGGCGAGACAATGTATATCAATCAGAGTGATACAAGGTCTCTTACCTATGGAACGGACATCAAGATGTCTTTGGGGGCCTCTTTGGGATTTACGGGGAGCACATCTCTGGACATGAAGGCTGCCGCATCCATGGCGATTACACTTGGGTTTGCAATCAGTTTGAACACATGGACGATTTCCTGGACGAAGTGGCAAACCAGTCTCAAGGATATGTATTACAAGGCAGTCGGACTTAAAATTGAGTCCAATGCAACCAAGACTGAGTTGAATGCGTTGCAGTCACAGGTAAATTCTCTAGAAAGTAAATTGAGCAATATTTCTGTTGCCAACAATACTGTGGCAGTGAACAGTTCCGGTGTTAATGTGGGGCGAAGCAGTATTTCCGTATCTGCTTCGGAGTGCTTTAACGCAGTCTTTTGAGCTTGTGACTGTTTGGGTGCCTGAATGCGAGTGCTGTGGCAAGACCGCGGCACACATCTCGTGTTGAAGTGGCGCGGAGTGAAACCCGTCAAAAAAACCTTGCGCCAAAGCGCTTAAATTGTTTGGTGTAGCGCCCGATGACAGCTTCAGGCTTCAAGGGATTCGATGACCGACCTTCCGCACCTCTCTCCGGACATGGCCCTGTTTCTGGATTTCGACGGGACCCTGGTGGAGATCGCGCCGAGCCCGGAAATGGTGGCCGTGCGCCCCGAAACCATTGTCTATCTGCAGCGGCAGCTTGAAGAGCTGGAGGGGGCGCTTGCTGTCGTGTCCGGCCGCCCGATAATGGAAATTGATCATTTTCTGGCGCCGCTCCAGCTTGCAGCGGCCGGTCTTCATGGTCTTGAACATCGCTATCGCGCAGGGGGCGAACTCCGCCGCGACCCGCCGGGTGCTGAAATCCTGCAGCTCAAGCAGGAGATCTCGGCGTCCGGTCTTTTGGGAAACGGCGTGTTTCTGGAAGACAAGGGCGTTGCCGTTGCCGTTCATTTCCGCGCAGCGCCTGACAAGGCCGGGGAGATCACGGATTTCCTTGAAACCCAGATCCGTTCCCTGCCCGATCTGCATCTGTTGCAAGGCAAGATGGTTGTCGAGGCCAAGCCGGACACCCAGGACAAGGGCAAGGCCGTTGCCGGTTTTCTGGATCTCGATGCGTTCAGGGACCGTCTGCCGGTGTTTCTCGGAGATGATGTCACCGATGAGGACGGCATGGCCGCCGTCCAGGCGGCGGGCGGATTTGGCATCAAGGTCGGAGAAGGTGACACTTGCGCCCAATTCCGTCTTGCAGATGTGGCGGCTGTACACCGTTGGCTCGCCGGGCAATAATCAAACCACGTTTCGGAGTCTGTTTGTCATATGGGCTGGATATCCCCGGTTTCGGAAAAACAATCCCTCGACCTTGCCATGATCGGCAATTGTTCGATTGCCGGTCTCATCGACAAGATGGGCGCCATTCAGTGGTGTTGCCTGCCGCGTTTTGACGGCGATCCGGTGTTTCATGCGCTGTTGGGCACCAATGGCGAAGCGGGCGACGGTGCATTCTCCATTGAACTCAGCGGCGCGGCCCGCTCCGAGCAGGAATATGTGCCGAACACGGCGATTGTGAAAACGCGCGTTTTCGACGGACAGGGAAATGCCATCGAAATCACGGACTTTGCGCCGCGCTTCACCACCAAGGGCCGGATGTTCCGGCCGAATGCAATCGTGCGGCGTGTCCGTCCCCTGTCCGGCCATCCGCGCATCCGGGTGCGCTGCCGTCCCCGCTTTGCCTGGGGCAGCCGCGTTCCGGACATGACCTTCGGATCCAACCATGTGCGCTGGGTCGGCAACGGCACCACGCTGCGCATGACGACGAATGCGTCGGTGACCTTTGTGCGCAATGAAACACCGTTCCTGCTCGACGGGCCGGTATCGTTCTATCTGGGGCCGGATGAATCGCTCACCGATCATCCGGAGCGGGTCTGCCGGGATTTCGAGGAAAACACCGAGACCTACTGGAAACACTGGACAAGGCGGCTGTCCTTGCCGCTCGAATATCAGGATGCGGTGATCCGGGCGGCCATCACGTTGAAACTGTGCACCTACGAGGAAACCGGTGCCATCATTGCGGCCGCGACCACGTCCATCCCGGAAGCCCACAACACCGAGCGCAACTGGGACTACCGTTATTGCTGGCTGCGGGATGCCTTTTTCGTTATCCGGGCGCTGAATTCGCTCTCCGAAATGGAGACGATGGAGAACTATCTGCGCTACCTGAACAATATCGCAGCCGTGACCGATGGCGGTCACGTTCAGCCGCTGTTCGGCATCGGTCTGGAAGAAAGGCTGGTCGAGGAGATAGTCGAACTGCCCGGCTACCGGGGCAACGGGCCGGTGCGTGTCGGCAATCAGGCCTACGAGCATTTCCAGCATGATGTTTATGGGAATATCGTGCTGGGCGCGGCACAGGCCTATTTCGACAAGCGTCTGTTGCACCAGCCGGGTCTGGAGGATTTCCGGCGGCTGGAACAGGTTGGCGAGCGCGCCTACGCCATGCATGACCAGCCGGATGCGGGCATGTGGGAACTTCGGACCCGTGCCCGCGTTCATACCTCGTCCTCGCTGATGTGCTGGGCGGCCTGCGACCGGCTGGCGAAAATCGCCCAGCAGTTCGGATTGAAGGATCGGGCGAACTACTGGCACGGCCGGGCCTATGAGATCCATGCGGTCATTTGCGAGCGCGGCTGGAATGCGGAGGTCGGCGCGTTTGTAGAGAGTTTTGAAGGCTCGGACCTCGATGCGGGTCTCCTGCTCATGGCCGAGGTCGGTTTTTTGCCGGCGAAGGATCCGAGGTTCATCCAGACCGTCGACAAGATCGGCGCACATCTCCGGCGCGGCAATCATCTGTTCCGCTACCATGCGGCGGACGATTTCGGGAAACCGGAAAATGCGTTCAACATCTGTACGTTCTGGTACATTGATGCACTGGCGCGAATCGGACGGAAAGACGAAGCGCGGGAGATCTACGAAACGATGCTCTCCTGCCGCAACCATGTGGGGCTCCTGTCGGAAGACACGACACCGTCCTCGGGCGAGCTTTGGGGCAACTTCCCCCAGACCTATTCCATGGTTGGCATCATCAACGGGGCGGTTCGCCTCAGCGCGGGTTGGGAAAGCGTTATCTGACCCGCGCACAGCACAAATGGAGAGTATGAATGGGGCGCCTCGTCGTCGTATCGAATCGTGTGGGACCACTGAAAGATACGGGGCGGGCCGGCGGACTGGCAGTCGGTCTGGTCGATGCGTTGACCAAGACAGGCGGGATCTGGTTCGGCTGGAGCGGTGATGTGTCTGACGAAGGCACGTTCGGTCCGTTCAAGAAGCAGAAATCGCGCTCCGTGCAGATGATCCAGGTCGACATGACCCAGGCGGATTATGATCTGTTTTACGCAGGCTACGCCAACCGTACCCTGTGGCCGGTGATGCATTACCGGCTGGATCTTGCGGTCTTCGACCGCCGCTACGAGCAGGGCTATCGCTATGTCAACGAGCGCCTGGCATCGCGCCTGCGGCCATTGATCGAACCCGATGACACGATCTGGGTGCATGACTATCACTTTCTGACCATGGCCGCGAGTTTGCGGAACATGGGCATCAAGAATCCGCTGGCCTTCTTCATGCACATCCCGTTCCCGGCCCCGGAAATCCTGGCAGCCCTTCCCAACGCGGCATCGATTGTCCGGGCGATGATGGCCTATGACCTTCTGGGCTTCCAGACCGAACGGGATGCCGACAATTTCCGCCGGTTTGCGGTTGAGGAAATCGGGGCGGCGGATCTCGGTGATGGAAAAATCAGATACGGCAACCACGAAACCATCGTCCGGGCCTATCCGATCGGGATTGATGCCGATGCCTTCGCCCGGTTCGCCATCTCGCCGGAGGCCCGGCGGCACATGGCCCGTCTTGAAAAACTGCTCGGCGGGCGCCAGCAGATGATCGGCGTCGACCGGATCGACTACTCGAAAGGCCTGCCGGAGCGGTTCCGCGCCTATGAACGCCTTCTGGAGGACTATCCGGAAAACCGGGGCCAGCTGTCGATGATGCAGATTGCGCCGCCATCGCGCGCCGAACTTGATGCCTATATTGATATCCGCCGGGAGCTGGACGAGATGACTGGCCATGTCAACGGCCGCTTTGCCGATATCGACTGGACCCCGATCCGGTTTCTGACCAAGTCGTTTCCGCGCAAGGTGCTGTCCGGGATCTACCGGGTAAGCCGTATCGGGCTGGTCACCCCCTTGCGCGACGGCATGAACCTTGTGGCCAAGGAATATATCGCAGCCCAACGTGCCGAGGATCCGGGTGTTCTGGTCTTGTCCCGGTTTGCTGGTGCCGCCTCTGAGATGAAGGAAGCGGTGATCGTCAATCCGCATTCGGCAGAGGAAGTGGCAGCCGGCATCCAGTCGGCGATCACCATGCCGCTCGACGAAAGGCGGGACCGCTGGCAGGCCATGTTCGACAGACTGTGCCAAAACGATGCCATCGCATGGTCCAATGCCATCATGGCCGATGTGCGGACGGTGAAGCCCAACTAAACGGATGATGGCTCCGGAGGCTGATGGCCCCGGCTTGCGCTCCGGCTCCAAAAATTGATAAGGCGTGGCTTGCAACTTTATATTGATTTGACGTGGAAGGACCGCCCTGATGTTTTTTGTCGAAAAGAGACCGAACATTGCTGTTCGGGTCTTTCATGCCTGTGGGGTCGTTTCGCTGGTCTTGACCGTGATCACGAGCGTTTTCATCACGATTTATGCTCTGATGAACCCCTTGATCATGGCAGCAATGCTGGGCTCCGTTCTCATGAGCCTGCTTTTCGGCCTTGTGACAGGCATGGGCTTCATTGCGGTTGCGCAGATCATGTACTACCTGCGCATGAACCACGAGATCCTGAAGGACATGGCGGCCCGGCAAACACCGTCCGCATGATCCTGAGCCATCAACGGACCTTGAGATACTTGCGGCACCTCTGCGAGCAATAGCGGACATCCTCCCAGACACGGGCCCATTTCTTGCGCCAGAAAAAGGGTCTGCCGCACGCGGCACAGGTTTTTTGGGGCAGATCGGATTTGCGGCGCATTTTCATGAATCCAATCCGAACAGGTCCGGTTGGTTGCCATCGGCGGGACGTTTGCGCGGGCGGCGGGTTCTGGTCTGGCCGCGCATGGCGAGACCGCTTTTCCGGCTGCCATGTTTGGTCTGGATGGACCGGGCATCTTGCCGGAAATCGGCGCCTTGGCGCACGCCCCAGACCTTGTCGCGGGCAGCCCTTGCCGCACTCAGGTGATCGGCAATCGGGAAGGGATAGGATTTGCCGAGCACCTGACCGGCATTGTCCGCCTTCCACGGCTCGTGAATGTGTTTCGGGGCAATGCCGCGCAGTTCCGGCAGCCAGGTGCGGACAAAACACCCGTCCGGGTCCTGATCCTTTCCCTGTTTCACCGGGTTGTAGATCCGAACCGTGTTGATGCCGGTGGTGCCGGACTGCATCTGGACCTGCGGCCAGTGGATGCCGGGTTCGTAGTCGGTGAAAAGCCGGGCCAGATGCAGGCCGGGCTGGCGCCAGTCGAGCCACAGATGATAGCTGGAAACCGCAACCAGCATGGCCCGCATGCGAAAATTCATCCAGCCGGTTGCCGCAAGAGCCCGCATGCAGGCATCGACAAAGGGCAGGCCGGTTTCACCGCGCTGCCATGCGGCAAGGCGCTCCGCATCCGGCGCGCCGGGCCGCAAGCCGTCATAGGCCGGGTGCAGGTTTTCAAATTCCAGATTTGGCGCGTCTTCAAGCTTTTGCATGAAGTGGCAGTGCCAATGAAGACGGCCGGAAAACGAGCGCAAGGCCGCCTGCCATTTCCCCTTTGGGGACCCGGGAGGTTGCCGTTTCAGCTCCTGCTGCCGGGCCCGGGTTGCCTGTGCGGCTTCGCGCATGGACATCGTGCCCCAGGCAAGATGCGGCGAAATCCGCGAGCAGGCTTCAAAGGCCAGAACGGGCGTCGCCATCGCCGCCCGGTAGGAGCCACCGCGCTCATGGAGAAAACTGTAGAGCGTTTGTTCGGCAGCCCTCCGCCCGCCGGTCTGGCGCGCCGGGCAGGGATCGGGTGCAAGGCCGAGGTCCCGGCCGCTTGGGAACCCGCCGGGGTCTATTGCGGGAAGTGGCGGCAGCGGAGCCGGGTCGCAAACCGCCTCCGCCATGAAGCGGTCCCACTTCCCGGCCCAGCCATCACGGTTTTTCAGGCGCCGGATCACGCCGGTCTGGCGCAGTTCATGCCATGGGATGCTGCGGTCCAGGCACCAGTCCTTGAGCGCGAGATCCCGCAGGTAGGTCCAGCGGTTGCCGGTTTCCTCATGCGACCACAGCCCGCCAATCGAAAACTGCCTGGAGAACTTGTCCAGCACCTGACGGATGTCGCCCTTGCGGACAATCAGGGGCTGGCCGAGTGCTGCGAGATCCGCACGCAGACTTCCAAGGCATTCCCGGACAAAGTCCAAATGCCGGCCCGACATGTCCGCTTGCGCCCAAAGCTCCGGTTCGAAGACAAACAGCGGCAGGACGGCGCCATGTCTTGCGGCAAGGGTCAGGGGCGCGTGATCTTGAACCCTCAAGTCCCGCTTGAACCAAACAATCTGGATTTCGGGCCGTTCCACCATGCTGTCCGCTCATTAAATGTCGGATCTTTCTACGCATCGGCGCCCGGATGGATTGTTAAAGCCCTTCGAACAGGCGGCGTGAATCCGGGTCGGTCAGATCATGCAGTTTCAACGCCGCAGACCGGGCAAAGCGCAAGGTCACGGCCTTGCGCGTGGCGGCTGCGAGCTTGTGTTCAGGCGCATCGCGCAGGATTTCGGCGCCAAAGCCGTCGGAGACGATCAGCCCGGCGTCTTCTGGAAAAATGTCAGCCGGAACATCCGGATGGGTCGCAAAAAACAGACGGTCGCAATGCTGCCGGTAATCGGGCCATTTGCCGTCGGCGCGCAGGTCGGCAATCGAGGATTTGACCTCGACAATCCAGAGTTCGTGCCTGGGGCCAAGGGCGAGCAGATCGGCCCGCCGGCCGGAGGCAAGCGTCAGTTCCGGCAGGCAGGCAAATCCGGCCCCGCGCAGAAGCCGGGCGGTCCCCCGCCAGATGCGGGCAGCCATCTCGGACTGGCGTCCGTCGGCGAGCGGATCATCCAGCTGGATCCGGTTGGAGCATAAGGAAACAGGATCGGTCATGAATTACATGTTCTATATTTGTTCACAAAATGCAAGTCGGATCGCGGGAACAGAGCTTTGTCCGCTTGCGCTTATGATCAAGGCGCATGCATCTCGTGATCGAAAAGACACGGGTGCCTGCCAGATTGGTTGCAGCAATGATCTGCCGTTGCGAATGTTCATGATCTGTCTCAATCTGCGCTGATCGGATTGGAGCTCGGGAGGGCAAAGCGTGTCTTTGCGCCAAGTGATTTGCGTGTGTCTGGCTTGGGCTGCTGGTTTTGCGGCGCTGCCGGCGCATGCTGCCAAAGGCGACCGGCAGGTGGACTTGCCGCGGGTGTCACCCCTTCTTGAAGGCCGGGTTCTCGAATTGCGGTTCCCCGAAACCGCCGAAGGGATCTGGGTGCGCCGGGATTTCGAGTGTGCGGACATCACCCGTATTCATGACGCGCCCCCGGGCTCGGTTGTTGCGATCTACAGGGGGCTGTTTGAAACACCCGGCCAGATTTGTCAGGTCTATGGCGCGGAACAAGGGGCTGCCAATGCTCAAAGGGCAGCCATGAACTGCATGCGCGACGATGGCGGGTCGGCGCTGGGTCTGGTCACGCTTCGTCCACGCGGTTCATCGGTGCTTCTTGTTCAGGACGGCGACCTGCCGCCGGTTGCCTATCGGTTTTGCCGGCCGATAAGGCCGGTTCTCATCCCGCAGGATTGATTTCCGGAGCCAGTTCGAGCCGAAGTGTTGCCGCAAGGTCGCGCATTTTCGCATCCTCGGGAAACCGCCGCACCGTTTCCAGAAGCAGTGTTCGGGCGTCGTTGAGCCGGTTAAGCGCTATCAGGTTTTCGATCCGGAACAATGGCAGCTGTTTGCGCCAGCGTTTGGGCAAGGTGTGCAAAACGGGCGTATCGGCAATGAGGCGCTCGGCCTGTTCGGCAATCGAAAGCGCACCTTGAAGGTCTCCATTTCGTCCGGCAGCCCGTGCTGCCAGCATCATCATGCCGGGGTTCTCGGGGTACCCGGGCAGGTGCTGCAAGTCGTCTGGTGCAATCCGATGCCCTGCCGCCAGACGTTCTCCGAGCAGGCCGAATTGTGCAAGGGGGGCGGGGTCAAGGGCGGCAATCAGCTGTTTTGAACCAAGCTCGGCCGCAGGATCCCGGTCGAATGTCCTGGTCAGCCGCCGGATGATATTCAGGCTGTAGAGATGATCATGGCTGGCATGGGACGACCAGAGCGTGTGCATACAGGCACCGGTCAGCCGCTCTTGTGCCAGAACCGCGTTTTGGGCGTCGACGGGGTCGCAGATGCCGAAGAAGCAATGGACCGGATAGGGATGGGGCCCGGACAGCACCTGAATGGACAGAGCCGCCTCAGGAATTCCGGAAGCCGCACTCTGGCTACCGGGTCTCCCCAGGTCGAGTTCGGGCCCAAAGGCATAGATCGTGCCGTCCCGCCGCCGCAGGCCCGTTGCGAGGGCGCCATATCCGCCCATGGACGAGCCGTAATAGATGATCCGCTCGGGATTGGTGCGTGCGATGGCGCTTGTGACGGCGGCGTCGATCCTGTCGTCGAGGCCAAGATACCAGCCGTTTCCGGGATCATTGAGAAAAAGGCAGGCGTGCCGGGTGCGTTCAAACAGGCGCGACAGGCCGAACTTTCCCGCCGGAACGCGGACCTGCGAGAACACAATCACCAGCGTCGCGCCGGGCCGGGGCAGCAACTGCGTGCGCAGCCGGTCATGTGTGTCTGACAAGGTCTGTTCGGTCATGCTTGTGAGCAATACCGGTTCCAGATCACGCTGCCAATTGGCAGAGGGTGGATTCATCCGCGACGGGCAACAAGGCAACGGCCAAGTTCTGTTGGCCATAAGGGATTGAGTGTCAAGGGTTGGA
>NZ_SMMF01000423.1:0-909 GCF_009711355.1 Roseibium sp. RKSG952 | reverse complement strand
CTGGGTCGAGCGGAGATGATCCGCCGGATCGTTGAAGAGGGCCGTCCGCTCAAGACGGTCGCGTCCGAATTCGGCCTGAGTGAGCGACGGGCGCGGGAATGGCTGAAGCGGTACCGGACGCAGGGTGCTGCCGGGCTTGAGAACCGGTCCTCGCGGCCGCGCACCGTTGCCAACAAGACCATGGCGCATCAGGTTCACGGCATTGAACGGTTGCGACGGGAATATCGCCTGACGGGAGCGGAGATCGGCGAGAAGCTGGGCCTTGCCCGCTCGACTGTTGCCGGATGGCTGGCCCGTATTGGTCTTGGCCGTCTAGCCAGTCTTGATCCCAAGCCGCCAGTGCGGCGCTATCAGCGTCAAACCCCGGGCGAGCTGCTGCACCTGGATATCAAGAAACTCGGTCGCTTCGAGCGGACGGGACATCGGATCACCGGTTCCCGTCGGGGCCGCAGCAAGGGAGCTGGGTGGGACTATCTGCATGTAGCCATCGACGACGCGACAAGGCTTGCCTATGTCGAGGTTCTGCCCGACGAAACCCGTCACTCCACCACCGGCTTTCTCATCCGGGCGTTGCGTTGGTTCAAGGCGCGGGGCATCAAGATCGAACGGGTCATGACCGACAACGGCTCCGGCTACATTGCCAGACTGTTCCGAAGAACCCTCCAGCGCCTTGCCATCCGCCACATCAGAACCCGGCCCTATACGCCCAAGACCAACGGCAAGGCGGAGCGGTTCATCCAGACCATGCTTCGGGAATGGGCCTATGCCATTCCATTCAAATCGTCCCTGACACGCGAGGCCGACCTGCCAAGATGGCTTGACTGGTACAACGCCAAGCGGCCACACATGGGCATCAAAGGCAAAACGCCCCTTCAGGCCCTAGCCGGAACAACCTGATTGGAAACCACA
>NZ_SMMF01000370.1:0-739 GCF_009711355.1 Roseibium sp. RKSG952 | reverse complement strand
CTTACCGACACCTACGGCGGCAGCCTCCTTGCGCTTTTGGACCGGGAACTCGGTACAGGTGCACCAACAACGCGGCAGTTGGCAGTCACGTACGTCATGGGCTTCGATCCGACCGGGAACAAGAAATACAGCAAATGGATGGTTCAATTCTTGGCTGAGAGGCGGTTTTCTGGCCGAAGACCTGCCAAAGGCGCGCGAGACGCTTGAGCTGTTCAGCAAGTACAGGACACGGCTCGGCGGGTCCGAGCGTGACATTGGCCAATACCAGACGCTGGCCGACATCTGGAAGGTGGTCAAGAGGTTCAACGACGCCGATCTCGTTGACGCGCCTCTTTCCGGCAAGCAGAAGCGGCTGAAGGACAAGGAACAGGCCTACGCCGAGGCCCTTGTTCTGCTTGACGAGCCGGACTGCACGGTTGCTGTCCCGATGACGGTGGAGGCAGCCAAATGGTGGGGACGCGGCACACGATGGTGCACATCAGCCGAGAGCAACAATGCGTTTCTGAACTACCACCTCGAAGCCCCCCTCATCGTCATTGACCTCAAATCAGCCGGAAAATTCCAGTTGTGGGTTACGAAGAGCCGGAAAATTCCAGTTGTGGGTTACGGACAACGATATTCAGAGCCGGAAAATTCCAGTTGTGGGTTACGGGCAAAAATATTCAGTTCATGGATGCCGATGATGCCCGGGTTTCTGAGGATGCCATCACCTGCAACGCGGACAGGTTTCTGCCTCTGC
>NZ_SMMF01000657.1:0-3382 GCF_009711355.1 Roseibium sp. RKSG952 | reverse complement strand
AATCCGGGAGCGCAATTACGCAACAACGCCTATTTTGGAGAAATTTGAGGTGCCATTGGCAACAAATGCAGTTCGAAATAGTATAACTGGTTATCGTAGACAGCTCTAAATAAAATTAATTATTATTTGTGTAACTATCACGTAATGTAGAATTTTTTAAAAATGTGTTCCCGAATTTAACTTACGCCCAGTATGAAAAATTTCATGCAACGGTCTCGGTATGAAAATTAATATTATTACTGAATCACGACGTGGTGCTACAATGAAAAAGTATGATCAAAATTGCGTGGATAAAAAAAGATATTGGTATAAATACTTAAGCGGCGCGCCATGTTATATAGATTTGAACCCCTATCGCAAGAGATCAATTAATCTATCTACAGTGTACAAGGAACTTTCGAGTTCAGAAGAATTGATCTTCGGAGATAATAATAATTTTGACAACGAACAAATATTCCTGAAGCTGCAATGCGCAATAGCAGTTTTTTTATCAATCATTACAGATTCTAAAGATATTGTTTTAGGTATTATTAGTAAAAATGATAGACCTGATAAGTCTTTTTTTGCAGCGAGGTTCAATATAGAATTGGAGAATTCTGTATCCTTTCTCGTCGCTCAAGCAAAAGAAGCTGAATTAAACGCGCAAAATACCGGTTTGTTAGACTGTGATTCCGTCGCATCTTCTCTGGGGGTGTTTCCCCCGTCTGGTGTAAACCCGATATTCCAGGTTTTGTGCATAAAGACTAAAGACCCTACGCCAGATTTTGCGGATTTTCCAAATGGGTTAGACCTGATCATAGATTACGAACCGCATTCAAAAAACATAAACTTAAACTTATTTTATAATTCGTTAGTAGTTGATGAAAAATTCGTAATTTCGATGGCTCGTATTATATCGAAAATAACGATATTGATGGTCAGAACTCCGGAAACTTCCGTTGATAAGATATGTCGTGAAGTGCTTCCACAATGCAGCGTAATGTCAACCGCACAAAAATCAAAAAAAACATTAGAGCAAAACTTAGAAGAGGCGTTGGCTTGGTATCCTTTAAACAACTCGCAACGTGATATTTGGCTATCTGAACAAGCGAGTCGAGACGTTCAAAAAACAAATTACGTCGCTGCAACGTTACGATTGCCAAATAATGTAAATCATTCCAATTTAATGACCGCGATGCAAGAGGTTATATGGAGCAGTGAATTTGCATTCCTAAAAATATCGGAAGATGGTGTTCAATCGCGGCACCGTGAGTGCAGAATAAATATCTCCTCAATTGATGTGATAACGAAATTACAATGGCAACAAATAACCTTTGAAGAAATACAGAAGTGGCACATCAGTAGAACAGAAGACGGCGATGGGCGCGGCGATTTTACGCTCTTTTTTGGCTCAGGCGTAGCGCCGATACTAGCATTTCGATGTTCGCATCTTTATTTGGATGGCTGGAGTGTGGTCCGCTTATTTGATGATGTTTGCAAAAATTATGATAAAATCCAGTCGCATGGATTTCCTTTGATTCTACCAAAAAATACCTTCCTTTCGGAAATTCGACATGACCAATTATTGAGATACTCCCCCAAAATTGAGGACGGCTTAGTTTTTTGGAAAAAGTACTTTGAAAAAAATGCAACGGATATTCCGTTGATCGAAAAACTGGCCGACTACCCTCAATATATTGGCCAATCGGGAGATATTAAAAGCGTTCATGTCAAATTAAATATCCAGTTAATAGAACGGCTTCGAGTTGTTTCTGCCAAACTCGGAGTAACACTTAACGCTTTATTGTCTTCTCTTACTGGAATGTATCTATTAAAAATGAGTGGACAAAGAGAAATAACAATTGCAGAGGCTGGATTAGGACGTGAACGAAAGCAAATAAATGTAAAAGGTTGTTTTTCAAACGTTATTCCGTTCATCGTAGAAGCCTCTCCAGAGGATAAGCTTCGCGATTTAATTCAAAAACACTGTTCATCGAACAAATTAATACATACTCATGGTATAAATTGTTTTGGAGAATTCAATAAGACATTAAATCTAAATAATAGATATCAAGAGGTTTGCGTAAATGTACTAATTTCTTCAAAAGCTATTTCAATAAATGGATGCGAGTTATTTTGGAGCCCCGTATCCGGCCAACGTAGTGACATTACATTTTTCTACTCGAATGTTGGAAGAAATCAGCCGTTTGAATTATTAGTAGATTATAATGAATCTGTTTTTTGTGAGAAAACGATTGCGCTTCATTGCCGATATCTAACTTCGTTTCTTCAGAATGTACATGAAAATTTAGATAAGCCATTTGCGGAAATATATATTATTAATAATAATCAATATGATTTAATCACAAACAGATTCAATAATACGGGATGTGATATCCCAAATGATTATAATATCGTAAATTTGTTAACACAATTATCGGAAAAAAACGAGAACAGTATCGCGATTAGACACGGTGGTAAGGATATTCAATATAAAGAATTATTTGAAAAATCAAATAGTTTGTCTGTGTACCTAAGGAATTGCGGCGTTGTAACAGATAGCATTGTAGCCATATGTACAGATAGATCAATAGATTTAATATTATTTGTGATATCTGTTTTAAAAGCCGGGGGCGCTTTTTTATTATTGGATCCAGATTTGCCGATTCAGAGAATCGAATACATCGTCAATGACGCAAGGCCAAATTATTTATTTGCAAATCATAAATTAAAAGAAATTTTTGAGAATAAGAAATTAAAAAACGTTATTAAAATATCCATTGAAGAAGCAAAACGTGATTATTTAAATTTAGATAATTTCTGCGTCGATTTCGTAAATTCGATCACTCCTGAAAACTTAGCTTATGTCATGTATACATCTGGTTCGACTGGCCAACCGAAAGGTGTAATGATAACCCATGCCGCGCTGAGAAATTTTTTGTGGGCGAGTCAACAGGACTTCGATTTGAAGTCAGTGGATCGAATATTATTGTCGTCAAGCGTTTTGTTTGATGTGTTTGTAGAACAGGTATTATTAGGAATAGTCTATAGATGCTGCCTATTAATGGTAAACCCGAAAGAAATATCGGACAAGAATTATATTCAGAGAATAATAAACGAGTATAAGCCTAGCTTTATACACGCGACGCCGACACTGTGGCAGGAGTTGAAAAATTCAAAATTGCCTTTTCAAAGTATTTCATGTGCGATTTCTGGCGGAGAAGTAATTAACCGTGAAGTAATGCAGTTTATGAGGTCTATATCGGATAAATCTTTTAATACATACGGCCCTACGGAGTCCACAATAACAGTAACGGGCGTTGAAATATCGGAAGAAACACAACCGGCAAATATTGGCGGGCCTATTCATAATACGCAAGCTTATGTTGTCGGTGCACGTCTG
>NZ_SMMF01000130.1:0-278 GCF_009711355.1 Roseibium sp. RKSG952 | reverse complement strand
CTGAAACATCTAAGTACCCGGAGGAAAGGAAATCAATTGATACTCCCCTAGTAGCGGCGAGCGAACGGGGACCAGCCGAGCCAGATAAGTGACTAGAACACGTTGGGAAGCGTGGCCATAGCGGGTGACAGCCCCGTATAGGAAGCTTTGATGGACGTATTAAGTAGGGCGGAACACGTGAAATTCTGTCTGAAGATCGGAGGACCACCTTCGAAGGCTAAGTACTCCTTGCTGACCGATAGCGAACCAGTACCGTGAGGGAAAGGTGAAAAGCACCC
>NZ_SMMF01000161.1:0-316 GCF_009711355.1 Roseibium sp. RKSG952 | reverse complement strand
TTCAGTGGTCACATGCTCCGGAATATGCAGACGTACAATGGAGTTCGGCAAGGAAACAGAATCCAGCCTGTCACTGGTGCCGAAAGGTTTCCGATATGAAGCTGGTACAGGTGTTGTGAATCCGATGTCATGGAATTCGAAATTCGCGGTCATTGGGGCCAGCGCTTTCGGAGACTCGACTTTGATTGCTGACGGGATCAATGAAGCGGGGCTCGCAGGAGGTATCCTGTATTTTCCTAAATTTGCGAAATATCCTGACCAAAGCTCTGTGCCATCAGACAAGGCCCTAGCTGTGAGTTCTGAGAAGGTTGTTCAT
>NZ_SMMF01000088.1:0-242 GCF_009711355.1 Roseibium sp. RKSG952 | reverse complement strand
GTTTGCTTTCGGAGGGATGACAGCACTAGCCCGGATTATGCACCGAGTTCTATCTATCAAGCTGCTGATTATGGTTTAAGTTACTGAATAAATGTAGAAATATGGGGGTCGAGACCATTCTTCCCGTCGGACAAAAATCGCCGGTGGATTCAGCCACGAAGAGCAACGTTTGGAATGAAGCGTATTGTGGTGTCTTTTCCAAGCACTTTGAGGAACGTGGAGTTCGTCCCTGTTTCCGGACA
>NZ_SMMF01000499.1:0-1394 GCF_009711355.1 Roseibium sp. RKSG952 | reverse complement strand
GAGACTATCTCATGACGTCCCGCATCTGGGTAAAGGGGGACTGCAATCCCGGCGAGCAATTATGCAAAAACGTCCATGTGGGGTACCTTTTGGGCTTGAGATGATTGTTTGGTCACAACCATCAAAGCCAGTAACCCTCAGCTCGAAAACCGAGATGTCAGATCTCGTCCCACCTTTTACAGATTATCTTTCGAAAGCCAACATCGCAATGTGTGCTATGTCACTTCTTTTAATGCAAGCGTTGAATAAATCTTCGCAATCCTTTTCTTTATGACCTAACAGAAAATCATGTTCGATACCTGTAACGCTCACGAGCCAGTCAGCGTCAGCTCTTGCATGGACCAGCGCTTGCGAAATTACCTTTGATGGCAAATAAAATTTCTGAGAGGTCTGATCGAGGCCCACCCTATGGAATGTCCTGGAAAGTTCTTGCCTGTTTTTCCATCCTTTCTGGCGATACAGCTCTGTCATGTATGATGCGATCTGCACTTGATAAGAGTTCAGGGATGAATTCACATTGATCAAGGAGAAATGCTCATTAGGCACTTCTAACCCAGACCGCTGCAGGAAATCTCGGACCACACAACCTTCGGCGAGGGCTGCCTTTTCATACGGATTAAGCGAAACGTTCGACCGACCGAAAACTTCGAGGAATTTCTCGAATAGCTCCCGATACATTGGGTATGGGACTCTTTCGAATACGTCCTCGAGAGTGGCGTTTCCTTGTTTGATGATCTGCTGTGAGAAGCTGTTTGCCCAGCTCTGAACACCTCGAAAGTATCCGATAACCTTGAATTTGGAGACGCCGCAGTTCACAAAGAAATCTCGCGCGTCTTGAACTTCCTCGTGCTTCAGAGCGCAAAAGTCCTCAGCGGAAATTACGATCTTCTGATTGCTCTGCTGGGCGCTCTTCACTTCATTGCGAAGTACCATCCTCGCTTCATCGCGAGTCATTTTCCTGAATGGGATTCCGTGTCCGAACTTCAATTTGCGATAGTAGGAAAGGCTATTCTTGTTGCCGAATGCAGGTGATATAATAAATGAGTGGTTGCGGATCTTGCCATTTAAATACCTAAAATTCAAACAATCAAGTTTCCTATCGACCGCACCGAGACTTCTCTGAATTGAGGATGTGCCTGTCTTGTGTTGGCCTATGTGTAAGATCGCTTCGGTCAATTTTCTTCCTCGGGTAAACACGTCGTTTCGTGATATAACACCTAGACAGCTGATCCGACATTCCTCTGATGGCCTGCCGTCTGACGTCATGATCAGCTGAATATGCTCGTTACTTGACACCTAGTCTCAAATCAAAGGAAAAACTTTCAGGAACATACATATAACAGCCCGTTGAAAAAGTCCGGGTAAATTCAGAAGTGAGGTGCAACATGGTCGGC
>NZ_SMMF01000476.1:0-1227 GCF_009711355.1 Roseibium sp. RKSG952 | reverse complement strand
GCAGCTGGGCCAGATGTGGTACTGATCCTCGCATTCCCGCTCCAGACTAGTCCAAAAAGGTCGCGATGATGGGAGCGATTGACTTCGCCACACGGCAATTGACTATCAGGACCTCCCGGACCAAACCACGCTACACCCCAGAATTGAATGACATTGAGCCCGTCTGGGAATCCCTCAAACAGACCGAACCCGCGCACCAGACTTTTTTCGATGCCGGAGAGCTCAAAACCGCGATCAAATGCGGCGTTGAAAACTGGAATGCCGAAAAGTTAAATCATCCGTGGGGCAGAAAAAATCTCTGCTTAGGTTGTTGTGGACGAGGTTGTTCGGGCACTCAAGGCGTCAATGTTGCCGAAGACGGCAGAGGATATGTCGAGCACCTCAGTCACAGAACAGCAGTCCGCACTGGCCGCCGCGTTCCCGCGAAGCGCTTGAGCCGAAGACTTGCTCGATCTTCGCCGAGGTGCCAGACTTCAAGAGACGAAAAAGAGGAGAAGGTCGGTGAATCAGTGTCGTTGCATCCGATGCGAGAAGGAGATGCGAAACATCTCCGGGGATGAATTCCAGCCTCTCGACGGACTCGCGTTCTCCACCCCCGGGCACTACGGGAGCACCTTCTTCGATCCCTGCGATGGCACGAGTATCGAAATCGCCGTTTGCGATGATTGCCTGAAAGGACTCGCAGAAAATTCGGAATACGTTTGCAGATTGAATCCCTCCGTCATGCGCGAATCCGCCACGATGAAGGAAGACATCGACGACATGATCGACGAGCGGAACGAAACCGAAGCACATACCCGGGAAAACCTCTCGCAATTCCTAGGTATAACCGGAGAGGAATTCGAGGTCCTTGTGAAGGACGGCAAACTCCCGAATCGCATCGTCGATAGGATGGAGTTAGACAGGAACGCCCGGGATCCGCTGTTTGGGCGTCTAGCGGGACTCATGCGGGAAATGCCCTCGGAAGCGGAACTGGACTCCCTCGCGGAGGATCTGGGGGAGCGACTGAAGGCGCGCCTCGGCACGGACTTCGAGCCTTTCCTAGGTTTGTTAAAAGCCACGGCTTCGGCAATACACGAGAAGACTCGCAGGGGCGTTTCCGGAAATAACCTGCGCAAGGCCCGAAAGGATTGCATAGAAGCAAACCTGATAAGCGGACTAATGTCCGATTTCCTGAAAAAGATGATGGTGGCGCGGAATTGATCCAGAAGCGCGGCAAACCCCTTC
>NZ_SMMF01000569.1:0-1955 GCF_009711355.1 Roseibium sp. RKSG952 | reverse complement strand
CCTTGCCAGCGCGCACCTTGCGTCCCAGGAAGAGCGACCAAGTGTCTCTAAACGCGACATATCGCTTGTTCTGAAACGTGTTGCGCCGGCACTTGGGATTAGCGGCACCACCTATCATGTTTTGGATATCCTCTTGGGACTCGTCCAGGCAGATGATTTTCAAGCTGATCGCCGCCCAGTGGTTGCGATTTCCAATCAGAGACTTGCCGACTACACCCACCGTACCCCGCGGACTGTCACGCGTTGCCTGAAAACGCTTGTTGAAGCCGGAATACTTGCATATCGCGACAGTCCGACAGGCCGTCGGTATGTGTATCGCGGCAGGGGAGGGGAGCCAGAGCAAGCGTACGGGCTGGATTTCACCCCTGCGTGCCATAACCATTCCGAGTTCAAGGCTTTGGCAGACGCCTTCCAGGCCCGCGTCAAGGCACTGCAAGAGGCCAAAAGGGCAGTTAGTAGAATCTCTCGTGCGATTGTTGATCTCGTGGATGCAGCCGGAAACGGTTATCAGTTATTTGTCGATCGGGCTGCATTCGTGATTGATAAACACAAAGACGCCCCGGCAGTTGCGGCCGAGCTTTTGCAGGGGCTTTATGATGAAGCGGTAGATCACTTCAACCTTGAAAACCAAGCAAAAATGTCATGCGCGGGTGACATTGATGACGCCCTATATACTATTACAACCTTTCCCGACTCTTCAATTTGTAATGACAAGTGGCCATCCGCTAACGCGGATGAACACAATCCCAAAACTGACAACGGCTTCGCCGTTGAAATGGCTCCTGAAAATGAGCCTTGCGGAGCCGATCAAGGGACGCAACAACACAAAGAGCAAGCGGGTAAGCCCAACAATCCGCAATCCGGCCTTGATGGCGTGTCCATCGGATTGCTTAACAGCGCTTGTCCAACCGCCCAGACCGAAACCGGCCTCAGCTTTTCGACCTGGCCGGAACTCTGCGAAGCTGCCGATATGCTTCGGATGATGATCGGGCTTAGCCAGTCCGGCTATACCCAGGCCGTCCAGAGACAAGGCCGCTATCTGACCGCTGCGTGCCTCGCCGTCGTCGCAGAAAAAGCGCTCAGGGATCCGGAACAGATTTCAAACCCGGCCGGATATTTCCGCGCCATGATCGAGCGGGCGGTTGACGGCAAATTGCTTCTCGCAAAGTCATTGCACGGGCTGGCAAAGAAAAATGATTAAGTTATCCAGAAGGCGCACCCACCAAAAATAAGGGACGATTTTTCCACACTACATGGTTGGGTGAATAAAACACTTCCATCTCAAATAGTTATATGAGATGAATAGTAGCAGAGCTTCATTGCAACCTACTCAAATAAACCGCAATGAAAACTCTGCCACATTTCAGAAATGAGATGTTTAAAAATCACTCCTGATGGTTCCCTGTCAGGTTCAGCCAATGGGTATGCAGTCAAAGACCGAACGAGACAGACAACAAGGTGGTTGTTAGTCTGTGAGTGAAAAAAACACAAGCACCGAGGCGCTTTTTTTCATGTCGTAACGTCAGCTCTACATACCCAACGACATAGTTTTTTGAGGTATGCGTTGGAAGTCCTGGAATACCCGGTCGCGCAAAGGCCAGCTTACCATAATACAATCAAACGTAGTTTTTCGGGCGCGCGCGCCAAAACCGACAGACAAATTGAGCTGCCCGAAAATGTCGACCGCTGGCAGGTACTGCGCAAGATCCGAGCGGCAAGTAAACCGCTCTCTTTATCGCCGGCGCTGCTGAGATATCTGGAATTCATGATCGAACACACATTCGATTGCGATTGGACGATGGGAGCGCAACCCATTGTCTTCATTTCGGTTCAGGCAATCGCCTGGCAACTCGACATTTCCGAGCGCCAAGTAAACAACTATGAGCGGGCTCTGGCGCACAAGGGATTGATCCAATGGCGCGACGCCGTAAACCGGCGCCGGTACGGGAAGCGCT
>NZ_SMMF01000047.1:0-223 GCF_009711355.1 Roseibium sp. RKSG952 | reverse complement strand
GACCTATGACGATATCGGAAACAGCCGGGAGACGGATCAGGCGCTGATCGACAATGCGGTCGCGCGGTTCCAGAAATCGAAAGGCTTGTTTGGAACACCAGGGGAGGTTCTCGAGCGTGTCAATTACTGGCAGGCACTCGGGATCGACGAACTGGCCTGCCTGATCGATTTCGGCCTGCCGGCAGACCGGATCCTGTCACATCTCACCTATCTGATCGATCTG
>NZ_SMMF01000280.1:0-497 GCF_009711355.1 Roseibium sp. RKSG952 | reverse complement strand
GCGCGTTCGAATCGCGCCGGGGTCACCAATCTTTTCAACGACTTAGCATGGTTCTGAATCTTGTGAAACTGCTCGTGTAAGCACCGTGTAAGCAGTGGATTTATACGTGTTTTTGACATCCCTCCTTCCCGCTGAATTAAAAGAAGGAAAAATCCCCGTCAAAGCCGTCAGGGGTTGTCTTTCCGTTTTGAAGTGATGGGGTTACACAGCGCGCAAAGCTGTCAGCGGCTGTCATGTGCAGTCAGCTTGGCAGGCCTTTTCATAAACAAGAAGGTCAACAACACGGGTTTTCGAAAACACCGTGCATTTCAACGCGCCACCGTCGCGAATGGCCCCGTGGGTAAAAGAGACCCCGAAAGGGCCCTTGCCAATTTGACATCAAAGTAACGAATGTCAGTAAACGTTCTATCTGCGCCCCTGCGAGAGGGGCGATCCCTGCCGGTGTGCCTCGGCAAACAGTCCGATTACCTGTTTCGATCCACGCCCCTGCGAGAGGG
>NZ_SMMF01000557.1:0-1782 GCF_009711355.1 Roseibium sp. RKSG952 | reverse complement strand
CGGCTTGGCCGATATCGAGATCGCAGCCACAAAAAACTCTCGATACGTGCTTCCGCGCTCAACCTCGTCGTTACAGCTATAATTTACTAGAATACGCTCTACACACGCAGAACTCTCGACGCCATACAGGCTTCCGGCGAGACAATTCCGGACCACCTGAAAGCGGCTCTTTCTCCTCTCGGTTGGGAACACATTAACCTGACAGGCGATTACCTCTGGGAAACCACTCCACAAATCGGAGCTGATGGCTACAGAACCATTTCGTTCATGGTTTGATCCGCCTACCGTATATCTGTGCCCGTTCAATGATGGGGTGGACACCCCCTCGACGGCATCAATGTGCCAAAGTGGTGGTTGTTGCGACCACCGGAGAGAAGGAGTGTCCACGATGAAAGTTACCACAATTGGCTTGGATTTGGCGAAGAACGTGTTTCAGGCGCACGGGGCGGATGCCATCGGCACCGTTGTTTTCCGCAAACAATTACGACGGAAAAACGTCATCGAGTTCTTTGCGAAGCAGCCTACATGCATCGTTGCCATGGAGGCTTGCTCAGGCGCACATTATTGGGCGCGTGAGATAGGCAAACTCGGACACACTGTAAAACTGATCCCGCCAGCGTACGTTAAACCTTTTGTTAAACGCCAGAAGAATGATGAAGCTGATGCTGAGGCAATTTGCGAAGCCTCGCAACGCCCGACCATGCGGTTTGTGGCAATAAAAAGCGAGGGCACCCAGGCAAGTGGTGTTGTGTTTCGAGCACGAGATCTGCTGGTGCGCCAGCGAACGCAGATCATCAACGCACTCCGCGGCCACCTTGCCTAATACGGTGTCATTGCCGCTCAAGGGCCAACCCATGTTGCCAGTCTCATAGAATGCGTGACGGATGGTAAAAACACTTTGCCGGATCCAGCCCGATTAGCGCTTACCAGTCTGGTCGAAACTCTACGCGATCTGGAGGACCAAGTCAGACGACTTGATCATGAAATCGCACTGCGTGCTCGGGAAGACGAAAATGCGCGGCGGCTAGCGACGATCCCAGGCGTTGGGCCAATTACGGCAACTGCGCTAATAGCCTGGGCTCCCCCTGCATCGACCTTCAAAAAAGGCCGTGATTTCGCGGCCTGGCTCGGTCTGACGCCACTTCAACGATCAACTGGCGGAAAGCAAAAGCTTGGCGCAACATCGAAGATGGGCGAGCGAACGCTGCGGCGTTTGCTTAATCTCGGAGCAAGTTCGGTGGTGCGCCAAGCCGCTCATAAAGGTGTGCCAGAGGGCTCTTGGCTCGGACGCATGCTAGCACGGAAGCCGCGCATGCTTGTGATCGTCGCCCTTGCCAATAAGCCTGCTCGTTTCGTGTGGGTGCTGCTGGCGAAAGGTGGGGTCTACGAAGCTCCCGTAGCAGCCGGATAACCCGGTTGTTAATTACGGGGCGTCGAAGGTGTAGGAGGATGTAAAGGAAAGTATGGCGTACGGTCGATAGAGACGGGATCGGGAAACCAGACCTGAACAGAGAGCCTCAGAGCACGCTTTAATGATTTGGAGCCGATCCGCGAACTTCCATACGGGCCCGCGACATCTTCAACGTTGCAACAGAGGCCGGACAGATGTCAGCACCCGACTACGCGCAAATACCGGCCTTAAAAATTCTCTTGCACTAACGGGGGTGTCCACAGATGTCCACAGATGTTCAGAGGCCAAATGCGCTCCCACGCCCCACCCCGTAAATGAGCGCTTTTGATCAACGGGCTGATAGGGTTGCGGTACGCAGAGGCTGTCATGTT
>NZ_SMMF01000628.1:0-2703 GCF_009711355.1 Roseibium sp. RKSG952 | reverse complement strand
TCGGCCCTCCGCCCGACAAAGTCGGCCGATAAACAGAAAGTAAAAGATTTCGGGCAAATCCTTGGACGATGAATAATCTGCAACAGATCACCATTCACGCAAGAGCGCATCTTGCACGGCATCCAATTTCATCTTACAAGAGAAGTGTGAGACTATCTCTTGGCTGATAAGCCCGATTGTCTGAGAATAGGATTTCCGGTGGCAGCCGGAAATCCTTTTTCGGTTCTATGACATGACTAAGACTCCTTGTCTCTTGCAGCCAAGTACTCTGAACGAAGATCAGGAATTTTTTCCGTCAACCATTTTGCAAAATCCGTCTCTTTGTTTGGGATTGTCACGGTTGTGGCGTTTCTAGTTTCCTTTACTTTTGCGAAAACATCACCATCCAAACCGGCTTTAAATACCTTTGATTGATCTATTTTGGCTGGCACTGCCGACTTCCCGGCTGCTGCGTCAATTGACAATGAAATCCGCTTGTCGCCATCTGCCTTCTTAAATTCATCTGAAGAAACTAATGCACGAACACGTTGGATTGACGCAGGATCTGTTAGTTCTTGAGCCAACGCCGCCCAACGTCGGCGGCCTGATTCTTTTGCCCGACCAATCGCCCGTGCAACATCATCTGGAATTTGTTCCGAGATTTTGATTAGCCTAGACACACCGGATTCTGGTATTCCAAGTATCGGAGCCATCGAGCGATTGGTCAGCCGAGTTGACTTCAACTGCCGTGCCCACATCGCTAGTTCGATCCAACTAAGGTTCTCGCGTACGGCGTTTTCTAAAGACTGCTCCTTGATCAACTCGGAATCCGATAGTGCACGCACGTATGCGTTTACCTGGAAAATTTCCGGGTTTTCTGCAGCAACATACAGTTCTCTAAGAACCTTAACTCTTCTATGACCATAGGCGAGCTGATATCGTCCGGCTTCACTGGGATGGGGGCGAACCAAAACCGCTATTTTTTGCCCCTCGACAGCAATAGATTCCTTTAGCTCGTCAAGTTCGTGACGTGCCCCTTCATCGTCTTCGAAACGATCGCGATAAGGTGATGGGTCAATCAAATTTGGACTAAGCCGCTCAACAAAAGCTGTTGCTTGTAGCTTTTGACGTAGCTCTTCGTTCTCTTTTTCAATTGTAGAAAATGCACTACTCATGGATTTGACTGTGCCTGACGTCACGCGCCCAGCTTCAACGCTACTGCCGGGCACGGCTGGCTTCTTCCCGGCGAGTTTTGCAGGATCGACGCCCCCAAACAAAGCTTTCATCTTTTTTGAGTGGTTACTAGCGTTGGTCATTTCCGCCCCCACACAGTTTCTAAGTGACCTAGAATCTCTGCATTTACTGCATCGATTGATTCAATACCGCGGTTGAGGGTATCGCGCCCAACGGACCCCTTTTCCATCTCATAAAGGCTCTTTTTTAAAAGACCCGCGCTTGCCACTGCTGTTGTTTCGTAAACAGCAGCAGTCAATACGTCTTCACCAAACAAGGAACGTAGAAGCGTAACAATATTGACTTGTGGCAAGTCATTCGGATTGTGTCTCGTCAAAACATAACGAACGAAATCGTGATCAAGCTGGCCCCCCGCTCCCTCAATTACAGAGAGAATATCGCTGGTCATCGCCAGAAACTGATTCATGCTTGAAACATCAAGCATTGCAGGATGGACAGTAATTAACATAGCTGTGGCTGCAAAAATTGCACCCAGGGTCAAATAACCAAGTTGTGGGGGGGCATCAATAAGAACGACGTCATAGTCGCTTTCTACTGAAGCAATTACCGTCTCTATTCGTCGGAAGAACATACCCTCGCCACGAGACTTGCCAGCGCTAATAGCTTGAGGGGTCTCGTGTTCGTATTCCATCAACTCAAGATTTCCTGGAATAATGTCTACACCAGAAAAGTAGGTGGATCTTATCACTTCCCGCAGTGGGCGCCGTTCGTCATCGTAGCGAATTGCTGCGTACAGTGTTTGGTTTGAAGCAACGTCGTATTCCGGCTGATAACCGAACATCGTGGACAAAGAAGCCTGCGGGTCCAAGTCTATTGCTAAAACCCGAAGCCCTTGAAGGGCCAGATAATGCGCCAGATGGACCGTTGTTGTTGTTTTAGCTGACCCACCCTTAAAATTTGCAACGGCGATTACCTGAAGCTTGTCATTGCCTTGCCGTCTCGGCAGATATTTTAGAGCATCGGACGGTTTTTTCTCTGCAAGATATTCCCGCACTTCGTTTATCTGCGCTAGGGTGTAGGCGCGTCGGCCGTTTGCCAACCTTTCAGGCGCAGGTCCTTCACCATCAAGCGACATCTGCCGTAATGTCGATTCGGCGATGCCCACCAACATAGCAACTTCTCTTGAAGTGAATGTGCGCAGAGACTTTTGAGCCTCGGGTGGATAGATCGTTTCACGAAGCTCCTGCAACTGTGCAGATAGCAGGTGAGAATGGCGTTGGATCTTCAATGCCGTATTTTCACGATCTACTGGCTTATGCATCCTTGAACTCTCTCAGTCTGCGACGGATTTTAGTCGACAGTTACTTTTTTACCGTCGCGACAGACGCTAACTCGCATACTATCCGGCGTCAAATTTTTATTTGTAAACAAAGTATTAACGCCATCAATATTCAAAGGCGCTAACTCGAAGAAGAACCGCCATTGCTCTCACCCACACGAACCAAAAGTTTGCCCGCGGGCAAACTTTTG
>NZ_SMMF01000279.1:0-494 GCF_009711355.1 Roseibium sp. RKSG952 | reverse complement strand
TGACCGGCAGGTCGGGCTCGCCGGACGCTCCCCCCCCAAAAAAAACACCCCGACCGAGTTCCAACCTCAACGCCAGCGCCGCAAAACCCGCCCGCCGAAATACCGCAGAATTCCGCCAGAAATCCAAGGTTGGAACAGGTAAGACCTACTTACCTTTTCAGTTCCAACCTCAAACTTGCGCGGCCATTGTTTTTAAAAGGCATTTTCAAACGGCGTAAAACGGCGCACCGCCCCGGCAACTCGTTCGCGCCATCCAAACTGGCGCACCACCCCCCGCCGCCGTCCGGTCAAATCTTCAAGAAACGGCAGAAAACCGCCAACTCCCGCCCAATCCCGGATAATCCCGGTTACCCCCCTCAAGCCACCTGTTCTTGCGCGTTACAGGACCCCGGAAGCTTTGCACGTCGTTGCATCTTCCCCGGCAAGGAATTGGGTGATGGCTCGTCGGCAAGACGCTCAGAACCTGTAGCGCGCCATTTCAGATGGCAAATCGC
>NZ_SMMF01000351.1:0-679 GCF_009711355.1 Roseibium sp. RKSG952 | reverse complement strand
GCGCTTCGCTAAAAATCCCTGTCCTTCAGGATGGGGAAGACGTTAAGAGTCGTCAGCGATTGAGGTAGGTCATGAAGTCGACGACGTTGTTCGCGTCGACTTCCAGTTCCTTCGCGTTGAAGCCTACACGATCATCGTCGCGGCCGTTTTCCTTGGCCCTCCGCTTCGCTGCGGCTGCATTTGCGATTTCCTCGTCAACCTTGATCTTGCGGCGCTTCTCCGCCTGGCGTTTGAGCAGCCTCTCGTAACGAATGCGCTCCGGCAAATGAAGTAGAGGCAACGCCTCCTCCAGGAGGTCCTTGGGGAGACCGAAGATCAGATGTGGAACGCTCCTGTTATTTTCGCGGGCGATCTGGATGCGGTCCTTGATGGAGGTCTGGCGCAATTTCGACTTGCCTTGCATGTCCACCTCCGGAATCGATCCATGGGAATTTTTTGACGGGAGCGACAAGGTATTAAATACCACGATCCAGTCAACTTTTTTCTCCGTGATCAGGTATTCTTTTTCAGAGCAAGAATTGACGACTCGGATTCGTTCTTTTGCTCGAGGACCTGGAGAAAGTTCGTCCACCTTCGCCTTCAGGTGAACCTTGCATCCTGGAATCAAAGTAATTACTCATCCCATTGCTGGAGTGAGCGACACAATCCTGAAGTTAACGTCTTCCCCGCCCTGAAGGAC
>NZ_SMMF01000644.1:0-3000 GCF_009711355.1 Roseibium sp. RKSG952 | reverse complement strand
AGGTTTGTCAGGCAATATGTTGAAGAATCAACGTCTACCCCGCCCTGAAGGACGGGGTTTGCTGCGCTTCTGAATTAGAGAAAATGGTCGACGCCCTTAGGCATCGATCTCCGCATTCATCGAATTGGCCACGATCCACTTTCGACGATCCTCGACCTTGTCACCCATGAGCGTCGAGAACAGCTCGTCCGCCGCAGCGGCGTCTTTAACACCGACCCTCAGAAGAGTTCGGTTCTCGGGATCGAGCGTCGTCTCCCAAAGCTGCTCGTTGTTCATCTCCCCAAGACCCTTGTAGCGCTGGATCTCAGCGCCCGCACGGCCGAGCGACTGCGCGAGTTCGTAGAGATCCGCAGGACCAGAGACATCATGCGATTTGCCAGAGGACGTGGTCAGCACGGCCTTCAGTCCGTAAACCGCGCCGAGATCCGCCGCCCGGCACTGCAAGGCGCGTGCAGCGGGAGTTTCGACAGATGCCGAGGTCACGATCTTGACATCCGTCACCCCGCGTTGCGTTCGCGAGATTTCGATGCCGTTCGAAACGGCCCGGCCCGACCAGCGAATCTTCTCGGTGCGATCATTCAGGATAGTCGCGATGTAGCCCGCGATGTCGCCGCGAATGGCGTCATCGGAGAAAATGCCGGGAACCAGATAACCGCCCAGCGCCATGGCGCACGCGATATCGGAATCGCCGATCTCGGAGGACAGTTCCACCAGATTCTCGGTGTCGGCCTTGGACGACAGCACCAGATTCACCAATTCGTCGCCGCCGATCTGCATTCCATCCCCCCTCATGAGGGACGAATCATGCATGGAACGCGAAATCAGGTGCTCGTCCAGCTCCTTCTGATCCAGAAGGTACCTCGACTTCTTCCCATGTTGGACCTTAAAGAGCGGCGGCTGAGCGATGTAGACGTAGCCGCGCTCGACCAGCTGAGGCATAAAACGATAAAACAGGGTCAGCAAAAGCGTGCGGATATGCTCGCCGTCAACATCAGCATCCGTCATGATAACAATCTTGTGGTAGCGCACCTTGTCCGGATCGAAATCGTCACGGCCAATGCCGCAGCCTAGCGCGGTCACTAACGTGCCGATCTGCTCCGACTTCATAATTCTGTCCAGACGGACGCGCTCGACGTTGAGCACTTTGCCACGAAGCGGAAGGATGGCCTGAGTCCGCTTGTCACGACCCTGCTTGGCCGTACCACCCGCCGAGTCACCCTCAACGATGAAGATTTCCGCCTCTTCCGGGCTGCGGACCTGACAGTCAGCCAGCTTGCCAGGAAGGGACGCCATGTCCATCGTACTCTTGCGGCGGGTGAGTTCGCGGGCCTTGCGGGCGGCCTCGCGCGCCACGGCGGCATCGGCGGCCTTGTCGATGATCTTCTTCGCCTCGGCCGGGTTTTCATCGAACCAGGTCTTAAGGACATCGCCGACGACCTGCTGAACGGCGCCAGACACCTCGCTGGAAACAAGCTTTTCCTTGGTCTGACTTGAGAACTTGGGATCGGGAACCTTAACGGAGACAACGGCGGTCAGGCCCTCGCGCATGTCGTCGGCGGTCAAGGAGATCTTCTTCTGCTTGGTCGTGAAGTTCGCTTCAGCATAAGCCTGGACCGCACGGGTAAGGGCCATTTTGAAGCCAGCGACATGCGTACCGTAATCCTTTTGAGGGATGTTGTTCGTGAATGCGAGGAAGTTCTCGGCGTAGCTGTCGTTCCACTGAAGCGCGACGTCGACGCCGATGGTCGCCTTCCGGTCACCTTGGTTCACCTCGCGCTCGCCGCGACAGATGATCGGACGGGAAAGAAGGGACGTTCTCGCCTTGTCCGTATAAGCCACGAAAGCGGCGGTACCGCCCTCATAAAAAAGAACCAAAGGCTCCGTGCCGGGGGTGCGCTTGTCGTGGAAGACGATCCGCGTCCCGGAATTAAGGAACGCCAGTTCACGAAGACGACGCTCAACGATCTTGGCATCGAATTCGACGCTGTCGAACGTCTTTTCCGACGGCGTGAAGGTGACCTCCGTGCCCGTCTTACGCTTGCCTTGCGCGATCATTCGAAGCTCCTCAGCCACGGCTCCGTGTTCAAAAGCGATGAAATGCTCTTTGCCGTCACGCCAGACAATGACCTCGAGACGATTGGAGAGAGCGTTGACGACAGAAACACCAACGCCGTGGAGACCGCCGGAGACCTTGTAGGAGTTCTGGTCAAATTTTCCGCCGGCATGCAGTTCGGTCATCACAACCTCGACCGTTGGTCGACCTTCCGTCGGATGGATCGAGACGGGAATGCCGCGACCGTTGTCCGAAACCGTCACGGAACCGTCTGGGTTGAGCAAGACGGAGATTTGGTCCGCATAACCCGCAAGCGCCTCGTCGATGCCGTTGTCGACGACTTCCCAGATCATGTGATGGAGTCCGGAACCGTCGCTCGTGTCGCCGATGTACATCCCCGGGCGCTTGCGGACGGCATCGAGTCCCTTTAGGACCTTAATCTGATCCGCACCGTATTCTTCGGGGAGCGATGTCGGTGCTGTCTGATTCATGGAAATACCTCTGTTGTGTTCGATGGGTCGCCATGAGAGGCGCACCCGTAAACCGATTTTGCGGACGATGAATTCTTTTACAAGCCTGCCTCGAAGGATTCAATGGATCAATTGAAATGATCGACGGAGAAGGGATTCGTCATTCGCCGGAAGTGACGCTCGATGACATGGTCGACAATCACCGAACGGTCGATATCGACGAACTCACTGTGCGCTGAAAACCTCGCCCTTTAGGGCGGGGAGGACGTTAAGCCTAAGACAGCGTCCTGTTCTTGTTGAACAGCTCAAGCGTCTCGCATGCCTCTGAAGGTCTTCATGTTCCGCAATCAGCAACCGATTGCGCCTGATGGCGCTTGCAGTCCCAGCGGACGGGAAGACACACACTGCCGGGAAAGTGTGTGTTCCAGCACGTCAAGGCTGTTCGCCGCCATCCAGTCAGGGCGCCCTCCTATCTCA
>NZ_SMMF01000536.1:0-1657 GCF_009711355.1 Roseibium sp. RKSG952 | reverse complement strand
CATCGAATATATTAAATAAAAAGATATTTACATAATTCAACTCTGCACCCGCGAGTCCCCAATGGCTGAAGTTATTAATTTTTATGACAGTATTCAAAGTCCTGCACCAATTACCATTGCCCCTGGGGATGGTATTGGCCCCGAGATCATGGACGCGACGCTGCGCTGTGTGAAGGCGGCGGGGGCCCAATTGGCGATCAAGCAAATCGACATCGGTAGAAGAATGTATGATGCCGGTTTCAAGACGGGTATACATCCTGATGGCTGGCAAACACTCCGCGAAACTGGTGTCTTCTTGCGGGGGCCCGTCAGTTATCCCGAGCATGGTTTTTATGAAACGCTCAATGTTGCGCTGCGCCGATATCTGGACATGTATGCAAATGTGAGATGGGCCGTATCACGCTCACCTTTTGTCACCACACAACAACCCAAGATGGACGTCGTTGTTATTCGGGACAATCTTGAAGATGTTTACACTGGGATTGAACATCGATTGACCTCTGACGTTTGTCATGGGCTGAAGATGATTTCCCGATCAGCAGCCGAAAATATAATTCGTTTCGCCTTCGAATTCGCCGTGGCGAATAATCGCAAAAAGGTATCCTGCTTTACCAAGGATCATGTTCTGCCTATCACAGATGGACTGTTTCATGAGGTATTTGACGATATCGGCCAAGATTTCCCGGAAATAGAGACAGACCATTGGAACGTAGCGACTGGGACTGCGCGCCTTGCGATAGCGCCAGGTCAATTCGACGTCATCGTGACTTCCAGCATGTATGGCAGCATCGTGTCGGAAACCGCCGTCGCAATTTGCTCATCCCCTGCAATCCCCGTATCTACCAACTATGGTGAGCACTTTTCCATGTTCGCTGCGAATCATGGCTCTGCGCCCGATATCTCAGGTAAGGGCACGGCAAATCCATCCGGGCTCCTCCTTGCTGCAATGTTCATGCTTGGGCATCTCAATCAGTGTGACGCGGCGCTACGCATTCACAATGCTTGGCTCAAAACAATTGAAGACGGGGTGCACACCGATGACATCTTCCGGCCTGGAATTAGCTCAGAGCGCGTCGGTACTCAAGATTTCGCAGACGCCGTCATTGAGAGAATCGGACGAATTCCCGAACACCTAAAGCCTGCTAGCAGCTTCGCGCGCAGGGTGCCTACCATTGTAGCGAAGAATAGCAGCTCTCATTCACCCGTGCAGGAACTTGTCGGCATAGACCTTTATATTAAGCATGATCAAATCAAGCCTCAAGAACTTGCCAACCGGCTTATTACGATGACCGCAGGGGTGTCTCTGGACCTCATTATGATCCTCAATCGGGGGAACAACGTCTGGCCGCTCAGTTTCAGAGAAACACTCCTTACGGATGAGTGGTTCTGCCGCTTCAAATTCGCCAACAAACACTCAAACAGCTATGATATGGCTTGCCAGTTCATGCAGGTTCTGACGGCTAACGGGCTGCATATCACCAAGACCGAAAATCTCTATACATTCGATGGCCATCCCGGCTTTTGTACCAAAGATTGGAGTGATCTCGAAAGCAGCGTGCGCCCGACAGCGCTCAGGAGTGCAACTTAGAGCCCGATTAAAAACTAGTAGAGCTATGAGGTTTTGCCAGAGCTATTGTTGAATCTGGTGTCCGGGCGG
>NZ_SMMF01000896.1:0-39257 GCF_009711355.1 Roseibium sp. RKSG952 | reverse complement strand
GCCTGATCCCGGCCCATCGCCTGATCCGGTTCCGTCGCCTGATCCCGATCCGTCACCTGACCCCGGTACTTCCCCGGCTCCGCGGACGGAGGAACTGAGGATCTTGCAGGCCGGTACGACATTTTCCTTCGGGAGTGGATCTGATGCGACTGTGGCCGATCCCGGCGGGCAGGGCTTGACGGGTGGTGCTGACGGCACGGATCGTTCGGTCGAGTTTCTACATGCCGGTATGTCACCGTCCGGTCCGGAGGATATCTGGCAGGCAGATGTCGATGGCACGCGAGTTTATGTGTTCAATCCACAAGCGCCTTCGTTCAAGTATTTCGCACAGACAGCAACAGCTGCGGGAGACGTGCTCGAAGCAGCGGACGCGGCAATGGTGCCCGCCGTTCCGGTAACAACGGACGCGGCCGTGTTTCAGGCACAAGGGGTGCTTTACAGCAACACCGGCTTCACGGCCTTTGCCTATTTTCCGGCAGTATCCCCGGGGACAGCGCCAAGTTTCAACTATGGTGGAGAGGATTATCTCGTCGGCCTGTTTGGCCAGGAAACCGGCTTCGACAACTTCGGCGGCGCTTCGGAGCCGCTGATGATCCGCGACTATGCACTATCCGGCGATGCGCTGACCGCGTTCCAGATGGGGTCGGCCACGCCTGAGGGCGGTTTGGTGCCGCTTGAAAGCGAGGCGGTGTTTGTTAATCCGCTGGTGGCGGCCGAACTCGGTCCGGATTTCATGCGCCAAGCAGGGGCGACGGGTGTTCAGATGATCGAGGCCTCTTCCCAAACCCTCGAGGGGGCGAAGTTTCTGGCCGGTTCCTTCCATATCAGCGGGATGGGGGATAGTCAGAAGTCGATGATGTCTCTGGGGCTCGGTGAGGTTGCGGCTGGCAGTGAGGGACTTTACAGCCGGTTTCAGCGGCGCGGCGGGCACCGTCTTGAGGCAGGAGAAAGTGCTGCTGCCTATGACGGCGTGCTGCAAACCCTGAGCGGCGGCAGCGGCGGGCAGTTCTTCGGTGGCAACGCGGAAAACTTCATGCTCGGGCCGGACCTTCAGGCGGGGGGCGCTTACCGCGACGCATATGTTGCGTTGCCTGCAGGTACCACGCCAGCAGATCACGTCAGCGGGAGCCATCATGTGGCCGGTCTCACGGCAGAAACCGCCGTATCGGAACGGAGCCGGACAGGGCGGATGTTTTATGGCTTTTCCGCCGGGATGCTGGAGACGACATCTTCGACGGTAGACCCGCTGCGTGTCGCCGTGCCTTTCGCCACGCGCCAGCCGCATGACCTGACGCTGACCTTTGAACCTGACCAAAACAGCCTTGGCGCCAGCATGTCCTTGAGCGATGTGTCCTCGCAGGATGCCGAAGTCCAGGGTCTGTTGCTCGGCTTCGGGTCTCCTGCCGGTGCGGGCGATAGCCGGTCCGTGTTCATCGACGACGACACCTATGCGGCGCGCCATGCGGCCGGTCCCGAAACAAGCGCCCTGACACTCGAAACCGGTCAAAAGGTTCGGCCGCGTTCGGGAACAGAGCCGGGAAGTTACCTGGTTCCGGGCACACTTGTGAACGGAGCCGACGCCGCCATTTTCCAGGGCACGTCGAAATGCACCTGCGCATTTCTGGAGTGGGGCTATTGGGGCACGGCCATGACCAGTGAGGACGGCGCGCTGGCCGACGGCTCACGCCAGGACGGGGTCCATCTCGGCACATGGGTGGCAGGCAATGTCACAAATTCGGCGGATCTGCCGCGTGTGGGAAGTGCCACTTACGCGGGACATGCGGTCGGCAATGTCGTCAATGGCAACCGGCAGTATCTGGCGACTGGAAACTTCACCAAGTCGGTCGACTTCGCAAGGCGGACCGGAACGGCCAGCGTGACCGGCTTCGACGGGCGCTCGTTCCAGTCTGACCTCAGGGAGCAAATCGTGCCGAGCGGCAATCTGTTCACCGGCACGGTCCGCGGCCCCGGCCTGAGCGGATCGATGAACACTTCGATCGTATCAGGCCCGCGGTCCAACCATGACGGCGTGATCGGCAATTTCAATGTCCGCGACGCAAGCAATTGGCGCGCGACCGGGATTGTCGCCGGCGAGAAGCGGCCTTGAGGGAAAAAGGCTTGCTGCCGATGAAAAATGCGTGTGCTCCGGCCAAAAGCCACAGGGGTGCGGACCGTGCGCGTGTGAATAAATCATTTGATTCGCACAATGAAACCAATGCCTTGTCCGAGTTATCCAAAGGCTGCGGGATAAATTTCAAAAACTTTGCCGGGGTGCTGGACAAGGTCAAAACGATCTCCTATAAGGCACGGGCTTCCGGCGCACAGCGCCAAACGAAGTCAGCCCAGATAGCTCAGTTGGTAGAGCAGCGGATTGAAAATCCGCGTGTCGGTGGTTCGATTCCGCCTCTGGGCACCACTTTTTCCTTGTAAAACGTGTGTGCAATCCGGTTCGCCAAGGTGCGGTCCGGGGATGCAATAGAACGCGAGCGGCTGGGCCCGTGCATGCCCGCCATATCCGGCTTTGCCGCGTGTGGTGCCTTGATGGCCGCGCTGTGGCTCCTTGCGGATGCTTCGTATAATTCCCTTGTTTAAATACCTGTATATTCACCGTTTGTTGATTTGGATTTGCTTCAGGTGGGCAAAATTTGCCTACAAGAAACAAATATTCACAAATAACAGGCATATATTACCTATTGATTGCAATGGTTTTGTTTGGCTTTCTATTTCTGACGTCTTTCCCTTGCGCGTGGTGGGGCAGGAGGCCGCGTGGCGGCTTACACGGAAAGGTCAGGAAAAAGGTGTTTCAAGGCTATGGCATCACCGTCGGCAGTCGCAAGGTCCATCGATGCGTCCGGGCCGGAGGGCTGGGGTCGAACCGGGCCGCAGGATCTCGCTGAGGTCTGTCTGAAAGATCTTGATGACGAGTTGCTGATGATGCGCATTGCCGGAGGCGACGAGCGGGCGTTCGGCGTGATCGTCAACCGGCATGCGCGCAAGGCCCACGCCATCGCCTTCCGGATCCTGAACAATTCGGCGGATGCGGAGGATGTGGTTCAGGACATCCTGACGCGGATCTGGACCCGGCGCGGGCAATGGCAGCCGGGCCGGTCGAAATTCACCACCTGGCTCTACCGGGTGGTCATGAACGGCTGCATCGATTTCCTGCGCAAGCCGAAATTCAACACCATGGACAAGCTGCCGGATGTGGAGGATGTCTGCCCCGACCAGATGCAGCAGATGGCCCGCCAGCAGGCGGCCGAGATGCTCAACCGGGCGGTGGAGCAATTGCCCGAGCAGCAGAGGGTCGCGGTGCTGTTGTCCTACAACGAAACGCTGACCAATCCGGAGATCGCGCTGGTGATGGAAACGACGGTGATGGCGGTGGAGTCTCTGTTGAAGCGCGGCCGCCAGAGACTGCGAGAGATCCTCGCAAGGCAGAACGAGACGGTGTCGCCGCTGTTGAATGACGGGTGAGGGGCGGTGCCGCTGCGCCACAAGGGACAGGCTGTCAAAGGCATTTTATGCCGTGAAAGGCCGTCCCTGAAAAAGAGCGCTTCAGATTGAACAGCTTCCGTTGTGTTGCACTTCGCGCTTGAATTCACCGGGACTGCAGCAGGGCGGCGCTGGTGATGGTGTGGCCCGGTCCGGTCCGGTCCGATGGCTGAGAAGTGTGATTGCGGCGGAATTCGGGGCGGGAGAAAAAAATCAGAATTTTTTACGATTTTTTCCGCCTGAATGTCCGGGGCTTACGCGTAACAGTTACGAACGTTCAAAAGCGGACGTTTGATCCGCCCTGACACTCAGCGCGGTCTTTTTAAAGATCAAAGGGGGCTTCCATGCCGGTCATTTCGACAAACACCGCGGCCAACACCGCTGTCCGTTACCTGAACAACAACTCCGAAAACTACTCGGACTCGCTTGCCAAGCTTGCCAGCGGCTCGCGCATCACGTCCGCGTCCGACGACGCTGCCGGTCTCGCTATCTCGACCCGCATTTCCTCCGACGTCAATGCGCTGGAGCAGGCCTCCACCAACGCCTCGCACGGTATTTCCATTCTGGAAACAGCTGACGGTGGTGCGGCCAACATTTCCGACATTCTGGAGCGCATGAAGACGCTCGCTTCCCAATCCGCGTCCGGCACCGTGACCGACGACGAGCGCGTCTACATTCAGGCGGAATTCGAAGAACTTCTTGAGGAAGTTGGCGGTATTGCTGAAAGTACCCGCTACAATGGCGTCAGTCTGCTCGATGGTTCCAGCGATTTTGCGGATGACAACATTGATAATGCTGCGGTTTTGGCGGCTGATGTTGGTCAGACGGCTAGTATTTCAACAACTTTTACTGCGGATGATGTTATTTCCATTGATGGTGATGATACTCTGGAATTCGACATTAATGTAGGCGGAGCAGGTGTTGTTCCTGTTGCAATTGCAGCCGGTGCTACTACCGGTACTAATGTAGATATCACCGGTCAGCAAATTGTTGATGCAATCAACGCAGCTTCTACTGGAGCTACAGCTTCTTTCGACGATGATGGCAATATGGTCATCGTGACGGATAATGCTGCAGAAAGTCTGGAAATTGATATTGACGTCACTGATAGTTCCGGCTCCGTTGGTGGCGTTACATTCGCAGACTTTGGTGCGATTGATGATCTTTCAGGGACTGCACTGACCGCTGCAGGTAGTGGTGTGTTGGCTGCCAATCAGTTTGAGGTGAATGATGGTGAGACCGTTAGTTTTGACGTGAATGGCACTGCGGTCGAAATTACCAACGGCACCGGAGTTGCCAAGTCGTACACTGATCAGGAAATCGTTGATGCCATAAACGATGCCCTGACTGCGGACGAAAATGATGAAGTTGTCGCCGCAGTTGATGCCACGACCGGCGGGATCACCTTTACCAGCAGCGATACCGGTGCAACCGCGAGTGTCACCGTTGACAATTTTTCCGGCACGATGACGTCTGGTGATGCCTTGGATGCATCTTACCTCAGCCTAGGTGATACGGACAGCGACGGTGCAGCCAAGGCCTTTGGCAGCGAAACCGAAGTATCCACGACCGGTTCCGACATTGTGGTTGGTTCCAGCTCGGATGATACAATCAACTTGCGGATCGAGAGCCTGACAGCTGAGGCTCTTGGTATTGACGGTCTGGATATCTCCACGCAGGACGGGGCAGACGCGGCTCTTGACGCGCTTGATGATGCTATCGACGATGTGTCCAAGGCGCGTGCTGAAATGGGTGCTGTCATGTCCCGGTTCGAGTTCCGTGGCGAGCAGATCGACACCAGCATCGAAAACCTGACAGCAGCCAACTCGGTTCTGGCCGATGTCGATATTGCCAAGGAAAGCGCCAAGGCGTCGTCCTACTCGGTGAATGTTCAGGCTTCTGTTTCTGCGGCTGCTCAGGCCAACCAGATGCCGGAAAACCTGCTGCAGCTGATCGGCTAAGCTGACTGACACGGGCCGCCCCAAGGTTGCCGGTTTCCGGCAGCCGGTCCCGGCGGCCCGTGTTTTCCTGTAAAAGCCAGAATACCTTGAGGGGGAAGGCGCGGTGACAACCACCGACACGACATCGACGGCGACCACGACGACCACATCGACCGTTTCGGCGCTCACATCCTCCGGTTCTAACACCTCCAGCACGTCCTCTTCGATCGACTGGGATGCCCTGATCGAGGCAACTGTTGCCGCCGAACAAGTCAGTGCCGACAGTCTTGATCTGAAAATCGCGGAAAACGAGCTGGAAATTGCCGCCTATACCGACATGCAGAGCTTGCTGCAGGATCTGGAAACGGCGGCTGAAGCCATTCGCGGCACCGGCAGCCTGACGTCGAATGACGATATTTTTTCCTATCGCGAGGCCTATCTGACCGCCAATGGGGATGTGAGTGCGTCCTCCGCGCTGGTCGTGACCGTGGACGAGGGCACCACGACAGGCACCTATGATCTTGAAATCGACCAGCTTGCGACAGCGCACAAGATTGCCGGCGACAGCCAGACGGACGCTTACACCGATCTGGGCCTGAGCGGCGTTGTTTCGATCGGCCTTGAGAACATGACGGCGGTCGAATTCACGATCACCGGGACCATGTCGCTTGCCGAAATCGCGGAGGAGATCAACGGATCCAGTTCCGTGACCGGCGTGTCGGCCAGCGTCATTCAGGTGGATGACGGCGATTTCCGGCTGGTGTTGAGCGGTACCGAAACCGGGCAGGCGATCCAGATTTCCGATGTCTCGGGCACGCATGACATCGGGGAGGCGCTCGGGTTGATTGCCGACAGCAGCGGCACCATCAAGAACGAGCTGCAGGCGGCACAGGATGCGGTCATCACACTCGACGGCATCACCATTACCCGCGACAGCAACACCATCGACGACGTGCTCGATGGCGTGACGCTGAACCTCTACCAGGAAACCGGCACGGACAACTCCATTTCGGTCGAGATTGCCTCTGACCTCACCAGTATCAAGAGCGCGATCACCAATTTCGTCGATGCCTACAATGCCTACCGCGAATTCGCGCTGACCCAGCAGGAAGTCACCACCGGCGGAGGGGCCTCGTCGGAGTCAACCCTGTTTGGCGACAGCACCCTGCGCTCGGCCAACCGCGACATTTCCGGCGCGCTCGGCACGGTGATTGACGGCAACACCATGGCCTTTCTCGGCCTCTCCTATGACAGTTCCAACTATCTGGTCTATGACGAGGACACGCTCAACGACGCGTTGCTGAACAATCTGGACGAGGTCGAGAAGATGCTCACCTTCCAGATGGACAGCAGTTCCAATGATGTCGCCCTGCTCAGCCGCAGCACCAATATGCCCGACAGCCTGCAGCTGGACATCACCGTTGATGGCGACGGCAACATGACGGGCGTTTCGGTTGGTGGCGACGACAGCCTGTTCGAGGTGAGTGGAACCCGGATCAAGGGGGTTGCGGGAACCGACTATGAAGGCATAACATTCGTTTTTACCGGGGATAGCTCGCAAACCGTCGACCTGACCTTTTCGTCGGGGCTGGTTGAGGAGCTTTATAATGCCGTAAACTCCTATTCGGATGCCAGTGACGGTTTGCTGAGCGAAATGATCACGGACCTGACCGAAACGACTGCGGACTATCAGGAGGAGTCCGACGAGATCCGGGACTGGGCGGAAGGGGACTTCCGGGACTACATCACCACGCTCTATGCCGGGTATCAGGCGGCAATCGAGGAAGCTGAATCCATGCTCGATTACCTGACCGCCCTTCTAGAATACGGAAACGACTAACATGTCTACAGCCTATTCCAGCGCAATTTCCGCCTATCGCAAGGCAACCACGGCCGTGCCGCCCCTGTCTGCGGTGGTGCTTTTGTATGACGAGGTGCTCAATTCAGTCGTTCATGCCGCCTGCCATGTCCGTGACAAGGAGTTCGAGCAGGCACATGTGCGGACCCAGAAGGCGGTCACGATCCTCAAGGGCCTGCGCCAGAATCTGGACATGGAGGCAGGTGGCGAGGTGTCCGAACAGCTGCTCGACACCTATTCCAAGAACATCCTCGCGCTCAACACAACCATCGGCAAGAAGGACGCGGTCGAGCGCTACAAGTCGATTGCAGCCGGGCTTCTGGAGCTGCGCAATGCCTGGAGCAAGATGACGCCGTTTTCCGAGCGGGACGCGGACATGCTGTTCATCGATATCGACGGCACACGGGAAGACACCCCGGCCACCGCAGGCTCCGCCGTTTGAGCTTACCGGCCAAGGGTGAAGCGCTGCGGCGGCCGCGCTTCGCTGAAAGTGGTCATTCTTGCGGGAAAGATTTTCCCGCAGGTTCTTGATCCGGCACAGCCTGCCAGAGCGTCTGCCGCAAGCGCCTTGTTCCCTGTGCCTGCCCGGTTTTCCGCAGGCCGGTTTTGCCGTCTTTGCCTGAAGCTCGGCAGATTTTGCAGGCTGGTGGCGTACGCGCAGGTTCTTCCGCCGGACGGGCGATCTTCCGCAGTCAAAAACCCTTGAAACTCTGAGCAAATTGGATTGTTTCGCGTTGCTTCCGATTTGATGTTTTGATGGGTAAAAATTACCCATCAAGGCAAAGTATTCCTAGTAAAAAAACAAAAAATATTGACTGACTCGCAAAGTTGCTTCGTGTATTGTTGTTCTTGAGCAAGTTACGACAAGACGAGGGCTCTCGTTTCTTGTAGGTCAGAATTGGATTGCGGGCGGGTAGACATGAGCATATCGACGACCAACAGTTTCGTCTCGACATCGGCCACGAGTACATCGGCCTCCAGCTCGTCGTCCGGCCTGGACATCACCAGCACCGACTTTCTCAACCTGATGGTGGACCAGCTTCTGAATCAGGACCCGCTCGATCCGACCGATACGGACGAGTATCTCAATCAGCTCGTGTCCTTTGCAAGTTACGACACCCAGGCGCAGATCAGCGAGCAGCTGACCCAGATTACCGATACGCTCTCCTCCTCCATCTCCTCGGCCGGTCTCGGCTATCTCGGGCAGACTGTTGAGGCCTATGGCAACACGACAACCCTTTCGGATGGTGCGGCGGAGTGGAGCTATACGCTGGACAAGGGAGCCGCCAGTGTCACGGTCAGCATTCTCGACGAGGACGGTACGGAAGTCTGGAGTGGCGACGGAAACACCGCCGCCGGCAATCATGCGGTCACGTGGGACGGGGTCGCTTCGGACGGTACCCAACTTGAAGACGGCGGCATCTACACAATCTCGGTAAACGCCTTCGATGAAGATGGCAAAAGCATCAATGGAACGACAACAGTGACCGGAACCGTCACGGGCATCGATGTCACGGACGGTGAGAGCGTCCTGAAGATCGGCGATGCCAGCGTGCTTGTCGACAATGTTCTCTCCATTCAGGCAGGATAAGGAAAAGTCATGAGTCTCTCGGGCGCTCTCAATTCAGCGATTTCCGGTTTGCAGTCCCAAGGGCAAAGCCTTGCCAACATCTCGGACAACCTGGCGAACTCGGAGACGACGGCCTACAAGTCTTCGGGCACCAGCTTTTCGTCTCTTGTGGCCGGCAGCGGCAGCAACAGCAGTGGCGGCGTGGTCGCAAGCAGCACATCCAACATCACCCAGCAGGGACTGCTCGTCACCTCCACCAGCCAAACGGATCTGGCGATCGACGGTGACGGCTTTTTCATCGTGACGGATGGCGTTTCGGGCGACGAGAATTTCTATACCCGGAACGGCGAGTTCACCATGAACGAGGACGGGTATCTGGTTAACGGTGACTATTACCTGATCGGCTGGCCGACGGATGCGGACGGTACGGTGATCGGCGGTACCAGCGAGGCGTCGCTGACGCCAATTGATCTCGATTCGATCCAGAGCCCGGTGGATGCCACCGAAAATGTCGGCATTGCCGCGACACTCCCGGCTGAAGCAGCAGTCGGTGATACGTTCACGACATCGTTCGAGGTCTATGACTCTCTTGGCGGGAGTGCCATCGTCAACGTGACCTACGAGAAGACCGATGTGAACGAATGGGAAATGTCCTATGCAGATCCGGTGAATGCGAACGGGGATACCGTCGGCACGGTCAGTACCGCAACCACAACCCTGACATTTGACAGCGACGGCAATCTGACGGCACCGACCGGCGCCCAGCCTGTCACCATCACCGGCTGGACCACGGGAGCCGCAGACAGCGCGATCGAACTGACGCTTGGCAATGACAGTGACGCCTTCAGTCAGGTCGTCACCGGCAGCGATACTCCCACACTTGCGGTCAAGTCGGTTACTTCCGACGGAACACCCTATGGCAACCTGAGTGGCCTCGAGATCGGCACGGACGGAGCGATTACCGCATTCTTCGACAATGGTGCGCAGGAAACCGTCTACAAGATACCGCTTGCGACCTTTACCAATCCCAATGGCCTCAGCGAGAACAGTGGGGGCATCTATTCCGCCACCACGGCTGCCGGCGTCAGCACGATCAATCTGGCTGGAGAAAACGGCTCCGGGACGGTTAACAGCTTCTGGCTGGAATCGAGTGTGACCGATACGAGTGACGAGTTCTCGAGGATGTTGTCCGCACAGCAGGCCTATTCGGCCTCCTCGCAGATCATGTCTGCGGCCAATGACATGTTCGATACGCTTCTGACTGCGGTCCGCTGATGAAGCCCGGGAAGCCGCGCAAGGCCGGAGAGGCGCCACTCCTCAAAAGGCTCAGGGAGCTCAAGGCCGAGATGGAACGTCTTGGCCCTGACGGCCGTGAGCCTGGAAGCCGAACGCGTCTTCTTGTCCTGAAGCATGAGGTCGAGCAGCTTCTCGGCCTCTTGCGCAAGGAACATGCTGCTCTTGGTGACAAGCTGTCCGGCCAGTTTGCCGCCTCTCGTGCCGCTGCCGCCTACCAGCAGACGAACAGGCTAAATTCTTCGGACCGTGAGCGCTGACTGGCGACCGACAAGGAGTTCAATCATGGATCAGCACGAAACCGACACCGCGGACACCGCAGATACGGTGCAGGTCGAAGAGACCGCTGTCAGCCCCGAACAGGCCGCCCATATAGAAAAGGCCCGGCATGCACTTGCTCTGACCGGTGAGCTGATCGCGCTGGCAGATGACGAAAACCGGCGGCTTGCCTCCATGCGCCCGACCGGTCTGATGGATATCGTCGCCCGGAAGGGGCAGATGGTGAAGGAGCTTGAAGCCTGGTTGACCCAGACCCGGGTTTCACCTCAAATCCTGGCCAGTCTTGATGATGACCTGCGGGCACAACTGACCGACCAGACTGCTGTTCTGAAGGAAAAGCTGGCAGAGAACACAGAGCTTTTGAGCCGGTCCCTGACAGTGACCCGCCGCCGGTCACAAACCATCGTCCAGGCTGTTCGCGACACCCGCAAGATGACGGCCGGATACAGCGGCGACGGTCAGGAAAACACGGTCTTGAAACACTCCGTTTCAATAACAGGCGGCTTTCAGGCCTGATCCTGTCCGTTAACCTTTGAAACCCTGAAAGCCGGTCTGCACATGTCCTCGCTCAGCATCGCAAGCAAAATCGCCTCCAGCTCCCTCACGGCTGCACAGGTTCAGCTCTCTGTCACGTCTTCGAACATCGCGAATGCGGACACCGAAGGCTATACGGCCAAATCCGCTGCGGTCAGTTCGGCCACCACATCCGGAGTTGGCACGGGAGTGGCTGTCACGGACATCACATCCAATGTCAGTGAACTGCTGATCGCCCAGCTTGCCGGTGCGACATCAAATGCTGCAGCTGCGGAAAAGACTGCAAGCTATCTCGACCAGCTGCAAACGGCCTTGGGCCACACGACCAGCGGCGACGGTGGCGGCACGTCCCTGGCGAACCTGATCGCGGAGGCAGAGACGGCCCTGTCCGATCTGGCAAATACGCCGGAAAGCGAAACACTGGCAGTCACTGCCGTTGATGCTCTGGACAGTCTGACATCTGAAATCCGGGAGCTGTCCTCCGACATCCAGTCCCTGCGCGAGACCGCGGATAAGGATATCGGCAATGCAGTCGAAAGCGCGAATCAGGCGATTGAGGAAATTGCTTCCCTGAATGATCTCATTGTCACAGCCCAGACCAGAGGGGAGAGCACTGCGGATCTCGAGGATCAGCGCAACTCCGCATTGGTGTCGCTCTCCGAGTTCATGGGCGTGACCGCCTTTACAAGCGACGACGGCAGCATGGATGTCTATACGAATTCGGGCCAGCTTCTGGTCGGCGAGAATGCCTACAAGCTGGACTTCTCCACCACGAGCAACATCAAGGCGGGCGATACCTACGCCAGCGGTGATTTGTCTGGCATCACGGTCAACGGAATTGATATCACCGGCGGCATTTCAACGGGAAGCATCTCGTCGCTTCTGGAGCTGCGCGATGAAACACTCCCGGGCGTTCAGGCATCTGTCGATGAGCTTGCGTCCGGTCTGATTTCGGACTTGAACGTTGTGCGACCCGGGTTGCTGACTGGCGCGGACGGCTCGGACATCTCGGTTGATTCGACCGTGCTGGAGTTGCCGTCGAGCCTGTTGGACAGCACCGATCCCTACGGGCAAGCCGCCGATCTTCTTTCAGCGATGCAGGGTGATCATCTGTTTGCAGATGCTGGCAATCTGGGTGAACGCACCACGGATTTTGCATCTTATGCAACCGATATCCTGTCCAATGTAGTGACCATGACGAACAGTGCCTCAACCAAGCTGGATAGGGCTGAGGACGAACTGACGACTATTTCGGATACGATCACTTCGACTTACGGTGTCAATCTGGACGAGGAAATCGCCCGGCTGTCTGAGCTTGAGACACTCTATTCGGTATCCTCGCAAGTCCTGAGTGTCGTTCAGGAAATGTTCGATGATCTGATCGCGGCCGTTCAGTAACGAGGGGATGAACCATGGCAATGCGTGTTTCCACATTCGGCCAAACCTCCGCGGTCCTGCAAAATGCGCTGACGACCCAGGCGAAGTTGTCTGAAAAGCAGATACAGCAGTCCAGCGGGATCATATCCTCCGATTATGCAGGGCTGGGGTCTGCCGCAGGCACGCTCGTTGATCTGGAAGTGGAGATGGCCCGCTCCAGCAGCTATATTTCCACGGCCGAGCAGGCGGCGTCCCGGATCGAGATCATGTATTCCTCCTTGAGCGGGGTCAGTGATCTATTGACCACGATGCGCTCGGAACTTTCCGCTCTTTCCGTGACCGAAGACGACGATCTGGCGAGTGTTACGATTCTTGCCGAGAACTATCTTGAAGAAACCGCGTCGCTTCTGAACACGCAGTACGAGGGCCGGTATCTGTTTTCCGGGACCGAAACCGGGACCGCTCCGGTTGATCTGGGGAGTTATTCGGTCACGGACTACACGGTCCCCGACACCTCCTACTATCAGGGAAACAGCGATATCGTCTCGGCTCATGTCGGGTCGGAACGCAATGTGGCTTATGGCGTGACCGGGGATGAAAGCGGGTTTGAGCAGACTTTACGGGCATTCGCCTATATTGCCGATGCAACTACACTCACGTCCGAAGATATAGGTGCACTGTCCGATCTTCTGATCGAGGCGCAGGACGCAGTGATCGCCCAAATGGCGACACTGGGGGTAAAGGCATCTTCGCTTGAAAGCGTCGTTTCCTCGGAAGAAGAGGTTTACGCTGCCCTGAGCGACCTCGCAGCCGAAACCATTTCCGTCGATATTGCCCAGGTGGCTGTCGACTCGGCAACCTACGAAACCCAGCTGCAAGCAAGCTACGCTGCTCTTGGCTCACTCTCCGACCTGAGCTTGCTGGATTACTTGAGATAAGTCCGAAACACGTGGGCCGGAGCCAGCCTGAAAAAACTGGCTCACTGATGATTGGAACGCGAAACGAAGCCCGCAGCCAACGGCGCCGATGCGTGAGGGGTGTATGTACGTCCGTCTTACGCCCTTTGCCCCACATATCGTCCCGCGCCTTCCGGCAGGCCAAGCCCGGCATGTTCCACCGCAAATTTGTTGAGCTGTTCTGCGACGTCCGGTTCCGGAAGGCAGCTTGCACGGGTCGTCAGGTCCACATGCAGCAGCAGGGTTTCCATGGTGGCGGCGAGGGTGCCGCCCTGGCCGCACAGGAAGTGAAACAGGTGCATCTTCTTGCCCGCACCGGCTAACACTTGTGTGGTGATGGTCAGGCGTTCGCCGGCATGAAGTTCGCCGAGATAGCGGATGTGGTTTTCGACTGTGAAATAGCTCTTTCCGCCCGCCACATAAGCGGCATCTGCGCCGATCATCTCCATGAACCGGTCTGTGGCGGCAGCCCCTGCTTCCAGGTAGTGGGCCTCGTTCATGTGACCGTTATAGTCCGTCCAGCCTTGCGGGATCTGGCGGTCGCCCGTGATTGGCAGATCGGCCGCTGGCGGGGCGGTAAGCGAGGCCTCATGAGCGCAGATGATGCCGCCAGCACCGCTGCCGGACTTCTTGAGAGCCCGCATCATGCCGACCAGATTGTCGTCGCGAAGCCGTTCGAGTTCGCGGATCGACAGGTGTCCGGACTGGGCATCCGATTGCCCGGCGATCAGGTCGACCAGTTCCTCGGTGAATTCCGGAACGTCCATCAGCTTGGTCCAGGGCCAGGCGAGCGCAGGGCCGAACTGGGCCATGAAGTGCTTCATGCCTGCTTCACCGCCCGCGATGCGGTAAGTCTCGAACAGTCCCATCTGGGCCCATCTGAGGCCGAAGCCCATCCGGATCGCCTCGTCGATTTCCTCGGTGGTGGCTATGCCGTCTTTCACGATCCAAAGGCTTTCACGCCAGACGGCTTCCAGAAGCCGGTCGGCAATATGTGCATCGATTTCCTTGCGGACGATGAGCGGATACATGCCGATGCCGCGCAGGACTCCGGCCGCACGTCCGGCCCGGTCCGGATCGCCGACGAGTTCGATCAAGGGAAGCAGATAGACCGGATTGAACGGATGCGCGACAATTGTGCGAGCGCCTTCGGCGTTGAGTTCCGACGGCTTGAAGCCGGAGGTGGAGGATGCGATGATGGCTTGTTGCGGCGCAAGCTGCGACAGGGTGCCGAGCACCTTGTGCTTCAGCTCCAGCCGTTCCGGCACGCTTTCCTGGACCCAGTCCGCGTTTGCGACGGCGTCACCGATATCGGTGTGAAAGCTCAAGCGGCCTTCAGGCGGCAAGGACTTGTCATAAAGTGCCGGCAAGCTGCGGCGGGCATTGGCAATCACCTCGCCGATCTTGCGTTCGGCATCCGGGGCCGGATCAAACACGGCAACATCCCAGCCATTGAGCAGGAACCGGGCGGCCCAACCGCCGCCGATCACCCCGCCACCGACAATCGCCGCTTTCATTTCGGGGCCCTTTTTGTCAGGCCGAGCCTTGCACGGACATCGTCAGGGCCAATGAGTTTGGCTCCCAACCCCTCAACCACGCCAACGGCTTTTTCGACCAGCTGGGCGTTGGTCGCCAGCACGCCCTTTTCCAGAAACAGGTTGTCTTCAAGACCTACCCGGACATTGCCACCGGCCAGCACGGAGGCCGCCACATAGGGCATCTGATCGCGGCCGAGCGAAAAGGCGGACCAGTCCCAGTCTTCAGGGATTGCGTTCACCATGGCCATGAAGGTGTTGAGATCATTCGGCGCACCCCAGGGCACGCCCATGCACAACTGCACCAGAGCCGGGGCGGCAAGCGTGCCCTCGCTGACGAGTTGCTTGGCGAACCAGAGGTGCCCGGTGTCGAATGCCTCGATCTCCGGCTTGACCCCGAGGTCCGTCATCATCTTGCCCATCGCGCGCAGCATGCCGGGCGTATTGGTCATGACATAATCGGCCTCGGCGAAATTCATCGTGCCGCAATCAAGCGTGCAGATCTCCGGCAGACACTCCCGGATATGGGCCATGCGCTCGCTGGCACCGATCATGTCGGTCGCGGCTTCGTTCAAGGGGAACGGTGCTTCCGCAGATCCGAACACGATGTCGCCGCCCATGCCTGCGGTCAGGTTGAGCACCACATCGACATCGGCGGAGCGGATGCGGTCGGTCACCTCCCGGTAAAGATCCAGGCGGCGGGAGGGGCTGCCTGTTTCCGGATCGCGGACATGGCAATGAACCACGGCTGCCCCCGCCCTTGCAGCGTCAATCGCGCTGTTGGCGATCTCTTTCGGGCTGCGTGGCACATGCGGGGACTTGTCCTGCGTGCCGCCAGAGCCGGTGACGGCGCAAGTGATGAAAACGTTCCGGTTCATTGCAAGCGGCATTGTCTCTCCTTACCGGCCCTTCCAGACCGGATCGCGTTTTTCGGCAAAGGCACGGGCCCCTTCTAGCTGGTCTTCAGAGCGGTACAGCCTTTCGACTGATTCGAACTGGCTCTTGGTGACGCGGTTCATCGCGTCCTGGAACTTCATGTCTTCCGCTTCGCGGACGATTTCCTTGATCGCGGCATAGACAAGTGGGGGACCGGAGGCGAGCAGTTCGGCGAGTTTTCGAGCCTCGCTCATGAGCTCGACGCCGGGATGGATGTGATTGACGAAGCCCCAGTTGGCGGCTTCCTCGGACCCGAGCCAGCGGCCGGTGAGCAGCATTTCCATGGCGATGTGATAGGGGATGCGCTTTGGCAGCTTGATACTGGCAGCGTCCGCGACGGTTCCCGAACGGATTTCGGGCAGGGCAAAGGTGGCATGTTCGGCGGCAAGAATGATGTCGGCAGACAAGGCCAGTTCGAGGCCGCCCCCGCAGCAAATACCGTTGACAGCGGCGATGACGGGCTTGTTCAGGCCGCGCAGTTCCTGCAGGCCGCCGAAGCCGCCCTTGCCATAATCGCCGTCGACCGCATCGCCTCCGGCGGCTGCCTTCAGGTCCCAGCCGGGGCAGAAGAACTTTTCGCCCGCGCCCGTGACAATGGCGACCCGCAAGTCCGGATCGTCCCGGAAGTCTGTAAATATGTCGCCCATGATCCGGCTTGTTGCCAGATCAATGGCATTGGCCTTTGGCCGGTCGAGCGTGACTTCAAGGATGTGCCGGGATTTCTTGATCTTGATGGGGTTATCCGTCATGCGTCTCTCCACGTTTGACGAGCGCGTCCGCGGCAATGGCGAAGTCCTTGCCGCAGAGCAGTGGATTGATTTCGACCTCTTTGACAGGCACAGCAATTGCGAAGTCCTGTAGGGCCATGACGGCATCTAGGATGGCATTGATGTCAGAAGCGGGGCGCCCCCGGTAACCGGTCAGAACCTGCGCGATCTTGAGTCCCTGCAAGGCCTCTTCGATATCTGTGCGTTCCGCAGGCACGATCAAGGACACGCTGTCGGCCAGGAGCTCGGTCATGATGCCACCTGCAGCCAGTGTCAGCACAAGGCCGTGGGCGGGGTCATGGACGATACCGACCAGTAATTCGGCAAGGATGCCGGTGACCATTTCCTCCACTAGATAGGATTGGACCGGCATTTTATGCGCTGCTTCAAGCACGTCACGGGCGCAAGACAGGTCAAGCGCGACGGCGCCCGCCTCGGTCTTGTGCGCAATTCCCGAGCCTTTGAGCACGACCGGGTAACCGATCCGCTCCGCCGCACACGCAGCATCATCTGCACCCGAGGCAGAGGTGCTTTTCGGTATGCGGAGACCGAATTGGGCGAGTAGCGCCTTGGCTTCATCTTCAGGAAGCGTGGTCGGCGTATCGATGTCAGAAGGGCGGTGCAGGTCCGGCTTTTTCGTTTGCAATCCCGAACGTGCTGCCGCCTCGATGGCATCCATTGCCTCTTCCATACCGCACAGGGGAACGATCCCCCTTGAAATCAGGTCAACGGCAACGGTTTCGGGAAGGCTTTCGGGCAGGGAACTGAGCACTGCGAACGGTTTTCCGGAGGCCGTCATGGCCAGTTCGATGGCATCGATCACCTTGAACCAGGCTTCGGCCCGGCATCTGTCAGATCGCGGCAGATCAAGGATGACCATGCAAAGATCCACAGGGCCCGAAGCCATGGCCTCAAAGGTCCGGCACATGGCGTCGACATCACCCCAGATATAAGTGTGATAGTCGAGCGGATTGGCGAGTGCGACCTTTGCACCCAGCGCATCCCGCAGCCGTGTTTTCTGGACTTGGGTCAACGGCGGAAAGCTGACCCGTCTTTCGGCCGCAATATCGGCGATCAGGCTGGCTTCGCCGCCCGAACAGGACATGCTGGCGAGCCGGGCAGAGGGCAGGGAGCCGGTGACATGAAACAGCTTCAGGGTCTCCAGCAGCACCGGCAGACTGGCGACCTGGGCAATCCCCAACCGGGTAAACAGCGCATCTGCTCCGGCAGAGCTTCCTGCAAGCGAAGCGGTGTGGGAGATTGTGGCGGTCCGCGCCTGTTCCGATTTTCCGACCTTGAGGACGACCACAGGCTTGCCCGCGGCAGCGGCCTGACGGGCGAAGGCCTCGAAGGCCTTGAGACCGCCGATGCCCTCGATGTAAAGCCCGATGGCGGTCACCCGGTCATCCTGCAAGAGGGCCATGCCGATATCGGCAAGACCGGTTTGGGCCTGATTGCCTGCGGTGATGATATAGGCAATTGGCAGCCCACGCGCCTGCATGGTCAGGTTCAGTGCGATGTTGGAGGATTGCGATATGATCGCGACCCCGTTTGAAACCGGCGTGAGACCGTGCTGATCGGGCCAGAGTGCGGCCCCGTCCAGTGCGTTGAGATAACCATAACAATTTGGCCCAAGGATCGGCATTTCCCCGGCTGCCGCGACCAGGCCGTCCTGAAGGGATCCGGCGTCGTCGAGTTCGGCCACGGCTTCGCTAAATCCGGAGGCAAAACATACAGCGCCTCCGGCACCGAGTTCCGCAAGCTTGCGGACCATTTCGATCGTCAGATGGCGGTTGACACCGACAAAGGCGGCGTCAGGCACGGCCGGCAGATCGTCAAGCGTCGGGTAAGCAGGACATTCCGTCAACAGGTTTTTCGTGGGGTGGACGGCAAACAGATCTCCGGAAAAGCCCGCCTTGCGGCATTCGCGGATCACGTTTTCACACCACGTTCCGCCGCCGATCACGGCAATGGAGCGCGGCCGGAGCAGCCGGTCGAGCGGGCGCATGGCTCAGGCTCCGAGCGGACGGAAAAGATCGCGGCTGATGATGTGGCGCTGGATCTCGCTGGTACCATCCCAGATCCGCTCCACCCGCGCGTCGCGCCAGAACCGTTCGATGGGAAAATCGTCCATGAGTCCCATCCCGCCATAGATCTGGAGCGTCGTGTCAGTGACGCGGGCGAGCATTTCGGAGGCGTAGAGTTTCGCACTGGCGATTTCCCGGTTAGCGGGCAGGCCCTGGTCCAGCCGCCAGGCTCCGGCAAGCGTCAGCCAGTCCGCAGCATCGATCTCGGTGATCATGTCCGCCACCTGGAAACTCACGCCCTGGAACTTGGCGATCTGCTGGCCGAATTGTTTTCGCTCGGTTGCATAATTGAGCGCATAGTCGAAACAGCGGCGCGCCCGGCCGACGCTCATGGCCGCAACGGTCAGGCGGGTGGCGTAGAGCCATGTGTTCATGACGTCAAAGCCACCATCGACCTCACCGAGCACCTGTGCATCCGGCAAACGGCACTTGTCGAAATAAAGAATGTAGTTCTTGTAGCCGCGATGGCTCACGGACTTGTAGCCGTCGCGCACCTCGAAGCCGGGCGTGCCGCGGTCGACAAGAAAACAGGTGATCCGCCTTTTCGGACCTTTCGGGGTCTCATCGATGCCGGTGGCGACGAAAACGATAAAGAAGTCGGCGTGTTCCGCGCCGGAGATGAAGTGTTTGGAACCGGTCACGACCCAGTCGCCGCCATCGCGCACCGCCTGGCATTTCATTCCTCGGACATCCGAGCCCGCATCCGGTTCGGTCATGGCGAGCGCATCCATCTTTTCGCCGCGCACTGCGGGGAGCAGATAGCGCTCCCGCTGTTCACCTACGCAGGCCATCAGAATGTTTTGAGGGCGGCCGAAGAAATGGGTCAACGCCATCGACCCGCGGCCAAGCTCTCGCTCCACAAGAGTGAAATCCATGTGGTTCAGACCGGCCCCGCCGACCTCTTCCGGGAAATTACAGGCATAAAACCCGAGATCGATGCATTTTTGCTTGAGCTCTTCTCCTAGTTCGCGGGGAACATGACCGGTCTTTTCGACCATCTCCTCATGGGGGTAAATTTCATTTTCGACAAAGGACCGGACCGTCGACACGATCATGTCCTGTTCTTCGTTGAGACCAAAATGCATTGCCCGGTTCCTCTTGCGTCACCTTCACAAGAATGCGACAAGCTGAAGCAGGCAGGTGTGCGAATTTGGTATAAAAACATGCAGTTTTTGAAAAAAACGCTCAAGCCGCAGACTATTTCCGTCCTGCTGTTCGAGCAGTTCTCCAACCACTGTCTGGCAAATGCCATCGAACCGTTCCGGGCGGCCAATACGATTGCGCATCAGGCACTCTATGAGTGGCGCCACTACAGCCTCCAAGGCGGCACGGTAACGTCTTCAAGCGGGTTGCCGGTGGCAACTGCGTCGCTTCTGGACATCAGGCCGGCGGGCGACTTTCTGTTTGTCATGCCGAGTTACGGTTTCAGGGACTATGCAAACCCGCGGACGAGTGATTCCTTGCGCGCAGCACGCAAGCGGTTTCAGACCCTCGCCGGCATGGATACCGGGGCCTGGTTGCTGGCTGTGGCCGGGCTGCTGGACGGGCACGAGGCGACCATCCACTGGGACGAGTTCACCAGTTTTTCAGAAACTTTTCCTGACATTGAAGCGGTTGAGAAGCGTTTTGTCATTGAGCAGGGGATCATCACCTGCGGCGGGGCCGCTACAACCTTTGAACTGGCACTGGAGCTGATCAAGAGCCGTCACAGCGCCCTGTTTGCGCTTGAGGTCGCGGCCCTGTTCATGCATGGCGACAAGCTGGACCTGCAGGATCCGTTCAAGCGCCTGTCCGCAGATGCACTGGTGTTGAGTGCCACAGCACTGATGCGCCGGAGCATTGAAAATCCGTTGCCGATCCCGAAAATCTGCGAATATTTGCAGATTGATCAGCGGGATCTGGAAAAGGTCTTTCAGTCAGAGACCGGGCAGACGCCGCTTGCAGTCTACAAGGCGATCCGCCTGCGGCAGGCCCGCCGCATGGTCGAGCTCACCCGCCTGAGCATCACCGAAATTGCCGAACGCTGCGGCTATCGGGATGCCAGTGCGATGACCCGTGCCTATCGTCTGGAGTTCGGCCAGCCGCCGGTTGCGCATCGGCGCAGCCGGTGACCAATGCCGGGGCAGGGACGTCTCAGCCGCCTGCTTCCTCGCTCAGCATTTCCAGTTCAAGCCACTGTTCTTCGGCGGCATCCTTTTCTGCCGTCAATTCAGTGATCTTTGCGCTCAGCTTGGAGAAGCGGTCCGGATCCTTCGCATAGAGGTTCGGGTCCGCCATCTCTGCCTGCAGCTTTGCCAGCTTCTTTTCCAGATCCGCGATTGTATCGGGCAGTGTTTTCAGAAGATGCTGCTGGGTGAAGGACAGTTTGGACTTGGGAGCCGGTTTCGCAGGCGCTCTTGTTTGCGCTGCCGTGCCATTGGCTTTCTTCGGCGGCTGTTTTTGGGCCTTGCGGGCCGTGACGCCCTCGCCGCGCTGGGCGAGCATGTCTGAATAACCACCGGCGTATTCCTGCCAGACACCATTGCCTTCCGAAACGATCACAGAGGTCGCGACACGGTCGAGGAAGTCACGGTCGTGCGAGACGATCAGGGCGGTGCCCGGATAATCGGCAAGCAGTTCCTGCAACAGGTCGAGCGTTTCCAGATCAAGGTCGTTGGTCGGCTCGTCGAGTACCATCAGGTTGGACTTGTTGGCGAGCGCCCGGGCCAGCATCACCCGGGCCCGTTCTCCGCCCGACAACACGCCGACCGGTGTGCGGGCCTGTTCGGGCGAAAACAGAAAGTCCTTCATGTAGGACATGACATGCTTCGTTTCGTCGCCAATCACGACCGTGTCGCCGCGCCCTCCCGTCAGAACGGACGCAAGGCTGTCCTCCGGGTTCAGGTTTTCGCGCTTCTGGTCAAGGGTGACCATCTCCAGATTGGTGCCAAGCCGCACCGCGCCGCTGTCGGGCGCAAGTTCGCCGGTCAGCATTTTCAGGAGCGTGGTCTTTCCCGCGCCGTTGGCCCCCACCAGACCGACCCGGTCGCCCCTCTGGATGCGGCTGGAAAACTCCTTGACGATCGGCCGCGCGCCATAGGTCTTCGAGATGGACTTCGCCTCGATCACCAGCTTGCCGGATACTTCGGCTTCCGTGGCTGACAGCTTGGCGGTGCCTTGCGGCCCGCGATGGTCGCGCTTCTGTTTGCGCAGGTCCGCCAGTTCCCGCACCCGGCGCATGTTGCGCTTGCGTCTAGCGGTCACCCCGTAGGTCATCCAGTGCTCTTCGCGCTTGATCTTCTGCGCAAGCTTTTGCTGGTCGATTTCTTCCTGCTCGAACACCTCGTCCCGCCAGGCCTCGAAATGGCCAAAGCCCTTGTCCATGCGCCGGGAAATGCCTCGGTCGATCCAGACGGTTGCGCGGGAAAGATTTTCCATGAACCGGCGGTCGTGGGAAATCAGCACGATGGCCGACTTCAGGCTCTTGAGTTCGCTTTCAAGCCATTCAATGGCGGGAAGGTCAAGATGGTTTGTCGGCTCGTCGAGAAGAAGGACATCAGGTTCGGGCGCAAGCGTGCGGGCAAGGGCTGCCCGCCGCGCTTCGCCGCCAGACAAGGCCGACGGGTTTTCCTGCCCCGTCAGGCCGAGAACGTCGAGAAGATACTGGCCCCGGTAAGGATCATCTCCCGGCGCCAGACCCTCGTTGACATAGTCGAGCGTGGTCTTATAGGCGCTCAGGTCCGGTTCCTGAGGCAAATAGCGCAAGGTCCGGCCGGGCTGGAAAAAGCGCTCGCCCTTGTCGGCCTCGATCATCCCGGCCGCGATCTTCAGGAGGGTCGACTTGCCGGAGCCGTTGCGGCCCACAAGGCAGAGCCTTTCGCCCTCGGACACGGACAGGTCCGCGCCTGTCAGGAGCGGCGTGCCGCCGAAGGTCAGATGAGTATCGCGCAGAAGAAGAAGCGGTGGAGCCATGACGCCGGAATATGTGCTTTTTTCAGGTGATCTGTTTTTTGGTGTTCTGTCGGTCCGTCGTCTAGCGCGTTTGACGCGGAAAAGCGATCCTTTCCGCTTGCCGATCACAATTTGGCGCATTCGCGGACTTTTGGGCTGTTCTGCGTTAACCTTTCAAGGGGAAAGGGGCAGGCGCGCGGTTTCGCGCGGGCAGGAGACATGGCCATGAGCATCTTTTCAGCATTCGGGTTCAAGGCACTTCTGATTATCCTGGGCGCGTTTGCCATTCTCGCCCTGACGGCGGCCGGAAGTGCGGAGGCCAAGTCAAAGCGCTATTACCGGGGCGGGATCTATGCCGGTTCCGGTGCCGGTATCTCGGTCGGAACCCGCAGCGTTTACGGAAAATACTACCGGCCACGTGCCTACTATCCGCGACGCTACTGGGGGCGCACCTATTATCCTCCCCGGTATTATCCGCGCAGGCTTATCCCCGCTTATCCCTACGCCCCGCCATTGGCTCTTTATCCGCGGCGTTCAACCGTGTATGTCGGCCCCGCACGCACGGTACCGATTGCGAAAAATGGGCTGGTTCCATTTACGCCTGATTGGTACACGTATTGCGCGCGCAAGTATAAGTCGTTCGATCCGCGGACCGGAACTTATCTTGCCTACAGCGGAACGGTCAGATACTGCCGTTAATATTAATTAAAAGTGATGACGGTAATCTGAAAGCCGTTCCGAATATCTGTAGAAGGCGGAAAAATTTTCGCCACAGGTGGGATAATTCGCACGTTTTTGGCTTATTAAGTCAAAAAAGTGAAACGTGACGCTAGGATATGCTTGATCGGGGCTCAAGAGCGTGGAATCTTGTGCGCTTAACGTATCCTTAAGTCTAAACAACCAAGAGGGGAGACAGATATGTTTAAGTCCCTGCGCGTAACAGCGCTGGCGGCAGCGCTTATGGCTGCAACATCCATGACCGCAATGGCGGCAGTCGAGTTCCACCGCGACAACGGCGGCGAGCCGGAAACACTTGATCCGCACAAGACCTCTGTGACCACCGAGAACAATGTTCTCAAGGACATGTATGAAGGTCTGATCGGTCTGAGCGCCGATGGCAAGCTGATCCCGGGCATGGCCGAAAGCTGGACCATTTCCGACGACGGCACCGTCTACACCTTCACGCTGCGTGATGCGAAGTGGTCCAACGGCGATCCGGTCGTGGCAGGTGATTTCGAGTATTCGCTGCGCCGCATTATGGACCCGGCCACGGCGGCAAAATACGCAACCGTTCTTTATCCGATCAAGAACGCTGAAAAGATCAACAAGAGCGAGCTTCCGAAGGAAGAGCTCGGCGTCAAGGCAATCGACGACAAGACGCTTGAGATCACTCTGGAAAGCCCGACCCCGTACTTCCTCGGCCTGCTGCAGCACCAGACCGGTCTTCCGGTTCATCCGGCAAGCGTGGAAGAGCACGGTACTGACTTCGTCCGTCCGGAAAATACAGTTTCCAACGGTGCGTTCACGATCTCCGAGTTCGTTCCGAATTCCCACATCACGCTGGTGCGGAACGAAAATTACTACGACAACGAGAACGTTCAGGTCGACAAGGTCGTGTTCCACTCGATCGACGACCGTGGTGCAGCTGTCCGCCGGTTCGAAGCTGGCGAGTTTCACATCGTTGACGAAGTTCCGACCGAACAGATGGCCTATGTGAAGGAAAACATGGGTGATGAGCTGCAGGTCGCGCCGTATCTCGGCACCTACTACTATGCTTTGAACCATGAATCCGACAAGCTGAGCGATCCGAGCGTCCGCCAGGCTCTGTCCATGGCCATCGACCGGGAGTTCCTGGCGGATGAAATCTTCGCAGGCACCATGTCCGTGGCCTACTCGATTGTTCCTCCGGGGATCGACAACTACGGCGAGCCGGCCTACGCCGACTACATGGGCCAGTCGATGATCGACCGTGAAGACAAGGCACGTGAGCTGCTTGAGGCTGCCGGTTTCGACGAAAGCAACCCGCTGAAGCTGGAACTGCGCTACAACACCAACGAAAACCACAAGAACGCAGCCATTGCGATTGCCGACATGTGGAAGCCGCTGGGCGTTGAAGTCTCCATGCTCAACACTGACGTGAAGACCCACTATGCGCACCTGCGTGATCAGGGCGACTTCGACGTCGCGCGTGCAGGCTGGATCGGTGACTATTCTGACCCGCAGAACTTCCTGTTCCTGGTTGAATCCCACAATACGGGCTTCAACTACGCACGCTACAAGAACGAAGAGTATGATGCGCTGATGGATGAGGCGGCTGCAACGCTTGATCTGGAAAAGCGTGCCGACCTTCTGAAGCAGGCCGAAGTGCTGTTCATGCGCGACCTGCCGTTCATTCCGCTGCTGCACTACAGCTCCAAAAAGCTGGTGTCTGACAAGGTGTCCGGTTTCGTGCCGAACCTGCGCGATGAGCATCAGACTCGTTGGGTCACCATTTCCGAATAATCCGATGATCGGGACCCGGCGGGCGTTACGCGCCCGCCGGTTTTCGCAAGGCGGCGTCAGACCGCCATCCAAAAATGCGAGGATGTCCTCATGCTGCGTTATGTGATTGGGCGGTTGCTCAGTGCAATCCCGACCCTGTTTTTGATCGTTACCATTTCATTCTTCCTGATCCGGATCGCTCCGGGTGGCCCGTTCGATCTGGAACGGCCGTTGGAAGCCAAGGTGATGGAAAACCTGAACAAGATCTATCATCTCGATGAGCCGCTCTGGATGCAGTATGTTCTGTATCTGAAGAATGTCGCGGTTCTCGATTTCGGTCCGAGTTTCTATCTGCGCGATTTCTCGATCAACGAATTGTTCGCGCAAAGCTTGCCGATTTCGATCCAGCTCGGTGCGTCCGCATTGGCGCTGGCACTGGTTGTTGGCGGCATGATGGGCGTGTTTGCAGCCCTTCGGCAAAACGGCCCGGGCGACTACTCGGTCATGGCTGCAGCAACTCTTGGGGTGACCATTCCGAACTTTGTTGTGGCTCCGGTCCTGACGCTGATCCTCGGGGTCTGGCTTGGCTGGCTGCCTGTTGGCGGATGGGGCAATGGCGCCTTCCTGAACAAGGTCCTGCCGGTCGTCACTCTGGCGCTGCCGCAGATTGCCGTTGTTGCCCGCCTCACGCGTGGCTCGATGATCGAGGCCCTGCGCTCCAATCATGTGCGTACAGCGCGTGCTTACGGACTATCCTCCTATCTGGTCGTCGTGGTTCATGCCCTTCGCGGCGCGGTTTTGCCGGTCGTTTCCTATCTGGGTCCGGCTGCCGCCGCACTCCTGACCGGGTCGGTCGTCGTGGAAACCATTTTCGGCATTCCCGGAATTGGCCGCTACTTCGTGCAAGGCGCACTCAACCGCGATTACACCCTGGTGATGGGAACCGTCGTGGTCGTGGCCTGTTTCGTGATTGTGTTCAACCTGGTCGTGGATCTGCTTTATGCGCTGCTTGATCCGCGTGTGCGCTACGACTGAGGAGAGCCCCCGTGTCTACCACTTATCCAACTGAAATCGCGGCACCGGCAAAGGGCCGGTCCCTATGGGACGACGCCCGCGACCGTCTCCTTGCCAACCGCGCGGCCGTCGGCAGCATGATCGTGCTGGCGGTGATCACGGTCCTGTCCATTGTCGGGCCATGGCTGTCGCCGCATGACTACGATGCCGTTTACCGGGATTACGTCAAGGTTCCGGCAAGCCTGGAGGCCTATCCGCGCGCCGATCAGGTGCAGCCGGCCTTTGAAGCGCTGGCAAAGCGGGCTCGTGTGACCATCGACTCCTATGAGCGGGCCGGTGATCAGGTGATCGCGCAAGTGACTTCACGCCGTGCGATTGACCCGCGCACCGTGCGCTACATTGACCGCAGCGACCTGTTCAAGAACGCTGCGCTGTCCGGCTTCTCGAACGATAACAAGTCGGCGACCATGACCGCCGACATCGACTACAAGCACTTCTATTTCGGCACGGACTCCAATGGACGTGACCTGATGACCCGGACCTTCATCGCGGGCCGCGTGTCTTTGACCATCGGCCTTCTGGCAACCGTTGTCGCGATCACGATCGGTGTTCTTTACGGGGCGACCAGTGGCTATCTCGGTGGCCGGGCCGACCAGATGATGATGCGCGTGGTCGATATTCTCTACTCACTGCCCTTCATCTTCTTCGTGATCATGCTGGTGGTGTTCTTTGGTCGGAACTTCGTGCTGATGTTCATAGCCGTCGGCGCGGTGGAATGGCTCGACATGGCCCGAATTGTGCGCGGCCAGACACTGACCATCAAGCGCCAGGAATATGTGCAGGCAGCTGAAGCCATGGGTGTGCCGGATCGCGGCATCATCCGGCGGCATATCGTGCCGAACACGCTTGGCCCGGTGGTGGTCTACATGACGCTTCTGGTGCCGAAGGTCATTCTTTTGGAAAGCTTCCTGTCGTTTCTGGGGCTCGGGATTCAGGAGCCGATGACCAGTTGGGGTGTGCTCATTTCCGAGGGTGCCCGCAACCTGCAAGGGGCGGCCTGGATGCTGATCTTCCCGTCCATCTTCCTGACATCGACACTGTTTGCGCTGAACTTCATCGGCGACGGCCTGCGCGATGCTCTGGATCCGAAAGACCGGTGAGGGGAGACAAGATCATGTCAGACAACAAAGCTGTTCTCGATATCCGCAACCTTACGGTCGATTTCGACACGCCGACCGGCACGGTCAAGGCGGTGCGTGGCGTCAACATCAATGTCAAGCGCGGTGAAACCGTTGCAATCGTGGGCGAAAGCGGCTCGGGCAAGAGCCAGACCATGATGGCGGCCATGGGGCTTCTGGCCTCAAATGGCCGTACCGGCGGCACTGTCGACTATGCCGGAAACAACATTCTCGGCCTGTCGGTCGGCAAGCTGAACAAGGTCCGCGGCAAGAAGATTACCATGATCTTCCAAGAGCCGATGACCTCGCTCGATCCGCTCTATACCGTTGGCCGGCAGCTCTCCGAGCCGATGGTCGTTCATGGTGGCCTCAGCTGGAAGCAGGCCGAGGCGAGGGCGCTCGAACTGTTGAAGCTCGTCAACATTCCGGAGCCGGAGCGCAAGCTGAAGGCGTTTCCGCACGAAATGTCAGGCGGACAGCGTCAGCGCGTGATGATCGCCATGTCGCTTGCCAACGATCCGGACGTTCTGATTGCCGACGAGCCGACCACGGCACTGGACGTGACCACACAGGCGCAGATCCTCGATCTGATGGCCGATCTGCAAAAGCGCCTCGGGATGGCGGTGATCTTCATCACCCATGATCTCGGGATCGTGCGCCGGATCGCCGATCGCGTTTATGTGATGAAAACCGGCGAAGTGGTCGAGCAGGGGGAAACCGCCAAGATCTTCGGCGCGCCCGAACATCCCTATACCCGCATGCTGCTGGATGCGGAGCCGACCGGCTCCAAGGGACCGGTCCCGACGACGCAACCGCTGGTGCTGCAGGCCCAGAAGATGGAAGTCGAGTTTGCGCTCGACAGCGGGTTCTTGAAGCCGCAACACATTCTGCGGGCGGTCGACGATGTCAGCTTTGCCTTGCGCAAGGGGCAGACCCTCGGCGTGGTGGGCGAAAGCGGCTCGGGCAAGTCTACCCTTGGCCGCGCGGTCTTGAACCTGTTGCCGTCCAAAGGGCGGGTCGTTTTCAACGGGCAGCAGATTTCGGGCAAGAACCGGTCCCAGATGCAGCCCTTGCGCAAGAACCTGCAGCTGGTGTTTCAGGATCCGTTCGGGTCGCTCAGCCCGCGCATGACTGTCGGCCAGATCATTTCCGAAGGTCTTCTGGTTCACGAGCCGTCCTTGTCGGCCAAGGAGCGTGATGCAAGGGCATGCAAGGCGCTGGAAGAGGTGTCTCTGGATCCGGCCATGCGCAATCGCTACCCGCACGAGTTCTCCGGCGGCCAGCGTCAGCGCATCGCGATTGCGCGGACGATGGTGCTCAAGCCAGACGTGGTGGTGCTCGACGAGCCGACATCGGCCTTGGACCGCACGATCCAGAAGCAGATCGTCGATTTGCTCAAGGACCTGCAGAAGCGCTACGACCTGACCTACGTTTTCATCAGCCACGACTTGGCGGTGGTGCGCGCCATTGCCGATACGGTGATGGTGATGCAGCGCGGCAAGGTCGTTGAGGCTGGCAGCACGGCTCAGATCTTCGACGATCCGCAAAGCGACTACACACGCGAGTTGATCGGTGCGGCCATGCTCACACAGCAACAGGCACGCGAAAGCGCCTGAACGAACAACTGTTCGAAGTGAACAGAAATGGCGGGCCCGAAAAGCCCGCCGTTTTTTATTCCACGCGCTCAGGCATTTCCCTGGAAACCGGCGCAAAAACCTTTTCCTGGATCTCCCTTTTGATCTGGATCGTGTTTGAAATCACGTGTTGCGCCGCGAGGTGGCGTGCACGCTCCCGGTCCTTGTCCGCGATTGCGTCCAGAATTGCCTGATGGGACGCATCAATGTGTCCGAGCCAGTTCAGGTCGTTCAGGTGGCGGGTTATGATAAAGCGATGCAGTTGCAGTATCGTCCGGCGCAGGATCGGTGCGAGGATCGGAATGCCGGCCAGCTCGCTCATGGCCATATGAAGTGCAAGATCGGCCTGGGATGTTGCGTAGATTTGGCGGTTTTGCCGTGCGGTGTCATAGGCCTGTGCCAGGAGCCTCAGGTCCTTTATGTCGCCGGGCCTTGCTCTTTCGATCAGTCTCTCGACGGCAGCCAGTTCGATATCGCGGCGAAGGCGCAACAGGACGATCGCTTCGGTGTTGTTCGTCCGGGTCACGAAGGTGCCCTGATATCCCTGGCGGACCACAAGTCCGTCTTCCCTGAGGGATAGCAGCGCTTCCCGGATGGTTCCCTGTGAACATCCGAATTCCTGGGCAAGCGCCTGCTCCGTGAGCGGGCTTTCAGGCGTGAGATCACCTGTCAGAATGCGCTCCTGAAGAGACATGTAAATGGCATGTGCTCGGCGCGCGGGTTTTTGCGGGGCTCCGGAAACAGGCGTTTCCGAGAGATCGACAAGTTGTAATGACATCGTTCAGCGTGTCTCTTCAAACGTGTACAGCGATTTCGAAAACGAAGCGGCGAGACGTCAGGCTGCTTCAGACTTTTCTTGTGCCGGCCATTTTGCATTTGAAGCCGGTCAATGGGGCATGCGATTTTGAGACTGACCAGACGGGAGTGAGCGATTGTTTTTGGCTTTTCAAACTCCGGAGCAGTCAGACGGCTCGCAAAATTTCAGGACCTTGTTAGAGTTTCAAACAGTGCCTTATTCAAGAGTGTGCCAATTTGCGGAATTGCGCGACCTGAAACTTTCAGAAAATACTGAGAAACGTTCACAAATTTGAGAGGTCTGTACGCTCGGTTACGATTGTGTGAGCCGGAGAACGCGCAACCAATTGCCAAATGCCATTTTGCGGATGGTATTTTCGTCGAAGCCGCCTGCTCTGAACGCGTTGATCAAGTTGGGAAGCCGGGCAACGTCCCTCAAATCCGAGGGCGGTATACAGCCGTCGAAATCTGAGCCCAGACCGACCTTGTCTTCGCCGAGCCGCTCGACCAGATGGCGCGCATGTGCCACGACCGTATCAAGAGGTGTGTCGCGCGAAAAGCCGCCATCTTTGCGCAGAAAACTTGTATGAAAGTTGATCCCGACAAGTCCGTTCGTTGCGCGGATGGCGTCAAGCTGCTTGTCGGTCAGGTTTCTGGCGCTGGCACAAAGCGCGTGGGCGTTTGAGTGGCTGGCGACAAGAGGAGCATCGCTCACTTGCGCAACATCCCAGAAACCGCGTTCATTCAGATGGGAAACATCCACCAGAATACCCATCTGGTTGCATGCCCGCACGAGCGACCGGCCGGCTCCGGTCAGGCCGCCGCCAATATCAGGGCTTGACGGAAAGGCCATCGGAACACCTTCAGCGAATATATTGGGCCGGCTCCAAACCGGTCCGATGGAGCGCAGTCCGGCGGCATAAAGGGTTTCCAGGGCATCGAGATCTTCATCAATTGCCTCGGCGCCTTCAATGTGAAGCGAAACGGCCAGTTGTCCGGCATCGACAGCTTCCTCGATGTCATCGGCAGACCGGCATATCCTGATCGCGCCTTCGGATTGACGCTCGAGTTGATAAGCGCGCTTTGCCAGTTTCAGGGTGAAGGCAAGCGCTTCTCCCTGTTCCACCGGAGCATAGTTTGCCGGGTCTTTGGGGTTGAACGGCTTTGAAAAATCCTGGGTCGGGTTGGACGGGACAAACATTGCGAAAATCCCGCCGGCAAGGCCGCCCGCGCGGGCTCGCGGGAGATCGATGTGCCCTTTGTCGGACTGTGCGAAGAAGCAGCGTTCTCCGGTGGTGCGGGCTTCCAGCTCCAGCTTGAGCAAGACATCATTGTGCCCGTCGAACACGGGGATCAGGGGAAAGGTGTCAGCCAAATGTCGGCGCCTTCGGTTCGGAAATCGGGAAAAAGGGACAGGTGCCAGTCAAATCACGGTGATCGAAAAAGCACAATCATGGCGTTTCTGCGGTGGGGGGGTTGTCACTCATCCTCTAATTCTTCATGAACAAATGAAAGATTTCTAGTGTGATGTTGGGATTGCATGGCAAACGACGAATACGACCCCTTGGCGCAGGCCCGCAGGATCAGCCGCCGGTCGATCCTGAAATTCGGCGCAGTTGCCTTGGCTGTGCCGTTGGCCGGGTGTTACACCGTTGGCTTGCCGGGCCAGCCCCCCTTGCCGGATGAGGAATTCGATTATGCCTTGGCGTATGCCGAACTACCTGATGGCGAGTTTACGTGGCCCGCGATCAATTATCAGGACTTCGATCAAAGATACTGGCGTCAGGTCGTGGATTACCGCTCCGGGGAAAAGCCGGGGACCATTATTGTCGATCCCTATAATAACTACCTCTACTGGACGCTGAGCAACAAGAAGGCGCTGCGGTACGGGATCGGCGTTGGCCGCGCGGGGTTCGCATGGTCCGGCGATGCTCTGATCCGGGTCAAGCGCGAGCACCCGATCTGGCGGCCTCCACGGGAGATGATCGCCCGCAAGCCGTCTCTGGAGCGGTACTGGGAAAAGGGATACCCGGCGGGGCTCAAGAATCCGCTCGGCGCGCGTGCGATGGACCTCTGGCAGGGCAGTGTCGACACGCTTTACCGGATTCACGGCACAAACGATCCGTCGAGCATCGGAAAAAGCGTCTCGAGCGGCTGCATCCGGATGTGGCATCAGGATGCCATCGACCTGTTTGAACGTGTCCCCTTGCGCACCAAGGTCATTGTTCTGACCGAAGATCAGGCAACCGCCTGACCCACCATCCTGCCTTCATGTCAACAACACCGGTGGACGTGCCGGTGTTTCTTGGTGTTTATCATCACTTGGGGACGTGGTCCGCTCGGGTTAGGTGATGACACCCGAAGGCAGCGCGACCTCATAGAGGACTGCTGTAAAGTGGCAAATTGCGGCCGAAAGCACGAAAGCGTGCCAGATGGCATTCTGAAACGGCAATTTTTTCCAGGAATAGAAAATGGTGCCGATTGTATAGAGCAGCCCCCCGGCAAGGATCATGACAAATCCGAAGAGGGTCGCATGGTCCAGTAGGGGCTTGTAGGCGAACACGACAACCCATCCGAGCGCAAGGCAAAGCGGAACGGTCACCCGGTCGACATGTTTCATATTGAGCAGTTTGAGCGTGGCGCCCGTCAGGGCCCCCACCCAAACGATTGTCAGCAGGATGCTGCCGGTCCATCCACCTATGATCATTGCAGCCAACGGCGTGTAGGTCCCCGCGATCAGGAGGAAGATTGCCGCATGGTCCAGCCGTCGCAAGACACCAGCCTCGTGATCCCGCCCAAGCATGTTGTAAAGTGCGGAGCAGACAAGCATCGCCATGAGCGTGCCGGCATAGAGAAATACGCTCACCACGCGGCCAATATCCGGTGTTCCCCACAAGACCACCGCAAACGTAATGACCGCAGCGATTCCCAAGCTGATGCCGACCACGTGGATCGTACCGTCCGCGACTTTTTCGGCAAGAGATTCAACTCGATACATGGTTCGCTAAACCTGCGTATTGGAGGGTGTTTACTCGAAATGGATACTCATATTGATTGATGTAATAATGACGATCGTGTTTTGGCCCTTGTGAAGGCTGTGTATGGAACCCGCAAAGCGGCCGGGCGAAAACAGCACCCGATCAGAAGAAAAGCGTGCTCCCAATATCGGGCAAGAACGTGACGCAACGACCGATTGAATTTTGATTTGCTTCTATGTGGGCCTTGCGAGTCAGCCGGCAGAGCGGCCATGGGCTTGGTCCTGCGCCGAAATCTGAGCAACGAAATCATTGAACCGTTCGCCCTGTATCAGAATGTGGTTCCGGATCTCGGTATCGGCTGCTTGCGGATCGCCTGCCCTGATGGCTTCGACAATCAGATCATGCTCGGCCAGGGACGATCCGACGCGATTCCGTGCCCTGAGCTGGAGCCGTCTGTAAGCCTGTAGCCGGTCGCGCAAGGTTGTTGCCTGTTCGATGAGAAAGCCGTTGTGGCTGGCAGCGTAAATGACATCGTGAAACTGCTGATTGGCAGCGTAGTAGGCATCCGGATCTCCCGCTGCCATGGCTGCCTTGCAGGCATTATGCGACAATACGAGCTCTTGCAGTTGGTGCGGTGTTATTCGTCTTGCTGCAAGCCGGGCGCACATTGCTTCCAGCTCTGCCATCACCTCAAACATTTCGACCAGCCGCGGCAGGCTGATCTCACGGACAAATGCTCCGCGTCTCGGCCTTATTTCGACCAGGCCGGAAGCCGCCAGTTCGATCAGCGCCTCACGGATCGGTGTTCTGGAAACGCCAAAACGGGTTGCGAGGGAAACTTCGTCAAGACGATGGCCTGCCGGGAAAACGCCTGTTGCGATGTCGTTTTCAAGCGCTTCACGGAGTGTTTCCGCGCGTCTTTGAGGCGATGAAGTTTGTGTCATGGTAATATGTTATACGAAAGAAATATTTTTGTATACAATATTAGTTGACTTGCATGCGTTCAGCGTGGTCACTTGTTGGCAACAGGCCATGACACTCAAAGTGCGAGCTTCGTATTTGCGCGAAGAATTAAGTGGCGGCCAAAGGGAGGAAAACATGCAAACTTGGAGAAAGCGGGGGCGCAAGGCCGGTGTTCGGATCCGTGATGGTCGGACGCGGTGAGCTTTTTGACTGAAGTCGTCTCCGGTACGGCCTAACTATGTGAGAATGGGCGAACGGGTTAGCCGTCACGGATCGTCCAAGTTCCGGGCGAAGCTCGCGGCCGCAAGACGGACGCTCCGGCCTAACTGACAGACTGTGTTCCGCTCGCCAGGCGGCCACATATTGCCTGATTTGTTGATGAGCCTAGCATCATGAATACCAGTTTTTTCGGAGAGCTTCTGGCATCGATTTCCGAGCAGGGGCGGGCACTTCTAACGACGCGGATCGGACGCAAGACCGATATGCCGTTGGTCGAGCTATGTGAGGCACTGCTGTCCGGACGGGGGGAGGCTTCGGGCGTCGCCTTTGCAGCGCAGATCCTTGAGGGGTATGAAGCTCTGTCCGCTGCCGAACGGGAGGAGTTTTTCCGGGCGCTTCTTGAAGATTTTAGCGCCGACATCAACGGGGTGCTTCTAGCAGCCCGGGAACTGGAAGAGACACCAGATGATCATGGAATCGTCAGGCGGCTTCATACCGTGTCCGAGCCCCGGCGTCAGGAGCTGATCCGGCGTCTGAACCGGGCGCCAGGGGGAACAAGGGCCTTGGTGCGCATGCGTTCGGACCTGCTCGATTTGTTGCCGCTTCATCCGGGCCTCAGGGATGTGGACCGCGATTTCGAGCACTTGTTTTCATCCTGGTTCAATCGCGGCTTCCTTGTGATGAAACATATCGACTGGTCGACACCGGCCTCTATTCTCGAAAAGATCATAAAGTATGAGGCAGTCCACGAGATCGAGGATTGGGAAGAGCTTCGCCGCCGGACGGGATTGGAAGACCGGCGGCTCTATGCATTCTTCCATCCTGCCTTGGTGGATGATCCCTTGATCTTTGTAGAAGTCGCTCTCACGCGAGAGATGCCTGATGCGATTGCGCCAATTCTGGCCAAGGATCGCAAATTGGTTGAGGGGAGCAAGGCCAACACTGCTGTCTTCTATTCGATTTCCAATTGCCAAAAGGGTTTGCGCGGGATTTCCTTTGGCAATTTCCTGATCAAGCAGGTTGTCGAAGACCTTCAGCGGGAGTTGCCAGCCCTCAAGAGGTTTGTCACTCTCTCGCCTGTTCCCGGGTTCGTTCGCTGGGTCATGCAGGATCTGACTTCGAAAGACGGGGCAGCCCGCCCACTTTTGACCCCGGATCTGCAGGATCGCCTTGAACTCGATGGCTGGTGGGAGGATGAGGATCTTGCAAAAACACTCCACCCTGTTCTGATAAGCCTATGCGCCCACTACCTGACACGGGAGAGGGACCGGAAAGGCCGATTGAGGGATCCGGTTGCCCGGTTTCACATTGGCAACGGTGCGCGGCTGGAGCGTATCAACTGGCCCGGTGATCTTTCTGGCAACGGGATCGCCCAGTCCTACGGCCTGATGGTCAACTATCTCTATGACTTGAGGTTCATCGAAAAAAACCACGAAGCCTTCGCAGCAACCGGTGCGGTGGCAGCCAGCTCTGCCGTGACCAAACAGGCCCGCAGCGTTCCCGACAACAAGCAAGCCGTTCCGGCAGCCACCTGATTGAAGAGACTGTCCATGTCCAACCATCTTTTTGATGAAATCCTTGCGCGTATCTCCGATCCGGACAAGGTTTTCTTGGAAACCCTTGACGGTGCGACGCTGACCTATCAGGAGGTTCTGGATCGCTCTGCCCAATTTGCAAATGCGCTTGTGTCTCTCGGGGTTGCGCCCGATGACCGGGTCGCGGTGCAGGTGGAGAAAACACCCGAAGCGTTGATGCTTTATCTGGCAACGGTGCGTGCGGGGGCAGTGTTTTTGCCACTCAACACTGCCTACACGCCTGCGGAGATTGGCTATTTCCTGAACGACGCCGAGCCGAAGGTCTTTGTCTGCGACCCGTCAAGGGCAGAAGAACTGCAAACACAATCGGAACGGGCAGGGGCGAAACTGGTTACGCTCGATGGTGAGGGGCAGGGCAGTTTGCGCGAGCTTGCCGATACCGCATCAACCGTAATTGAGGATGCTGCGCGTGACCCGGGCGATCTGGCCGCAATCCTTTATACCTCCGGCACGACCGGCCGGTCGAAAGGGGCCATGTTGAGCCATGAGAACCTGGCGTCCAATTCCCGAACGCTTGTAGACTACTGGCGGTTTACCGGGAAGGATGTGCTCCTTCATGCTCTGCCGATCTTTCACACCCACGGACTGTTTGTTGCCACCAATGTAACCCTTATGGCAGGTGGCTCCCTGTTGTTTTTGCCTAAGTTTGATCTTGATGCGGTGCTGAGGCTGCTGCCACGCGCAACGGCAATGATGGGGGTTCCGACTTTCTACATTCGCTTGCTGGGATCTAAGGCTTTTGACAAGGAGCTTGTCAGCCAAATGCGGCTGTTCATTTCCGGGTCGGCCCCCTTGTCGGCAGAGGTGCACCGGGAGTTTCGGGAACGCACAGGACATGCCATTCTTGAACGTTACGGCATGACTGAAACCAACATGAACACGTCCAATCCCTATGAGGGCGAGCGGCGGGCCGGCACGGTCGGCTTTCCGCTGCCCGGTGTTGGCTTGCGGATCGTCGACCCCCAGACCGGGCATCCCGTTCCGGACGGCGATGTCGGCGTGATCGAAGTGAAGGGCGCGAATGTTTTCAAGGGTTATTGGCGCATGCCGGAGAAGACGGAAGAAGAGTTCCGAAGCGACGGCTATTTCGTCACCGGAGACATGGGACGTATCGATGAACGCGGATATGTTTCCATTGTCGGGCGTGACAAGGATCTGATCATCTCGGGCGGGTTCAATGTTTACCCCGCGGAGGTTGAGGCGTTGATCGACGAACTTCCGGGCGTTGGGGAGTGTGCCGTGATTGGTGTGCCGCATCCGGACTTCGGAGAAGGTGTGGTTGCCGTTTTGGCGGCGAAGCCGGGGGACATTGTCACACCGGAGAATGTTCGCGGCGCGCTGGCTGGCAGTCTTGCGAAGTTCAAACAACCAAAGAAGGTGCACGTCGTTGACGCCTTACCACGTAATACCATGGGCAAGATCCAGAAAAACGTCCTCAGAGATCGCTACAGGGGCGATTTCTCCTGATACGCGGTTTGCCTGATGCAGTGGCGTTGACCAGCGATGTCTACGCTGATTGGTTCGTTTGACGAGTGAATTCAAACGCGATACCGATCGGTATGTCGCTCGAAAATTCGCCGGAGTCCAGTTTGGCCGTTGCTTGTGATCGCCCGTTCAACTATTCGGCAGGTTGATGTTTTCTGGAGCGAATGACCTTGTATCCGTCCTTGACGCGTTGGACGTGGTATTGGGCCTGCAGGATGTTCCACATCACTGTCCATGCTTTGGCAGGCGCCTTGCGCCTGTCGATCCGGCAGCCATGATCTTCGGCATTCTTTCGAAGCTTCCTCAGATTATACCACGGAACTTGCGGAAGCATGTGATGCATTGTGTGCTCATCCCCAATGCCCATGGTAAACCAGTTGAGGGGACCGTAGTCCACGTCAATCGTCTCGTGGGCGGCCGCTTCCTTGGTGCTCTCAAACCGGAAGGAAACGCGGTTTTCGACATCCTGATGATTTAGAAACCCGAGAATTCCGATCAGGCTGTGGCCGAGGACCATCGGTATCCATATTCCTGCGAGTGCATATAGCGGATACAAAATGGTCAGCACCACATAAAGGGTCCAAAAAAGTGCCGGAAATACAATGTTCAGGACCTCTGCCCTTTTGTCTTTGAAATGACGCCTCAAGATGCCCTTTCGAGCGGTGTGGGATCTCCAAAAGCCAAGGTCGTAAAGGACGTTTTTCCAACTAAGCCTTGCCAGTTTAATGAGGGCGGTTTTGATAGTGGCTTGATCGTTTGTCTGGTTGCTTTTTGCTGACCGGAGCTCGAACAGCTTCAAAGCGGAGGCCGGACCATATTCTTCCTTGGTTGGATGATCGTTGTTCATGTGATGGCTGAGATGCCCGGCCCGCCAGCCGTAAAAGGGCATCAAAATCGCGCCATGGGCAATCAGCCCGATAAAATCATTGAAAGTGCGGTTGCGTGAAATCAGAGCGTGGGATGCTTCATGTCCCATGGAAAACAACCGCATGATCAACGGCGGCATAACCAGTACATTCACGATCAGAAAATATGGCGTCAAAACGACACCTGCAATGCATGCAGCAATCAGTCCGAACGTTGCGGTAATATCGATGGCGGTCTTGCTGCCTCGCAGTCTGTTCCATCCGTCTGCTTTTGCAATCTGCCTGACCGTAAGATCTTTTTGCAGATCCGGTTCACGTTGCTTTTCCGGTGTTGCCAACATTTACCGTTCCCGAGCTGCAAGCACTGTTCAAAGTCGGTGCTGTCTAAAAACAAGTGCTTTCATTTCTGAAAGTAAATTACTTTTGTTGGTGTGGTTATAGTATTGCCCGAAGTAATTCAATATTGTAAGAAATCGTTAATTTGGATGTTTAATTTTGGTTGTGTTTATATTTGTTCGTTCTTTGGTTGTATTTGATAACGTGCAGCTCAGAAATGTTCGTAAGTACGGAAGCGATGGTGTCTAGGCTGGTGACCCTGTATTCTGCCACTGTTGATTGCCAGTGGGTGTTCAGGACGTCTTTCGATCAAAAAACGGCAGGCTGAATGCAAACGCTGCCAGAAGCATTGCGGCGGCGGCAAAAAAAATCGCGGTGTAGCCGATGCCAAGCGATAGCAAGACGCTCCCGAGGGTCACCCCAATCGTCCCGCCGAGAAGCCGGATTGTCATGATGACACCACTGACTTCGCCCTGCTTGTCGAGTGGGACCGTGTTCATCGCAACACGTGTGTTCGGGATCATCGCATAGGGCATGGTCAATCCCCAGACCAGAAGGGCAGGTACGAGGAAAAGGTAGGTGTTGAGTGAAAGGACGGCACCAATCGCTGCCGTGGCGATGGCCGTTGCGGTCAGACCCCATAAAACGGGCGGGCGGGACCCGTATTTGTCAGCAGCCGATCCGGCCAGAACCGACAGAACTGGAAACGGAAGAACGGCAATGACGATCCCCAGTCCCGCATAGAAGGGGGAAAAGCCCAGCTTGTTTTGCAGATACAAGGGCAAGAACACGGCGACCACGAACTTGCTGACCTGGGTCACCATGAAATTCAGCAGGCTTGCCGTGAAAGCGGGATTCCGGAAAAGGGTTGTGTCGATCAAGGGGCCGGGATGGCGGGCTTCATAGTAATTGAAGGCAATTAATCCGGTCAGTCCGAACAGCAGAGAACCTGCAATAACCGGTGACCGCCAGCCGTAGCCAGAACCTTCCATCAGGCCAAACACCAATGCTGTCAGTCCGAGCAAGCCCAAGATCAGGCCGGTCTTGTCGATCTTCGTGCGCTCCGCCTTGACCGGGGGATCCCGCCACAGGGCCATGACGACCGAAAGGCCGACAAGCACGATCGGCAGGTTGATCCAGAAGATCCAGCGCCAGGAAA
>NZ_SMMF01000019.1:0-208 GCF_009711355.1 Roseibium sp. RKSG952 | reverse complement strand
TCTGCCTCGAGGCGGTGAGGCAAAACGGCGTAGCATTGAGGTATGTGCCAAAAGATCTCCAGGCGCCGAAAATATGTCTCGAGGCGGTCAGGCAAGACGGCATGACATTGAGGCATGTGCCGTGGTCCCTCTGGACAGAGGAGATGTGCCGCGAAGCGGTGAGGAAACGCGGAGCGGTGTTGCAATATGTTCCGGAAGACCTCCGGAC
>NZ_SMMF01000317.1:0-576 GCF_009711355.1 Roseibium sp. RKSG952 | reverse complement strand
CCGGTGTTGGTCAGGCTGGCATTGTCGCCGACAACTTCAACGGCATATCCGTCGGAAGCGGTGGCGGACACCTGCCCGCTATTGATCACGGACGCATTGTTTCCGGCCACTTCCATGCCACTGGCGCCTGTGATTGTACCTGTGTTCACTACGACTGCATTGTCGCCGTCAACCTCAAGGCCAGTCGCTCCGTCACCGCTGGCCGACAGCGTGCCGGAGTTCGTGACGGTTGCATTTGCCCCGGTAATCCGGCTGCCACGCAGACCGGTGAGTGTTCCGCTATTGACCACAGTTGCGCCGTCTCCGGCCAGGGCCAACGCCTGACCGTCCGTCCCGCTTGCCGAAACGACACCGGAATTGGTGAAGCTTGCGGATGTCCCGGAAAGTCTGACGGCGTTGTCTCCCGTCACCGTTCCCTCATTGGTGAACGCGGTATTGGCGCCATCAATGTCAACGGTGTAGAGGCCTTCATCGTCTGACACGGCAGCTGCACTTATGGACGCTGCGTGCGTGGCAAGGCCGGTCGCTGAGCCTGAAGCGCCGACGATCGTTCCGGTGTTGGTCAGGCTGGCATTG
>NZ_SMMF01000242.1:0-422 GCF_009711355.1 Roseibium sp. RKSG952 | reverse complement strand
GACTGTCAGGTCAATACTGTTTCAGTACACACACTCCAATCCTTTCATGGGAGTGAACCGCAGCCGTTCCAAGTTGACGAGGTAAATAGACATGCTCACCTATTTTTCATTATTCAACTCGCACTGGTTCTTATACTCTTTAATATTATTCACCACTTCATCAGCTGCATCAGCATTAGCTAAAAAAAAGTAGCTTGTCGCCTCCCTTGAATATCCTACGTCTCCGTTGCATTTTGTAATTTCTGTGTATGTTTTATTATCTATTATATCATTTTTTGTTAATCTTTTAAAACCATTGCCATCAAAACTATCATTATAGTAATCGGATGAAAAAAATAATTGGATAGAGCTGTATTCTCTATTTGATTTTGTCCTCCTAATGCGCCCGATCTCGAGAAGATTTATCCTCTTTATTATTATTT